>JBIQIQ010000003.1:2569-53974 GCA_044507975.1 Deinococcaceae bacterium
CCCTCTACAAGGACCTGCTTCTGGGGCTGGGCGACCTCGTCGACGAGGACGAGGACGAGGACTGAGAGACGGGCCGCCTCACCGGCGGCCCCTCAGCGGCCCTGCTTGGCGAAGCGCTCGATGCTTCTGAGCCAGAGAACGGCGCCGCCTAGGCGACCAAGGCCCATCAACGCCCTTGCTTCGCGAAGCGCTCGATGCTTCTCAGGAGGGCCGTCGCCTTCTCCCGGACCAGCATCTCCGCTAGGGCGGCGCTTCCCGCGAAGCCGCCGGTGCCGTGCAGCTCGATGATGTCGACCGCCTTGGCGCTGAAGGCCGACAGCGGCGTCGTCATCTCGATGCCAGCCGTCGACTCCGGGGTGGCGGGCTCGAAGCTGAAGAGGTCGTCGTCCAGGCCCCCGGCCTCGGGGTTCACGACGACGACGACGTCCCCGTCGTTGGTCCTCACCAGGTAGCGGCGCTCCTCGCTGGTTCTTCCCTGCTCCATGGGTCAGGCAGGCTAGCACGGACCCGCTCGCCGGCCAGGGTCCACGCGGCGCCCGCAGATGGCACACTGGCCCGGTGAACGCTGTACTGACCTCCAACCCCGGGCTCGCCGTCGCGGCCATCATCGCCCTCGGTGTCGCCGCGCAGTGGTTGGCGTGGCGATGGCGCGTCCCTGCCATCCTGCCCCTGCTCGCGACCGGTTTCCTCGTCGGCCCGATCCTGGGCGCCGTCCGTCCCTCGACGATCTTCCCCAGCGACCTCTTCTTCCCGCTGGTGTCGCTCGCGGTCGGGCTGATCCTGTTCGAGGGCGGGCTCACGCTGCGGTTCGCCGACATCCGCGAGACGAGGCGCGTCGTCTTCAACCTCGTCACCTGGGGAGCGCTGATCACCTGGCTGGGAGGCGCGCTAGCCGCCTACCTCATCGTCGGCATCGACTTCCACCTCGCCCTGCTGTTCGGAGCGCTGATCATCGTCACGGGCCCGACGGTCATCGGGCCGCTGCTGCGCATCGTCAGGCCGGTCGCCAACGTGGCGAGCGTCCTGCGCTGGGAGGGGATCGTCATCGACGCGGTGGGCGCCCTCGTGGCCGTCCTGGTCTACGAGTCGCTGGTGCTGCGCTCGCTGGACGAGCCGCTGGGCATCATCGCCCTGCACCTCGGCCGCTTCGTGCTGGTGGGGGCCGTGACCGGGGCGATCGGCGGCGTGGCCCTGGCGTGGCTCCTGCGGCGCAGGGTGATCCCCGACTACCTCATCAACGTAACGGCCATGGCCTTCCTGTTCCTGACGTTCGCGCTGGCGAACTACCTGTCGGACGAGGCCGGGCTGCTCGCCGCGGTCGTCATGGGGATCATCGTGGCGAACGCGAACGTCCCCAACCTCAACACGCTCCTGACGTTCAAGGAGGACCTAACCGTCCTGTTCGTCAGCGTCCTGTTCATCGTGCTGGCGGCGAACGTGTCTCCCGAGGCCGTCCTCGACGCCGTGAGCTGGCAGACGCTGCTGCTCGTCGCCGTGGTGATCTTCGTGCTGCGGCCGCTCGACGTGTTCCTCTCCAGCATCGGCTCCAAGCTCTCGCTGCAGGAGACGGCGTTCATCGCCTGGGTCGGGCCGCGGGGCATCGTGGCGGCGTCCGTCACGTCGCTGCTGGCCGCGAGGCTGCTCGACGTCGGGATCGTGGAGGCCGAAGCGCTGGTACCGCTCGTCTTCGCCGTGATCGTCGCGACCGTTCTGCTCGCCAGCCTGACGGCCAAGCCGCTGGGCGCCCGGTTGGGGGTGGCAGACCCCGACCCGCGCGGCTTCGTCTTCCTCGGCGCCCACCCCGTCGCTCGCCAGCTCGCCAAGGCCGTGCAGGGCCGGGGGTTCAGCGTGCTGTTGGCCGACACGAACGCTGCCAACGTCGAGGCGGCGAGGGAGGACGGTCTACCGGCCTACTTCGGGAGCCTGCTCTCCGACCGCAGCGACGACCAGGTGCGGCTGTCGGGCATCGGACGGCTGGTGGCGCTGACGTCGAACGAGGAGGCGAACGCGCTGACCGCGATCAAGTTCAGGCGCGACTTCGGCACGAACGCCGTCTACCAGCTCGCGCCCCAGGAGCACCTGTCGGCCGACGCGCAGCTCGGCGGGGAGAACCGGGGCCTGTGGCTGTCGCACCGGCGGCTCTCGTTCGAGAGGCTCCAGCGGCTGTACGAGAGCGGAGCCGAGCTCGTCGAGGTCGAGCTGAGCCCGGAGCTCACGCTGGCTGATTTCATCGGCGTTCACGGAGCCAGCGCGGTGCCCCTGTTCATCGCCAGGAACGGCAACCTCGACGTGGTCTCCGAGGCCACGCAGCCCGACGAGGAGGACTCGGGGACGCTCCTGGCCTACATCGAGCCGAGGGCCTGACCGAGGGCAGCTACTCGCTGGCCTCGTCGAGGAACTGCTGGAGCTTCTCGGCGTTCACCGTGATGGGCGCGCGGCGCCTGCGCACGGCCCCGTACTCGAGCAGGCGCGCCAGGCAGTGGCTGACCGTCTCGCGCGTCGCGCCGATCATCTTGGCGAGGTCCTGCTGGGTGAGGTTGAGGTCGATGACGGTGCCGCGGTCAGACTCCACCCCGAAGTCGCTCGCGAGGCGCAGGAGCAGGTTGGCGAGGCGGCCAGGCGCGTCGAAGGCCCCGACCTCGGCCTGCCATTGCTGCGCCTGCCACAGCCGCGTGCTCATGACCTGGATGAACTTCATCGCGATCTTCGGGTGCTGCTGCAGTAGGCGCTGGAACTCCTCCTCCGGCATCACGATCAGCGTGGTGTCGACCACCGCCTCGGCCTGGTTCGGCCGCCTCTCGCTCTCGAGAAGGAGCAGCTCGCCGAAGATGTCGTACTGGCCGAGGAGCCCGAGGATCATCTCCTTGCCGTTGGGGAAGTACATCGAGATCTTCACCATGCCGTCGCGCACGAAGTAGAGGGCGTCGGCCGGGTCCTCCATGTGGTAGATGATCTCGCCCGCCTCGAACTTCTTGTACGGCGTGATGCGCGTGATCTTCTCGAGCTCGTCTGGCGTGAGGTCCTGGAAGAGCTTGGTGTTCTTGAGATGCCAGACCAGGCTCGGGTACTGACTCGCTTCGGTCATCCAACGCCCCTCTCGACACACGCCCCGGGGTCAAGACCGAGGTCGGCCGGGCGGCCGAGGTGTTCGGTGATGCTCACAAATGTAACTCAATCCTCGGAGGCGTCATCGGCGGCCTGGATGGCGTCCGACAGGCGCATCAGCCGCTCGTAGCCGGAGGCGTCGAGGTAGTCGCCGACCTTCAGACCGTCGAGGAACACCGTCGGCGTCCCCGTGAGGGCGAGCTCTTGCGCGGCGAGGCGGTAGGAGTCCTCGACCACCTGGCTGAAGCGCCCGGTCCTCACGCACATCGGTAGCCCCGCCGCCGTCAGCCCCTCTTCTTGGGCGATAGCGACGAACGTCTGGATCGGGTCGGGGAGCTGAGCCCAGCGCTGCTGCTGGGCGTAGAGGGCGTCGGTGAAGGTCCAGAAGGCGTCCTCGCCAGCCTCGGCGCCCCCGGCGGTCCGCGCCTCGTCGGCCACGCACTCGGAGGCTTCGGCGGCCACCGTGGCGTTCGGATGGATGCTCTTGAGCGGGAAGTGGTGGACCTCGAAGCGCACGTCGCCGCGCTCGAGCAGCTGCCGGACCACTGGCATGCCCTGCTCGGCGAAGCGCGCGCAGAACGGGCACTGGAGGTCGGTGAACTCCCGCACGACGTAGGCGGCGTCGGCGGGCCCCAGCGCGTGCGCGGCGGGGCCGAACAGCTCCTCGGCGACGACCTGAGGCTCGAAGCGCACCGTCACCAGCGCCGGCTCGCCGCCGTTCACCTCGACGGCCATCTGGAACTCCTGGACCTGCACGACGACCTCGCCGGCGCCGTCCAACTCCTGCGAGCGGGTGCGGAAGAAGTCGGTGACCGGCGAGGCGATGCCGACCCCGTAGCCGCTGGCGGCCCCGACGAGGGCACCGAGGAAGCGCGCGTTGGCGTCGGTCAGCTCGCCCTCGGCCTCCACCGCGACGGCGGTGCCGAGCGACTCGATGACCCTGAAGGTGAAACCCGTCGCGGTGGCGTGCGCGTCGATGCCGGCCTCGAGACCGTAGTCGCCGAGCTGCGCGGTGATGCTCTCCGGGGCTTGCCCGAGCTGAGCCGAGGCCGCCCCGGGAAGCGCGGCAGCAAGACAAGCCGCGAGGACGAGAAGGCTTCGGCGAGGAACGCGAAGGTGAAGCATGCCGCAGTGTATGTGGGCCCGCTGCGAGCGGCAACGCGGCGCAGGCCCGGCTGAGCCAGGCGCGGCGCGCTAGCCGGCTGCCCCGCGGGAGGTCAGCGCCGCGCGCCGCGCCTCTGTGACCTCGTGCAGGTCGGCGGCGTCGACCTCGAGCAGGGAGCTGAGCCCGCCGCCGCCGCCGTACACCGGTCCCGAGACCGGCACGGTCGCCGCGTCGACGAGGGTCGGCAGCTGCACGCGGTGGCCGAAGGGGGGCATCGAGCCCACGCGGTAGCCCGTGATCGCCAGGGCCTCGTCGGGCGTGGCGAACCGGAGGCGCTTGCGGCTGAGACCGAGGGCGGAGGCGAGCAGCGGGTACGAGACCCGGCTCTCGCCGGCGACGACGACGAGCAGCGGCTCGCCCTCGGCGAGGAACACCAGGCTCTTGACGATCCGTTCGGGTTCCGTGCCGAGCGCGGCCGCCGCGTCGGGGACCGTGGGGGTGAGCGCTTCCAACCGGTGAAGACGTGAAGGGACGGCGTTGCGGGAGCAGAACTCCTCGAGGTCTGCCTCCGTAAGCGTGACGTGCTCTAGCATGCCCAGCAGTCTAATCGGCGCGGTGTTGCGGCCAGGACGGCGTTAAGGGTGCCCGTGGTACCTTACGGCGATGCTGGAGGTCCCCGAGTCGTTCCGCGACATCGTCGCCCGCGAGAGGGAGGCCATCACCGACCTCCAGGTCCTCCTCGCCAAGCTCGGCGCCGACCAGAAGCACGTCGACGACGTCCGCACCGCCCTCGCCGACCTCGAGGGGCTGTTCATGATCGTCGTGGCCGGCGAGTTCAACGCCGGCAAGTCGAGCCTGCTCAACGCGCTGATCGGAGAGCAGGTGATGCCGGAAGGCGTCACGCCCACCACCGACCGGATCACCGTGGTCACCCACGCCGACCGCTCCTCGGAGCGCGAGGAGAGCACATCGGTCGTCTACCGCACGCACCCCGCCCCGCTGCTCGAGGACATCGCCCTGGTCGACACGCCCGGCACGAACGCCATAGTCCAGCGCCACCAGGAGCTGACCGAGCGCTTCGTCCCGCGCGCCGACCTCCTGCTGTTCGTCACCTCGTCCGATCGGCCGTTCACGGAGAGCGAGCGCCGCTTCCTCGAGCTGATCGCCTCCTGGGGTCGCAAGGTCGTCATGGTCGTCAACAAGGTCGACATCCTGGAGACCGAGGACCAGCGCGCCGAGGTCGAGCGCTACGTTCGCGACCACGCTCGCGCCACCCTGGGCGTCACGCCAGACGTCTTCCTCGTCAGCGCCAAGCACGCCGAGCGGGCGCGGGAGGCCGGCGACGAGGGAGCTCTCGAGGCGTCCGGCGTGCCCGCCCTCACGCGCGCGATAGCCGAGCGCCTCGGCACGGAGCGCGCGCGGCTGAAGCTGCTCTCACCGTTGGGCGTCGGACAGCGCCTCGTCAGCGTTCACCAGGACCAGCTGGCGGCCCGGCTCGCGCTCCTCACAGACGACAGCGCGAGCCTCAACGAGATCGACCGGCAGCGCAAGCAGTTCGAGCGCGACATGCGCCGGGAGTTCGACTCGCACACCGTCCGCGTCAAGGAGATCGTGCGGGACGTCAAGGTCCGCGGCGACGAGTTCTTCGACGACATCGTCCGCTTCCGCCGGATCCCGAAGCTCGTCAACAGCAAGGCGGTCCAGGAGGAGTTCGAGTCGCGCGTCATCCGCGACACCGAGGCCCGGCTCGAGCGCGCCGTCTCGGACCTGGTCGACTGGTTCATCCAGCGCAACCTCCAGTTCTGGGAGGACGTCATGCGCTTCGTGAACGAGCGGACCTCGGCGTCGGAGGACCGGGTCATCGGCGAGGTGGGCGGCCGCTTCGACTACGACAGGCGCGCCCTCGTGCGGTCCCTCGGCGAGCGCGCCGAGGAGGCGATCTCCGCCTACGACGACGATTCCGAGTCGCGCAGGCTCGCCGACGAGCTGCAGCAGGCGGTGTTCCGCACGGGCCTGTTCAACGTCGCCGGCATCGGGCTCTCGGCTGCCGTCCTGGCGTTCATCTCGACGGCGGCGCTCGACGTCACGGGCGTCCTGCTCGGCCTGACGCTGGTCAGCGTGGGGCTGCTCGTGCTCCCACGGCAGCGGGCGAAAGCCAAGCGGGAGCTTGCGACGCGCATGCGCGAGCTCGAGGAGGCGTTGGTCGAGGGCATCTCGGGCCAGTTCGAGCACGAGCTGACCCGCTCGCAGGAGAAGCTCGCCGGGGCCATCAGCCCGTACACGCGCTTCGTGCGCTCCGAGCTCGACCGGCTCTCCGAGCTCGGCGAGGAGCTCGACGAGATGAGCGTCCGCCTGGCTTCGCTGCGCGGCGAGGTCGAGGCGCTGGAGTAGACTCTCCGCCATGACCGTGAAGACCGCCCCTCGCGTGGCGTTCCAAGGCGTGGCCGGAGCCTTCAGCGAGGAGGCGGCCCTCGCCTTCGCGCCTGACGGCGACGCCATCGGCTACCCCACCTTCGAGGACGCCTTCGCGGCCACGGTGCGGGGCGAGTGCGACTACGCCTGCCTGCCCGTCGAGAACAGCCTCGCCGGGTCGATCAACCAGACCTACGACCTGCTCACGGACTCGGTGCTCGCCGTCGTGGCCGAGCGGGTGGTGCGCGTGCATCACAACCTGCTGGTGGCGCACGGCACGCGCCTCGAGGAGGTCCGGCGCGTCTACAGCCACCCGCAGGCGCTCGCCCAGTGCCAACGGTTCATCCGCGAGCACGGCCTGGAGGCCATCGCCGAGTACGACACCGCCGGCGCGGCGGAGCTCCTCCTCGAGCGCTCCCGGAGCGAGGCTGGCAGCGCCGCGATCGCCAGCCGCCGCGCCGCCGAGACCTACGGCCTCGAGGTCGTCGCCGAGCGGATCGAGGACCTGAGCTTCAACTACACGCGCTTCTTCGTGCTCGGGCACGGGGAGAGGCCACTTCAACCTGGGCGCCAGCACAAGACGAGCCTGGTCGTGGCGACGCACCACCGGCCCGGCGACCTGGTCGCCTGCCTGCAGGTCTTCCCCGAGCACGGCATCAACATGACCAAGCTCGAGTCGCGGCCCCGGCGCGACAAGCCGTGGAGCTACCTCTTCTACATCGACATCGAGGGCCACGCGGCCGAGCCGCAGGTCGCCGCCGCCCTCACGGGCCTGATGCGCCGCGCCGCGTTCGTCAAGTACCTGGGGAGCTACCCTGCCGCCGAACCGGTCGAGGTCGACTGAGCTAGGCCGCCGGCAGCGGCACCACCTCCAGCCCCAGGGCTCCGATGCGTACTGCCTCGCCCGGGTACCAGAGCGTGCGTGACCGGTAGAGACCGCGCCAGGGCGCGCGCAGCGCCTCGGTGAAGCCACGCCGCACGTCTATGAGCCACAGCTCGCGCGCTGCAGCCGCTGCGTAGAGCGGGGCCCGCTCGGCGTAGGTGGCGCGGCCCCGAGCGAGCTCGACGACGAGCAGGGCCGCAGCCGGCTCGAGGGAGCCGCCCACGGTCAGGCCGGCGGCGCCCCCTGGCTGGGCGGCGGTCGGGAACAGCGCCAGGTCGGCCCGCAGCAGGTCGCCGGGCCCGAGCCTCAACGGCGCTCCGAGCAGCGCTACCGAGCCGGCCGAGGCGGCGACCTCGTTCCCGAGCTGAGCTACGAGGTGCGCGATCACGGCCGTCTCGGAGGGAGAGGACACGCCGGCGGGCCGTACGCGGCCGCCGACGAGCTCGGCCCGAGGGCCCTCCGGCACCGCGCCGGCACGCAGGGCCGCCAGGAAGGCAGGCACGGTGACCAGGGGGACGCGCGCGTTCCGCATAACCACCAGCGTCCGTCCCCCGGCGCGGAACGGCGCGGACACCTCGGCGGCCACCGGGCACCTCTAGTCAGCCGTCCTGTACTGCCCTGCCGCACCGGTCAGGTCGGACGCGGGTGTTACACTCCGCCGGATAAAGATGCCTCGTCGTGAAGACATACACAAGATCCTGATCATCGGCTCCGGGCCCATCGTCATCGGCCAGGCCGCCGAGTTCGATTACTCCGGCACTCAGGCATGCAAGGCCCTGCGGGCCGCGGGCTTCGAGGTCGTGCTCGTCAACTCCAACCCGGCGACGATCATGACCGATCCCGACGTCGCCGACCGGACCTACGTGGAGCCCCTGACGCCGGCGTTCGTCGAGGAGGTGATCCGGGTCGAACGGCCCGACGCTCTGCTGCCCACGCTCGGTGGTCAGACGGCCCTCAACCTCGCGGCTCGGCTCTCCGAGCTCGGCGTCCTGGAGCGCTACGGCGTCAAGCTCATCGGCGCCAACTACGAGGCGATCCAGAAGGGCGAGGACCGCAAGCTCTTCCAGGAGGCCATGGCGCGCATCGGTGTCAAGACGCCGGCCGGAAGGATGGTCACCAGCCTCGACGAGGCGCTCGACTTCGTGAAGACGATCGGCTACCCCGCCATCGTGAGGCCGAGCTTCACGCTCGGCGGCACCGGCGGCGGCATCGCCAAGGACGAGGCCGAGTTCGTCGCGATCGTGAGGCAGGGCCTCCACGACTCGCCGGTGGGCAGCGTGCTCGTCGAGCAGTCCGTCCTCGGGTGGAAGGAGTACGAGCTCGAGGTGATGCGCGACTCGAACGACACGGTCGTCATCATCTGCTCGATCGAGAACTTCGACCCGATGGGCGTCCACACCGGCGACAGCATCACCGTCGCCCCGGCGCAGACCCTCTCCGACAAGGAGTACCAGCGCCTGCGCGACTACTCCATCGCGATCATCCGCGAGATCGGCGTCGACACCGGCGGCTCGAACATCCAGTTCGCGGTGAACCCCGAGGACGGCGACGTCATCGTCATCGAGATGAACCCGCGTGTGTCGCGCTCCTCGGCGCTCGCCTCCAAGGCGACGGGCTACCCGATCGCGAAGATCGCCGCGCTCCTCGCCGTCGGCTACCACCTCGACGAGCTTCCCAACGACATCACCAAGGAGACCAAGGCGGCGTTCGAGCCGACGATCGACTACGTCGTCACCAAGGTCCCGCGCTTCGCCTTCGAGAAGTTCCCCGGCGCTCCGGACGACCTCGGCACTCAGATGCGCTCGGTCGGCGAGGTCATGGCGATCGGCCGGACGTTCAAGGAGTCTCTGCTCAAGGCCGTGCGGTCGCTCGAGCTCGACGTGCGCACCGAGACCGCCGGGCTCGAAGACGCCGTCCTGGAGTCGCGCCTGCGGCCCAACCCCAGGCGCCTCGCCGCCGTGCTCGAGCTGCTCCGCCGGGGCCGCTCGGTGCAGGCGCTGCACCAGTCGACCGCGATCGACGCGTGGTTCCTCTCGCAGCTCGAAGAGGTCGTCGAGGCCGAGGAGGAGATCCGGCAACTCGGCGACCCGAGCACGTGGAAGTGGGAGCTGTGGCGCGAGGTCAAGCGCCTGGGCTTCTCGGACGCCGACGTCGCCGCGCTCACGGGCACGCCGGCCTCCGAGGTGAGGCGGCTGCGGCTCGCGAAGGACCAGGCTCCCGTCTACAAGACCGTCGACACCTGCGCCGCCGAGTTCGAGGCCTACACGCCCTACCTCTACTCGACGTACGAGTGGGAGGACGAGGCGCCCCCTACCGGCCGGCAGAAGGTCGTCATCCTCGGCTCCGGGCCCAACCGCATCGGCCAGGGCGTCGAGTTCGACTACGCGACCGTCCACGCCGTATGGGCCCTGCAGGAGGCCGGCTTCGAGACGATCATGATCAACTCGAACCCCGAGACGGTCTCCACCGACTACGACACCGCCGACCGCCTCTACTTCGAGCCCCTCACCCTCGAGGACGTTCTCAACGTCGTCGAGCACGAGAAGCCGGACGGCGTGATCGTACAGCTGGGCGGCCAGACCCCCCTCAAGCTCGCGCGCGGGCTCGAGGCGGCCGGCGCTCCCATCTGGGGCACCTCGGCGTCGGCGATCCATGCCGCCGAGGACCGCGACGCCTTCCACGCGCTGTGCCTCTCCCTCGGGATCCCCCAGCCCGATGGCGGGATCGCCGCGCAGCCCCAAGCGGCCGCTGCCCTGGCCGCGCGCATCGGCTACCCGGTCATGGTCAGGCCCAGCTACGTCCTGGGCGGCCGGGCGATGCAGGTGGTGCGCTCGGATGCCGAGCTGCAGCGCTACCTCGACGACGTCTACGCCGACCTGCCCGGCGAGCCGAGCATCCTGGTGGACGACTACCTCGAAGGCGCCGTCGAGGTCGATGTCGACGCGCTCTCGGACGGCGAGACGACCGTCGTGGCCGGCGTCATGGAGCACGTCGAGGCGGCCGGCATCCACTCCGGCGACAGCGCCTGCGTGACCCCGCCGGTGCGGCTCACCGACGAGGCGGTCGCGACGATCGGCGAGTACACGCGCCGGCTCGCGGAGGCGATCGGTGTGCGCGGCCTCCTCAACGTTCAGTACGTCGTCAAGGACGGCGACGTCTACGTCATCGAGGCCAACCCCCGCGCGAGCCGCACCGTCCCCTACCTCTCCAAGGCGATAGGTCACCCTCTCGCCAAGTACGCAGCGCTGATCGCCGCCGGTCGGACGCTGGGCGAGATCGGCTTCACCGTGGCGCCGCGCCCCTCCGTCTACAGCGTCAAGGAGGCCGTGCTCCCGTTCCTGAAGTTCCGGGGGGTGCTGCCGGTGCTCGGGCCCGAGATGCTCTCGACGGGCGAGAGCATGGGCATCGACGCCGACCCGTACCTCGCCTACTACCGCGCCGCGCTCGGCGCCGGCGCATCACTGCCGCTGGCAGGGTCTGTGCGCCTGATCGGACCGGGTCTGGACGAGCACGCCGCCCGCCTCGCCGCGCTGGGGTTCGAGGTCGCCAGCGGGGAGCTGAGCGCGGGCGCCGACCCCGACTACGGCCTGCTGATCGACGTGACGCGCTCTCCCGAGCTCAGACGGGCGCTAGAGAACGGCGTTCCTTACGTGACGACCCTCGAGGCGGCCGACTGGACGACCCTCGCCATCGGGGCCGCGCGGCGTGCCAGTGAGGCGGGCCCGCTGCCCGTCAGGGCGCTGCAGGACCTCGAGCGCGGGCAGCTAGTGGCTGTCGACTAGCCGCCGCCGGCTCACCGCGGCGCGATCAGGCCGTGATGCCGCCTCGGGTGGGTCGGGCGTCCTCGAGGGCGTCCAGGTCATCGACTTCCTCGAGGTCGTCGCCCGCCAGGAGGAGCGGCTCGCCGTGGCCGGTGAGGCGCTCGGGCTGGCGCGACGGCAGCCACTCCCGCAGCGACAGCGCGTAGTCGGACAGCGAGGCCAGCGCTCCGCCCACGGGCTGCCTCAGCACGAACTCGCCGTGGTCGACGCGCGCGAGCAGGTGGAACGGCGCCACCGACAGGCGGTCGAGGATGGCCAACACGCGGTCGCGCGGCAGCGATAGGTCTGCGACGAGGTCCTCGAGGAGGAAGACGGTGGGCGCGCGCATCAGGTTGAGGCGCGTGAGCACCTCCGAGAGCGCTCCGCGCTCGGCCACGCGCTCTGCGACGGTGCTCTCGAAGCGCGCGAGCCCCTCCTCGAAGAGGCCGTCGCGCTCGAAGTGAGGCTCGAGGTCGACCGGCGAGAGCGGCACGCTGGCATGCAGCGTCGCCATCCTCTCCAGGCCGGTCCAGCTCCACAACGTCGCGCGCGCGAGGTCGGCCGGGCCGGTGAGCTTGAGGAGCGCGTGGTGGTCACCGACTACGGCAACGTGCCGGAAGCCGAGCGAGCGGCGCTTCGAGAGCAGGTCGGCCCAGTCGATGCGCCCCTGGCGCGACTGCAGCTGCACCAGCACCTTGTAGCCACGCCGCCCCATCGAGGCGACCAGGCTCACCTGCCCGCGCGCCAGCGGCTCGATCGCGTAGCCCAGCGGCGACACGAAGCGTCTCAGCCTCGCCACGAGCTCGGTGGCCTCCAGCCCGTCCTCGTCCTCGTCGTACGCCTCGCTGGGGCGGGCCGGCGCCGTGCCCGGGGAGCGGCGCTCCAGGACGTGGCGCGCGGGCTCCGCCTGCCCGACCTGTCTCTCACCGCTAGCGCCCACCGGGTCCCCGCTGGCGGCGGCGCCATCCACCTGGAGCGCGCCTGACTGCCACGACGCCGGCTGCGCGGGCGCCGCTCCCTGCGACTGGCCGACGTGTCCAGCGTGCGAGCCATGCATGCCCGCCTCGGTGGGCACAGGCCCGGCGAGGAAGCGGGCGTGCGCGGGCTCGGCTTCGGGCGCGGGCGGCGTGGCCTGGGCGACCTGGGTCTGGACCGGCCGCGAGGCCGCGGCCGGCACCAGCTCGCCCTCGAGTTCCTCGTCCTCCTCGTGCTCGAGCTGGAGGCTGGCCTCCTCGCTCTCGGCGACCTCGGCCTCCACCGTGTCGAGCACGGACTCAGCCCCCACCCACCGGCCCTCCTGCAACGCGAAGCGCCCGTCCTCGCCGAGGGCGGTCTCGAGGTCGACCTCCGCCGGCACCTCGTAGACGGAGCGGATCTCCTGGATCGTCATGCGGGGGCCCGCCGCGGCGAGGTCGTCCAGCAGGAGCGCCAGGCCCCCTTCAGTGGCGTAGTCGGGAGCGCGGGGACGGGATACGGCCGTGATCGCGAAGCGACCCTCGCCCAGCGCCCTCACGTGCAGCTCGTCGTTGACCGCCAGCCGGTGCTCGCGGAACAGCTCGCCGAGACCGGTGACGGTGCGCGGCGGCATGAAGTCGAGCTCGTGCTCCGCGCCGGTCTTCGTGTCGACGGCGGTGGCCGAGCCGGACGGGAACAGGCCGACCATGGCCTGTGGCAACGTCATGGTGCCGCTGCGGAGGCAGTAGCGCGTCAACGGGTAGCGGAACTCTCCAGCCATCTGAACGCCTCCCAGGCTGATCCACGGGCCGCCCTCCCCAGGGCCGGGGCTCCTCGCACGGCTGTGGCTCGTCGGAGTGTAACAAGACCGCCGGACCCGTCCACGGGCACGGGCCCGGCAGGGCCGTCTAGCCGAACACCAACCTGCGCCGACGCCGGCGCGAGGCGGGGGCGCGCGCGGGAGCCTCGGCAGGCTCGGGAGCGGGCTCGGCGGGCGGCTCGAGCGCCGGCCGGGTCGGCTGCCGCTGGCCGCGGCGCCTCTGCCGCCCGGGTTCCGCCGAGGCCGCGGCGGGCTGCTCGGCCCGCTGCTCGGCAGCCCGCTGCTCGGCAGCCCGCTGCTCGGCAGCCTCCTCCTCGGCGTCGGCCGTCTTGGGCGGCGCCGGCTTGCCACGCCGTCCGCGGCCCTTGCCGGCGCCGTCCTGGCCCACGGCCCGCGCTGCGGCGCCAGGTACGGAGCGGCGCCCGGTCACGAACTCGGCGTCGATGCCGCCCTCTGACGGGTCCTTGAGCTTCCCCGGGGGCTTGGTCCTGGCGGGCGCCTCATCGGCCTCCGGCACCGTGACCTCCATCGAGGCCGGCACGAGGTCGATCTGCCGCTGGGTGGGGTTGGCCGTCATGATCTTGACCTCGACCCGGTCGCCCATGCGGAAGCGCTTGCGGGTGTGCTTACCCATGAGCATGAGCGAGTCCTCGAGGTAGATGTAGTAGTCGTCCTCGAGGTGGCTCACGTGCATCAGCCCTTCCACCCCGTTCGCGAGCGCCACGAAGACGCCGAAGTTCGTCACGCCGACGACCACGCCCACGAAGCTCTCGCCGATGTGCTCCTTGGCCCAGCGCGCATGGTAGTAGCGCGTCAGGTCGCGCTCGGCCGACTCCGCGACGCGCTCGCGCTCGCTCGCGTGCTCGGCCAGCTGCGGGAAGTCCGTCTTCATGCGCTCCTTGAGCGTGGGCGAGAGACGGTGCTGGAGTATCGAGCGCACGACGCGGTGCACCACCAGGTCGGGGTAGCGCCGGATCGGGCTCGTGAAGTGCAGGTAGTTGGAGAAGGCCAGGCCGAAGTGACCGAGGTTCTCGCTCGAGTAGCGCGCCTGCTTGAGGCTCCGTAGCAGCAGCGTGTTCACGAGCTGGGCCTCGGGCTTGCCGGCCGCCTGCCTGAGGATCGCCTGCAGGTCCTGCGGGGTCACGTGCTCGAGGTCGAGGGTGTAGCCCAGCCGGGCCAGCGCCTTCTGGAGGGCGAGGATCTTCTCGTCGCTCGGGTCCTCGTGTACCCGGAACAGGGCCGGGACGTCGCGCTTGCTGAGCTCCTCGGCGACCTTGCGGTTGGCCAGGAGCATCAGCTCCTCGATCAGCTGACGGGCCGCGTCGCTCCGCACCGGCGTGACGTGCAGGGCCCCCTGCTCGTCGACGTCGACCTTCGCCTCGGTGAACTGGAAGTCGAGCGCCCCGGCCCCGATACGCTCCTTGCGAAGCTCCTGGGTGAGGTTGAGGAGCACCTTCACGTCGCGCTCGAGCTTGCGCTTGCCCGCCGGCAGCCTGCCGCCCTCGGCGAACTCCTGCACCTGGTTGTAGGTCAGGCGCGCGTCGGACTGGATGACGGTCTCCTTGAGCTTGAAGGCCTTGGCCTCGCCCGCCCTGGTCACGTCGATGAACGCCGACAGCGCCAGCCTCGGCTCGCCTTCTACGAGGGAGCAGATGCCGTTCGAGAGCTCCTCCGGCAGCATCGGCAGGACGCGACCGGGCAGGTAGACGCTCGTGGCGCGCTGCACGGCCTCCTTGTCGAGGCTCGTGCCCTCGGCCACGTAGTAGCTCACGTCGGCGATGTGCACCCCGATGCGCAGCAGGCCGTCGCGCTTGCCGTCGAGGCGCTCCAGCGAGATCGCGTCGTCGAAGTCCTTCGCGTCCTCCCCGTCGATCGTGAAGGTCGGCACCTTGCGGTAGTCGGTCCTGCCCTCCATGAGCTCGGCCGTGACCGTGTCGGGGACGGACGTGGCCTCCGCCAGCGTCGCCCCGTCGAACTCCGCCTTGAGGCCGTACTTGACGATGACGGCGCGGGTCTCGACCTCCGGGTCGTCGGCCTCCCCCAGCACCTCCGCGACCTCGCCGAACGGCTCCGGCTCTCCCGTGACCTCGGGCCACGCCATGCGGACGACGATGCGCGTGCCGCCCTCGAGCTTGCCGACCGACTCGGGCACGAGCAGGACGCGCTCGCTCAGCCGCGGCGAGTCGGGACGCATGATCGCGTAGCCGCGCGCGTACTCGAGGGTGCCGACGATGAGGTCGCTGCCGCGCTCGATGATGCGCACGACCTCGCCGCTGGGGCGGTCGCCCTCGGCCTTGAGCGGGTTCGGTCGCGCCAGGACGCGGTCCCCGTCCCAGGCGCCTCCCAGGCGGTCGGCCGGCACGTAGAGGTCCTTGCCGCCGGCGTCGGGGATCACGAACCCGTAGCCGCCGCTCGTCACCTGCAGCCTGCCCGGCACGAGGTTCATCTCCTGCGGCAGCCCGTAGGTGCGGCGGCGCGTCTTGACGAGCTGTCCGGTCGAGACGAGCTCGCCGAGGGTCTGCCGGAGGCCGGCGCGGTCCTCCAGTTGGAGGCGCTTCTGGACGTCTTGGACGTGCCAAGGCTTCTCGGGGTTGTCGTGGAAGAACTTCAGGACTTCGGTGGCTGGAACTGACATCTAACGAGGAGTGTAGCGCCTCGTCCGGCCACGGCAGGTCGGTCGGACCCGCGCGGCAGCGCCCAGCGTCCCGAGGCGGTAGCGTCTGACATGGCTCAACTGCGCTCGGTGTACATGACGTTCCCCGACCTCGACAGCGCGTCCACGGTCGCCAAGCACCTGGTCGAGGAGCGCCTCGCTGCCTGCGTGAACCTGCTGCCGCGCGGCCTCTCCGTCTACCGCTGGGAAGGGGCGGTGAGGTCCGAAGAGGAGGTAGTGGGCTTCGCGAAGACGACGGCCGACCGCGTCGCGGCCCTGATGGCGCGGGCCGCCGAGCTGCACCCCTTCGAGGTGCCCTGCGTCGTGGCGCTGCACCCGGTGGAGGCGTTGCCCGCGTACGCCGACTGGGTCGAGTCGGAGACCGCTCCGGCCTGAAGGTCGGCCGGCTGCGGGGCTCGCCCAGGAGCGTGCGCTCGCTGGCCCCACTGCCCCGCTCGGCCCAGGCTCAGGCCAAGCGGTGGCGCTCGCGCTCGGCCAGCGCCAGCAGCTCCCCCCGGGCCGGCGACGGCGGGAAGCGGCTCAGGGCCGAGACCGCGTCGTCGACCTCGCGCGCCAGGAGCTCGCGGGTCGCGGCGTCGGCGCCGTACGACCTCACGAGCTCGACCATCCTTTCCACGTCGCCCGGCTCGCCGGCGTGGCGCCCTACTATGAGCCTGGCCTCCTCGAGGTCGTGGTCCAGCAGCAGCTTGAGCACGGGGTAGGTCGCCTTGCCCTCCCGCAGGTCTCCCCCGACCGGCTTGCCGAGGCTGGCCTCGTGGCCGAGGAGGTCGAGGTAGTCGTCCCGTAGCTGGAAGGCGTGGCCGTAGGCGAGCCCGAAGCGGCGCAGGTCCGCGCGCTCGGCCGCGGGCGCGCCCGCCATCACGGCGACGCCCTCCACGGCGGCCGCCATCAGCTCAGCCGTCTTGCCCTCGTTGACGCGGCGGTACGCTTCGTAGCTCCACTCCTTGAGGGTCGCGCACTGGAACTGCAGCACCTCGCCCTCGCACAGGGCGGCCGCGGCGTCCGCCATCAGGCGTATGAGCTCGCCGTCGCCGCCGCGCGCCAGCAGCCGCAGCACCCGAGCGAGCATGAAGTCTCCCGACATGACGCTGACGACGTTGCCGTAGCGCAGGAACGCGGCCTGCTCGCCGCGCCGCGTCGCGGCGTCGTCGATGAGGTCGTCGTGCAGCAGCGAGGCGGAGTGCAGGAGCTCGACGGCCAGCGCGACGAGGCGCGCCCTCTCGGGCTGCACGCCGAGCATCCGACCCGTCAGCAACGCCAGGGTGGGGCGCACCCGCTTGCCCCCGGCGCGCACGAGGTCGTCGCCGATCGCCTGTATGAAGCCGACGTCGGAGCGGAGCTCCTCGGCGAGCTCGGCCTCGAAGCTGGCGAGCTCGTCGGCCAGCATGGCGCCGGCGTCCACCCCTCCGTCCGTCACGGCGCCGCCTCCTCGGCGGCGGGCAGCGCGTCCTCGTGCAGGAAGTAGCTGACGCGCTTGAGGGCCGCGAGGAAGTCGACGGGCTCGACCTTCACGCCGGCCGGGACCGACACGACGGTGGGCGAGAAGTTCAGGATGCCGCGCACGCCGGCGCGGACGACCGCGTCCGCGGCTCGCTGGGCCGCCGCGACCGGCACGGTGAGGAAGGCGATCTCGATGCCCAGCTCGTCCGCCGCCGCTGGCAGCTCGCGCATGTGCCTCACGACGACGGCCCCATGGCGCTCGCCGACCTTGCCCTCGTCGACGTCGAAGGCGGCGACGAGCTCGAAGGCGTACTCACCCAGCCCGGGGTAGTCGGCGAGCGCCTGGCCGAGCCGTCCCATGCCGACGATGGCGACGCGCCAGCCGCGTGTGAGCCCCAGGATGCGCCGGAGCTCCGCGCGCAGCGACGAGACCGTGTAGCCGGTGCCGCGGGTACCGAAGCTGCCGAAGTAGGCGAGGTCCTTGCGAACCTGGAACGCGGACACCTGGGCCTCGGCGGCGAGCAGGTCGGACGAGACGCGCTCGACCCCTCCCGCCTCGAGGCCGTTGAGCACCCGCAGGTAAGTGATCAGTCGACCGACGGTGGCAGAAGGGATGCCCCTGGCGGTGCCGCGGGCACCCCCGCGAGACATCAGCGGGCGAAGCTCTCGATCCCCGCTGCCTGCAGCCTCTCCTGCGCCGGGGCGAGCTCGGCGGCCTCGAACGGCCCGACGAGGAGCTTGACCAGCCCGCTCTCGACGCGATCCGAGACGGCGAAGCCCAGGGCCTCGAGACGCTGGCGCTGCGGTAAGGAGCTCTCGCGCGTGCCGTAGGCGCCCACCTGCAGGAAGCGCCCGGCCGCGGTCGGCGCTGGGGCCTCCGCCGCGGGCTGAGCGCCCGCTTGAGCGACAGGCTGGGTGGCCGCTGGCTGCTGCGCGACCGGCTGCGGAGCAGCCGGTGCCGGGGTGGCTGCCCCGGCGGGCTCGTCCTCCTGGAGGCGGTAGACGGTAGGGTCGCTGACGCCCAGCCCGGAGCTCGAGATGCGCGCCGCGACGTCGCGCGCCTGCGCCTCGGTGTCGTAAGGGCCGACCAGGACGATGTTGAGGTTGCCCTGCGTGCCGATGAAGACGGGGTAACCGGCGGCGGCGAAGGCGTCGCGCTGGCGCTGGGCGTTCTCGGCGCTGGCGAATGCCCCTACGGAGACGCGGTAGGGCGCCTCGCTGGACGACGACGCCGCGGGAGCGGGCGTGCTGCTCGCCGACGGCTGCGCGGCAGCGGGCTGGCTGGGGGTGCTGACGAGCGAGCTGGCGGGTGCGACGGGCTGGGTGGCCGCCGGCTGCTGGGCCGCCGGCTCCTGGGCCGCAGGCTCCTGGGCCGCAGGCTCCTGGGCCGCGGGCTGCGCAGGCTCCTGCGCCTGGCTGCCGGCGGGGGGAAGGGCCTCGACGGACGACGAGGCGGGCTCGGCTGGCTGGTCGGCGGGCTCGGCAGCGGCGCCGGCTGGCTCGTCTGCCGGCGACTGCTCGCCTTGGACCGGCAGGGCGGCGACGGCCGGGGGCTGGTCGGTGGGTTGCTGGGGCTCGGCGCCCTGCGTGACGCCGGACTGCGACTGGCCGGGGGTCTGGCCGCTCGTCGCCGAAGCGGGCGTGCGCGGCTGCTCAGCGCCGCGGTTGCCGACGGGGAAGAACGAGCCCCCGGAGACGAGCGTGGCGATGATCCCGGCGATGACCGCGATCAGGGCGACGCCGATCAAGAGGTCGGGCCAGTTGCGTCTTAGCCAATCCATGTCTCCCCCATGTTAACCCCGGAGGCCGCCCGCAGTGACCGGTTCGAGCCGCCGCGCCGCCCGCGCCGCCGGCGTGGATGGGCGGCCGTCAGGCCGCCCACCAGCGCTGAGCTACAGGTAAGTGGTGATCGCGGAGCAAGCCGGCTGGTAGCCGAGCTCGCAGGAGGAGACCCAGGCGGTCTGGGCAGCCGTGCGCCGGTTCTGCGAGAGCAGCGCCCAACCGAGGTTGTAGAGCGCCTCGACGTCGCGGTCGTTCTGCTCGACGAGCAGGGTGTAGACGCTCTCGGCGTCCTGGTAGCGCTGGGCGGCCAGGTAGCCGGCGCCGAGGTTGGCGCGCGCCTCGATGCTGTTGGGGTTGAGCTGCACGGCGCGCTCGAAGCTCGATACGGCGGCGGCGTAGTCGCCCAGTTGGTAGGAGGAGAGCCCGGCCCACATGTGAGCCCCCGCCTGCGACGGGCGGCCCTGCAGTACGGCGCGGAACTCCTCGTTGGCGGCGCGGAAGTCGCCGAGGCGGTAGTGCGAGCGGCCGGCGATGAAGCGGGCGTCGAGCGCCTGCTCGCCGCCGATCCCGGCGCTGGCGCGCTGCGCGTAGGCGAGGGCCTGCTGCGGCTGGGCGAGCTGGTCGTGGGCGGTCGCGAGGGCGAGGGCGACCTCGGGGCGGCCTTCCCCACCCTGCTGCTCGGCCCTGTTCAGGGCCGCGAGCGCCTGCTGGGGCTGGCCGTTCTCGAGGTGCGTGACGCCGACGTTGTACTGGGCCTCCCACGAGGCGGGATCGGCCTCGGCGGCCAGCCGGTACGACTCGGCGGCGTCGGCTTCGCGGCCGAGGCTGCGCTGCAGCGTGCCGAGCTTGATCAGCGTGCTCGCCTCCGCTGCCCGGTCGCTGGCCTCCCTGGCCTTCTCGAGCGCGCGCTCGAGCGACCAGATCGCGTAGTCGATCTGCCCCTGGCCGACGTAGATGTCCGAGATGAGGGCGCTGACGCGGTAGTCGCCGCTGCGGGCTTCGAGCTCGGTGAGCTCGGGCAGGGCCACGAGCCCCTCTCCGGCGTTGTGCAGCGCTTGGCCGCGCCGCAGGATGAAGTCCGCGTCCTCGGGCTCGAACTGGAGGGCGTCGGAGTACGCCTGGGCGGCGCCGGAGAAGTCGCCCGCGAGCTCGAGCTGGCCGGCTAGGGCGATGTGCGCCTGGACGCGGTCCTCGGCGGTGGCCTCGGGGTCGGCCTCCGAGAGCGCCGAGCGGAAGGAGCTGGCGGCGTCCTGGGGACGGCGCAGCCGCGCCAGCGTCACGCCGCGGTTGAAGTGACCGTCGAACCTGTCCGGGTGGAGCCTGGTGACCTCGGTGAACTCGAAGAGGGCGGCCTGGTAGTCGCCGCGTGCGAACTCGGCCAGGCCGAGCCCGTAGTGGGCGTCGCCAGAGCGGTAGTCCAGCGCGATCGCCTCGAGGAACGCGCCCTTGGCGTCGTCGTGCTGCCCGGCGTTGTAGAGCGCGTTGCCGAGAGCGACCCAGGCGAGCACGCTGCCGGGGTTGGCCTGGACCTCGGCGCGCAGCTGGGCGACGTTCGACTGTGCCGTGGCGGTCCCGAGGGCCAGCGTCGTCGCCGCGACCGTCAGCACCAACATCGCGCTCCGCCTGCACTTACCGATGAACATGCCTGCCTCCAGAACGTCAAGCGCGTGAGCGCCGGGTGAGAAGATCAGAGTCTCGGCCGCGAGTCTATCCGAGGGGCCGTTGGCGACCTGTGAAATCCGGCACGGTGGAACCTACGCAACAAAGCCGTCGGTGACGGCACAAACCCGCTATGGGCGCCGACCCCTCAGGCCGCGCTCGAGCCCTTGAGGGCCAGCTGGCCGCAGGCGCCACCGGCGTCGCGCCCCCGGCTGAAGCGCACCGAGACGGACACCCCTTCGCCGGCCAGGAGCGTCCTGAACGCGTCGGTCCGGCGCCGCGAGCTCTGCTCGAACCCGGAGCCCGTCCAGGGGTTGAAGGGGATGAGGTTCACGTGGGCGTCGAGGCCTGTTAGCAGCCGCGCGAGCTGGCGCGCCTGCGAGGCGGCGTCGTTGACGCCGGCGAGCAGCGTGTACTCGATCGTGACGCGCCGGCCGACCTTCTCCTGCCAGTAACGCATCGCGTCGACGATCTCCGCGACGGGGTTCGCGAGCGCGGTCGGGATGATCCGGCGCCGCGTCTCGTCGTCGGGCGCGTGCAGGCTGACCGCCAGCACGAGCGGGAGACCCTCGTCCGCCAGCCTGCGCATGCGCGACGGCAGCCCGACCGTGGAGAGGGTGATGCGGCGCGCCGACATCGCCAGCGCCCGCGGGTCGACGAGGGTGCGCACGGCCGCCAGCGCCTCGGCGTAGTTGAGGAGCGCCTCCCCCATGCCCATGAGGACGACGTTGCGGACGCTCCGCGGCTCGACGCCCTCGCCGCGCGCGACGGCGAGCACCTGACCCGTGATCTCGCCGCGCGTGAGGTTGCGCCCGAACCCGAGCGCCCCGGTGGCGCAGAACGCGCAGCCGGCCGGGCAGCCGACCATCGAGGAGACGCAGACCGTGCGCCGTCCGGCGTAGGGCATGTACACGGCCTCGGTCTGCTTGCCGTCGTGAAGCGTGAACAGGTACCTGACCGAGCCGTCGCGCGACGGGAACCGCATGACCCGCGCGAACGGGTCGGCACCGGGCCCGGCGGCGAGCCGCTCGCGCAGGTCGCGGGGCAGGTTCGTCATGGCGCCGAAGTCGGTCTCGCCCCTGACGTAGAGCCATTCGGCGAGCTGGCCGCGGCGGTAGGCGGGGAGGCCCGCGGGCAGCGGCAGGTCCTCAAGGGGGAGGTCGAGGAGGGTGCCTCTGGCGGACGGCTGGGAGGTGAGGGTTTCTTCGGTCACGGTGGGGTTCGCCGGGAGCCGCTCACGGAGGCGGCTATCATGCGCTCGAGACCATGATAGGGCGCAAGCAGAACGTCATCGGTATGGTGCTGGCGGGCGGCAAGGGCTCCCGCCTGCATCCCCTGACCTGGAAGCGCACCAAGCCCGCCGTCCCGTTCGGCAGCAAGTACCGCATCATCGACTTCGCCCTCAACAACATGATCAACTCCCGCATCTACGGGATGTACGTGCTCACCCAGTTCAAGGCGCAGTCCCTGACGGAGCACATCCAGCGGAACTGGCGCTTCGGCGCGTTCCTCTCTGACCACTTCATCACCCTGGCCCCGGCGCAGATGTACCTCTACGAGGAGCTCGGCGCCGAGTGGTACAGGGGCACCGCCGACGCGATCTACCAGAACCTCCACCTGGTCGACAACTCAGGCGCCGACCTGGTGGCGATCTTCTCGGGCGACCACATCTACAAGATGGACATCTCCCACATGGTCGAGTACCACCTCGACAACCGGGCCGACGTGACGATCGCCGCCTACCCGACCCCCATCGAGGACGGCAACCGCTTCGGCGTCCTGCAGGTCGACCGAGACTGGGCGATCACAGAGTTCCAGGAGAAGCCCGCCGAGCCCAACCCCATCCCCGGTCGGCCGACCCATTGCCTGGCGAGCATGGGCAACTACGTGTTCAGCGTCTCCGCGCTCGTCGACATGCTCGGCGAGGACGCGGGCCTCCAGGGCTCGGAGCACGACTTCGGCAAGGACGTCCTGCCGCGGGCCCTCCAGGAGGGCAGGCGCCTGTTCGCCTACGACTTCGCCCGCAACCCCATCCCGGGCCAGCAGGGCCCGAACACCTACTGGCGCGACGTCGGGACGCTCGACAGCTACTGGGCCGCGAACATGGACCTCGTCGCCGTCGAGCCGGAGTTCGACCTCTACAACGAGGAGTGGCCCCTGAGGACCTCGGCGGAGTACTCACCGCCGGCGAAGTTCGTCCACGAGGCGCAGGACCGACGCGGGCAGGCTTTCAACTCGCTGGTGGCGGGCGGGGTGATCGTCTCCGGGAGCACGGTGAGGGAGTCGGTCCTGTTCCGCCGGGTGCGCGTCAACTCCTACGCATCGGTCGAGAGGAGCGTGCTGTTCGACAACGTCGAGGTCGGCCGCCGCAGCGTCGTCCGCAACGCCATCGTGGACAAGAACGTCACGATCCCGCCGGACACGCAGCTGGGGGTCGACCCGGCCGAGGACAGGGCCAGGGGCCTGACGGTGCTGCCGAGCGGGCTCGTGACGGTCCCGAAGGGCTACTCGTTCGACTAGCCGAGCGCGCCGCCGTGAAGCCGTTCCTGCCCTCGACCTCGCGTGCCTTACAGCGCTTTTTCATACGTAGGTGTTACCCTCCGAGTCACTCATCCGCGCGGGGAGATGGGCCTCGCCCGCGCCCGCCCCCGGCCCTCACCCCGGTCGGGACGCCGGAGGCTAGGACTTGAAACGATCATTCAACCCCTGGTTGCTCGTGATGCTCCTGATCCTGGGCATCTTCGTGTTCAACCAGTTCAACGCCGGCGGCTCGAGCCGCGAGATCACCTTCTCGACCTTCACCAACCTCGTGCAGGAGGGCAGGGTCGCTTCGGTCGTGATCGACCGCAACACCGGGAACATCACGGGCGACCTCGAGTCCGAGACGCAGGTGACCGTCGACGGCCAACCGCAGGCGATCCGCAACTTCCGGACCACCGTCATCATCACCGACACCCTGCTCGAGGACCTGCGCGGCAGCGTGCCCGAGGTCGTGGTCCGCAACCCGCCGCAGTGGATCGGCATCCTGGTGGGCTCGATCCTCCCCATCGCCATCCTGATCGGCTTCTTCTGGTTCATTTTCATGCGGGCCCAGGGCGGGCCGAACCAGGTGATGCAGTTCGGCCAGTCGCGCGCCAAGACGTTCGGGCGGGAGAACAAGGTCTCCACCACCTTCAACGACGTCGCCGGCCACAAGGAGGCCAAGCAGGAGCTCGTCGAGGTCGTCGACTTCCTGAAGAACCCCCAGAAGTACCTGCGCATCGGCGCCGAGATCCCCAAGGGCGTGCTGCTCGTCGGCCCGCCGGGAACGGGCAAGACGCTCCTCGCTCGCGCCGTGGCCGGCGAGGCCGGCGTGCCCTTCCTCACCGTCAGCGCCTCCGAGTTCATGGAGATGTTCGTGGGCGTCGGCGCCAGCCGCGTGCGCAGCCTCTTCGAGGAGGCTCGCAAGGCCGCTCCGGCCATCATCTTCATCGACGAGCTCGACTCGATCGGCCGCCGGCGCGGAGCGGGCATCGGCGGGGGCCACGACGAGCGCGAGCAGACCCTCAACCAGATCCTCTCCGAGATGGACGGCTTCGAGAAGGACACGTCCGTCATCATCGTCGCGGCCACGAACCGGCCCGACATCCTCGACCCCGCCCTGCTGCGCCCGGGCCGCTTCGACCGCCAGGTCACGATCGGCCTGCCGACGCAGCGCGAGCGCGAGGAGATCCTCAAGGTCCACGTCCGCAACAAGCCCGTGGCCGAGGAGGTCAGCCTGCGCCGCCTGGCCGAGGCGACCCCGATGTTCTCGGGCGCCGACCTCGAGAACCTCACCAACGAAGCCGCCCTCATCGCCGCCCGCGGCAACAAGCAGATCATCAGCTGGAACGACTTCAACGAGGCGCTCGACCGCATCACGCTGGGCCTGCGGCGCGGCAGCCTCGTACCCTCCGAGCACGAGCGCAAGATCCTCGCCTACCACGAGGCTGGCCACGCGGTCGCGTACGCCGCCATGCCCGTTCTGGGCGAGATCCGCAAGGTGACGATCATGCCTCGCGGCGGCGCGGGCGGCTTCATGGCGCCGCTCGCCAAGGAGGACATGTTCTACGACGTCGCGCGCTACAAGTCGCAGCTCGTCGTCGCGTTCGCCGGCCGCGTGGCCGAGAAGCGCGTGACCGGCACGATCTCGTCGGGCGCAAGCAACGACCTCAAGCAGGCTACCGACCTCGCGAAGCAGATGGTGCTCGACATGGGCATGGGCGAGTCGGAGTTCGTCGCCTGGGGCTCCGACCAGGGCCCCATCTTCCTCGGCGGCGAGATCTCGCGCCGCAAGGACTTCAGCGAGGAGACCGCCCGCGAGCTCGAGGGGCAGGTCCAGGCGATCCTGGCCGAGGCGTACGCCGAGACCGGCACGCTCATCGAAGCGAACTGGACGGCGGTCGAGGCCGTCGCCCAGGCGCTGCTCCAACGCGAGACGATCGACGGCAAGCTCGTGCACAAGGCGTTCGCCATGGCGCAGGACGGGGCGTCGGTCGAGGAGATCGTCGAGTGGGTCGTCGACTCCTCCGTCGAGGCCGAGCGCCGGCTCCAGGAGGCCGAGGAGCGCGAGCGGCGCGCGGCCGAGGAGGAGCGCGCCAGGCGTAGCGCCGAGCCCGGGAGGGGCGTGGCCGGGCCCGGTCTCGAGCCGCGTCCCGCACGCGAGCCGGGGGCCTGAGTTAGCCTGCTGAGCGACTGAGAACCGAGGGGACCTGAGTGCCGCTGCTCGACGGCAAGTACGAGATCGTCGGCCAAAGGCAGCTCGAGGGGGGGCGCACGCACATCGATGCGATCGCCCCTGACGGCACGCCCGTGAGGGTCGAGTGGTTCGACCTGCCCGCCGGCGAGGAGGCCGCGTTCGAGCGCTACCGCCGGCTGCTGAAGCGGCTCAAGCTGGCCGGCCAGGCCGCGGTGCACGACGTGATCTCGCGGCCGGGGGCGTACTACGTCGCCTGGCTCAAACCCGAGCCCGGGCTGTCGCCGACGCAGGACCCGGAGCTGCTCGCCCTGCTGGCGGAGCACGGCTACCCGGCGCCCGCGGCCGACATCCGCGGGCGCGGGGGCCGGCGCCAGCTGTTCGGGCTCGGCTTCGACGGCGCCGCGAGCGTACCAGCGACGCCCGAGCCGGTGGCGCGCCCCGAGCGTCCGTTGCGGGGCGGGCAGGGACCGGCCGCGCTCGACCGCCTCTCACCGGCTTCGCTCTCGTGGGCGATCGCAGGCGTGCTCCTGGTGCTGGCGCTCGCGCTCGGCCTCGGGGCGTTCCAGCGACGGGTCGTCGACGCCGCCGTTACGGTGCCAGACGTGCTCGGCACCGACGTGCGCGCGGCCGCCGACCGCCTCGCCGGCCTGGGGCTGGCGGTGACCGCCGCCGCGGTCCCCTCCGACGGCGCCGCTGGCCAGGTGGTCAGCGTCGACCCTCCGGTGGGCTCCGAGCTACGGCCTGGGCGCAGCGTGAGGATCGGTTACGCGCTCTCCCCCGGCCTCTTCGAGCAGACGACAGCGCCAGCGCTCATCGGCCTGGTCTTCCCCGACGAGGTGCGCGCTGTGCTGAGAGAGGCCGGCCTGGAGCTGGGAGACGCGTCGCGCGTGCCAGCCTCGGCCCCCGCCGGCGTGGTGCTGGCCCAGTCGATCGAGGTGGGCTCGCCCGTGGGCGCCGGACAGGCCGTCGACGTGCTCGTGTCGGCGGGGCCAGCCCCGCGACTCACCTTCCTGCCGGACCTCGTGGGCATGACCGTGGACGACGCCAGGGAGATGGCGATCGTCGCCGGTCTCGACCCCGGCCGCGTGCTCGTCGACGAGGTGTCGAGCGCCAGCGGGTTCCCCGGGGAGGTCCTCTCGCAGTCGCCCTCGCCTCACCGTCCGGTGCCGGTGTCGGAGACGACGCTGCGGCTGGTCGTCCAGGCCGGGACCCCGGCCGCGCAGGGCGGCGGCGGGTCGCCAGACCTGGTGGGCCTATCACGTCAGGACGCGGAGGCCGCCGCGAAGGCCGCCGGCTGGCGGGTCGAGGTCCAACGCGTGGTCACGCGGTCGCTGCCGGCCGGCACGGTCGTGGCTCAGTCTCCACCACCCCTGGCACCGAGCGAAGAGCGCCAGCTGCTGCTCATGGTGAACGTGCATCCGGTCGCGCTGCGCGACCCCGGCGTGCGGGCCGTCGTGCGCGAGCCAGAGCCGCGGGCGTTCGCGTACGCCTGGACGATCCTCCCCGGCATCGGGCGCACGACGGCGCAGGTATACGCCACCACCCTCGACGGCGAGCGGACGCTGGTCGACACCCGCAGCGTCCAAGGCGGAGAGATCCTCAGAGGCGAGCACGTGACGGCGGACCCCGGGCCGCTCACGTTCGAGCTCTTCCTCGGCGGGGTGCCTTACGGGGACCTTCTGCTCGTCCCCTGAACGGTTATAGTGGCCGGCGGCAATGTTGGCGCGCGCCGATGAGCGAGGTAACGCGCCCCAGCGTCAGCGGCGCCGTCCGGCCCGGCCCGCGCAGTCTCGCGGGCGAGCCTCGAGCCCCCTTCTCAGCCGCATAGGAGCGAAGTGATCAGCACCATCCGTGACCTCGCGCCCTACCTGCGCAAGCACCGCGCACTCCTGCTGGTAGGTGGCGCTCTCGTCGTAGTCAACGCCTACCTCACGACGTTCGTGCCGCTCATCCCGGGTCGCGTTATCGACGGGCTGCGCGCGGGCGCGCTGACCATGCCCCTGCTCATCGAGCAGATCAGCCTGCTGGTGCTCGTCACGCTGGGTTCCGTCGTCTCGATGACGATGGTGAGGCGCATCATCCTCGGCGCCAGCTGGGAAGCGCAGTTCGACATCCGGCACGACATCTTCCGGCACTTCACCAGGCTGGACGGACAGTACTTCGACAACACCCGCGTAGGCGACCTCATGGCCCGTCTCACCGCCGACCTCAACGCCGTGCGGATGCTCGTGGGCGTAGGGCTGATGCAGGGGCTGAACACGACCCTCCTGCTGGGTTTCACCCTCTACCGCATGTTCTCGCTCTCGCCGACCCTGGCGCTGGTCACGCTGACGGCGGTGCCCTTCATCACCATCTCGTTCTACGTACTCCTGCGGATCATCCACCGCCGCTACCAGAAGGTCCAGGAGCAGTTCTCCGACATCTCCGCCATGGCCCAGGAGAACTTCAGCGGCATGCGCGTCGTGAAGGGCTTCGGCATCGAACGGCGGGAGATCTCGCGCTTCCAGGACCTCAACGACGAGTTCATCCGCCGCAACCTCTCGCTCACCCGGGTCGACGGGCCGCTGTTCCCACTGATGGAGCTCCTGTTCGGGCTCACGATCTCGCTGCTGCTGCTCGTCGGCGGCCGGCTCGTGCTCGGCATCGGCAGCGACCTCACGATCGGTCAGTTCTCGAGCTTCGTGTTCCTCTTCGAGGGCATCCAGTGGCCGCTCATCGCCCTCGGCTGGATCGGGAACATCGTCCAGCGCGGCACGACGTCCTGGAACCGCCTGCGCGAGATCCTCGACGCCAAACCCCAGGTGACGGACACCGAGCTGACCGACTACTCGCTCACCTCCATCGAGGGCCGCATCGAGCTGCGCAACGTCACGGTGGCGTTCGACGGCGTGCGGGCCCTCGACGACGTGAGCCTGGTGATCGAGCCCGGCGAGACGGTCGGGCTCACCGGCCGGACCGGCTCCGGCAAGACGCTCGTGGGTCGCCTCATCGCCAGGGTCGACGACCCCGATTCCGGCCAGGTCCTGATCGACGGCATCGACGCGCGGCGGTACCCGGTCGAGGTGCTACGCCGTTTCATCGGCATCGTGCCGCAGGAGCCTTACCTGTTCTCCGACACGATCGCGGAGAACATCGCCTACGGCGTGCCGCAGGCGCCGATCGAGGAGCTGATGCCCCGCATCGAGGAGGCCGCGCGGCTGGCTCAGCTCGACGGCGACGTCGAGGACTTCCCGGCCAAGTACGAGACGCGCCTCGGCGAGCGCGGCGTCACGCTCTCCGGCGGGCAGCGCCAGCGCACCGCCATCGCGCGCGCGCTGATCAAGGACGCGCCCGTGATGATCTTCGACGACGCCCTCTCCGCCGTGGACACCCAGACCGAGGCCGCGATCCTCGAGGGACTGGAGAAGGTCAACGCCGACCGCACGACCGTGATCGTCGCGCACCGCGTCAGCGCCCTCAAGGAGACCGACCGCATCTACGTTCTCGAGCAGGGACGCGTCGTCGAGCAGGGCACCCATGACGAGCTCGTCGCCCTGGACGGCTGGTACGCGGACATCGACCGCCGCCAGCAGCTCGAAGCGGACCTGGAGGCAGCCTGATGGCCGACCACCTGGAGCGCGACCTGCTCGACCAGGGCGCGGCCGCCGTGCCCGCGAGGCCCAAGCGCCTGACCGACATGGACCTGCCCGACTACTCGGTCGAGCGGGCCAAGGAAGAGAGGCGCGCCAACCGCCGCTCAGGCCGCAAGCGCCTGAAGCGCGACAGCGTCCTCGACGAGGAAGGCGAGGCCCTGGTCAAGGACTACGACCAGGGGATGATGCGCCGGCTCCTCGGCTACCTGCGCCCCTACCGCGGGCCGTTCTCGCTCGCCGTGGGGCTGCTGCTCCTCTACAGCGTCCTCGTGCCGGCGTTCCCCGCCCTCATCGCGATCGCTGTCGACCGCTACATCGTCGCCGCGCAGGAGCCGTTCGCCTCTCTGACGGTCGACGAGCGCCTCAACGGGCTGCTGTGGGTCGTGGCGGCCTACCTCGGCCTGAGGCTGTTCAACTTCGGCCTGCGCTACGGCTACACCTACCTGGTCGCCTGGCTCGGTCAGCGCATCGTCTACGACATCCGCAGCGAGATCTTCAAGAAGATCCAGCGCCTGCACATGGGCTTCTTCGACCGCACGCCGGTCGGGAGGCTGATCACGCGCATCACGGGCGACGTCGAGGCGATCCAGCAGATGATGACCGACGGGCTCGTCGGGCTCGTCGCCGACGTCGGCATGATCGTCGGCCTGACGGTCTACATGTTCACGATCAACTGGCGACTGGCGCTGATCACCCTGGCGGTGATGCCGGTGCTGTTCTTCGCCCTCAACTACATCAGGCTGCAGCAGCGCACCGCCTACCGGGCCGTGCGCCTCCGCACGTCGATCTCCAACGCCTACCTCGCCGAGAACCTGTCCGGCATGAAGACCGTGCAGCTCTTCAACCGCGAGCAGCGCAACGCCAAGCGCTACGACGACCTCAACCTCGACCTCCTCGAGGCGAACATCGAGCAGGTCCGGTGGTTCAGCCTGTTCCACCCGACGGTGCAGCTGACCTCGGCCGTCGCCATGGGCCTGATCCTCTTCTTCGCCGGCTCCACGCTCATCGGTGACCCCTTCACCAGCTTCGTGACGATCGGCATGCTCGTCGCCTACATCCAGTACTCCTCGATGTTCTTCCGCCCGCTGCAGGAGCTGTCGGACAAGTTCAACATCCTGCAGGCGGCGATGGCCTCGTCCGAGCGTATCTTCCAACTGGTCGACACCCCCGAGCTGATCGTCGACAAGGACGTCGTCGCCACGTTCGACGACCGCTTCCGCGGCGAGGTCGAGTTCCGCGACGTCTGGTTCGCGTACGACGACGAGGACTGGGTGCTGCGAGGCGTCGACTTCACGATCGAGCCCGGCCAGTCGGTGGCGTTCGTGGGCCATACCGGCGCGGGCAAGACCACGATCATCAGCCTCGTGAGCCGCTTCTACGACGTACAGCGCGGCGCCGTGCTGATCGACGGGAAGGACGTCCGCGACTACGACCAGGGCGAGCTCAGGCGCCACGTCGGCATCGTCCTGCAGGACCCCTTCCTCTTCTCCGGCACCGTCAGGAGCAACATCACGCTGGGCGACGACTCGATCCCGATGGAGCGGGTCGTGGAGGCCGCCAAGTTCGTCAACGCGCACGACTTCATCTCGCGCCTACCCGACGGCTACGACACGGTCGTGCGCGAGCGCGGGGCGGGCTTCTCGACCGGACAGAAGCAGCTGATCGCCTTCGCGCGGGCCCTGGTGCAGAACCCCGACATCCTGCTCGTGCTCGACGAGGCGACGGCCAACGTCGACACCGAGACCGAGGAGCTCATCCAGGACGCCCTCGCCAAGCTGATGCAGGGCCGCACCAGCATCGTCATCGCGCACCGGCTCTCGACGATCCAGAACGTCGACCGGATCATGGTCATGCGCAAGGGCAAGATCATCGAGGAGGGCGACCACTTCGAGCTCCTCAAGAACGACGACGGCTACTACCGCAAGCTCTACGAGCTCCAGTACCAGGAGCGCGAGACGGCGGCGGACTAGCGAGGCTCCACGCCGATCCTACGGCGCGGCGCCGGCCCCATCGAGGGCCGGCGCCGCCGTCATCTGGCACGAGGACCTAGGCTAGCCTTCGTCTTCCAGCACCAGCACCCGGTAGTAGAAGGGCTCCTCCTGGCCCGGCTCGAGCGGCTCGAGCAGGGTCCAGCGCACGGCGCGGTACTCCTCCGGCTCGACGACGCGGCGGCCAGCGCCCTCGCCCACGAGCAACGGAGCGATGCCGAACGTGGTCCCGTCGTGCGAGTACTCGGTCAGCACGCGGTCCGAGCTCGGCGTGGCGGAACGGGGCACGAACTCGAAGCCGTCCATGACTGGGCCGGTGATCGTCACGCGGCCGGCAGGCAGCGTCGTCTCGCCCGCGTTCGTCGCGAAGATGCGGTACTCGATGACCTGACCCGGGATCGCCTCGGTGGCGGCCGTGAACCGCTCCTCCTGCCCGCCGTTCGCGAGGGTCACGAGGCTGACGATGTAGATCTCGGTGCGGAGCTGGATGGGGTTGGCCGCGCCCTGCTGAGCAAGCGAGGCGGCCGCGAGCAGCAGTGCGGCCAGCGCGGCGATCAGGGACCTGAGGTTCGTCATCGGCGGTAACGTACCAACGTCAGATGGGCCGATCTTGAGGAGATGAGCCCGGTCCCTCATGGACCGCTCAGAAACGCCGTGCTGCGCAGGTGGTCGGCCAGCGCGAGGTAGTCGGCAGCGCGCTCCGAGCCGCGCTCCGCGGCGGAAGCGAACGAACCCAGGGCGGCGTCGAAGTCCTGCGCCACCCCCACCCCATGCAGGAGGAGCTCGCCGTAGCGCTGCAGCGCCTGCCTTTGGCCCGCCTCCGCAGCGCGGCGCACCCACTCGGCGCCGACGCCGGCGTCTGGCTCCACCCCCAGCCCCTCGAGGTAGAGCTCCCCCAGCGCGAGCTGCGCGTCGGGGAGGCCGGCCTCGGCGGCGACGCGGTAACGCTCGGCGGCCTCCCGGAAGCTCCAGGGCCGGCCAAGGCCGTGCTGCGCGAGGTAGCCGAGCATGTAGCCGGAACGCACCGAGCCGTCCTCCGCGGACCGTTCCCAGATGCGCCGCGCGACGGTGAACTCGCCGGCCCGGTAGGCCTGCAGGCCGTCCTCGTAGGTGGGGCCGGTGCGGCCGTCCCGCGCGCCGTAGAGGAGCTGGAGAGCCAGGAGCAGCACCAGGGCCACGCCCAGTGCCACGAGGAGGACCCCTCGCAACGGCCGGCGGCCCCCGCCCTCGCCACGACCGGCCTCCCACAGACCGGAGCGCACCGTGACGGCCCCCGGCGCCGGCGGCAACGGCAGGTCCTCACCCACCTGACGCGTGGCGAGCGGCACGTCCCGAGCGGCGTGCTCGTCGCCGCCGACCTCGGAGACCAGGCGCGAGACGGCGGCACGAGCCGACCCCTCCCGCGGTTCGGCGGGTCCAGGGCGCGGGGCCGCCACGACCGTGACGTCGTCGACCTCACCCTCGGCCGAGCGTGGCTCGTACGCCGACTGGCGCCAGGGGTCCTGGCCGCCCCATGGGTCGTCGACGTCCCAGCGGTCGAGGTCGCCGAGCGATGGGGCCGGGTCGAACTCGTAGTCGCCCGGGCTGGGCGCCGCCGGGTGCGCGTCCGTGGGAGGCGGCGGTTCTGGCTCCTCGAACCGGACGGGAGACTGGTCCTGGGCCGGTGCCTCCTCCGGCTCGACCGCCTCCCAGGTCGGGGCCGGAGGCCCGGCCGCTGGCGGGCGGACCTCGGTGTCCCAGTGCGTCTCGTCCGGGGCAGCGCTCGCGTCGTAGACCGCGACGTCGAGCCCGGCCTCCTGGAACACGGCGGCGATGGCGTCGGCCTTCGGCGCGAGCACCGGCTTGGTGACAGGGCCGACGCGACCCTGCAGCAGCGTGACGACGCGCGGCACCTCGAGCCCCAGCCGCCCGGCGATGTGCAGAGCGGCCGCGGGCAGGCTCGAGGCTGCCACGGGCTTCGTCAGCTCGACGACGTAGCGGCGCTCTCTCACACTCCCTGACCCTTCGAGCGCATCCTACCGCCGGCCGCGTGGCTCACGCTCTGCTAGCATGTCCGCAACATGAAGCTCATCCTCGCCATCGTGCAGGACGCCGACGCCGGCCGCCTGCAGGAAGTCCTTCGGGAGCGTGGCTTCCAGTCCACGAAGCTCGCCTCCACGGGCGGTTTCCTCCGTGAGGGCAACACGACCGTCCTCATCGGGGTCGACGATCACAAGGTCGAGGACGTCAAGGCCATCCTGCACGCCACCTGCCGGGAGCGCACCAAGGTCGTCACCGCCGGCTCTCCCATCCACGCGCTGGAAGGCGTGTTCGCCAGCCAGCCGATGGAGGTGCCGGTCGGCGGCGCCATCGTGTTCGTGATCAACACCGAGGAGTTCGTCAGGCTCTGACGGCCGGGCGCGGCGGCGGCGCTCAACGCCCGTCGCCGTCCGTCTCGACCTTCGAGGCGTCGTCCTCGGCGTGCGCGGGGGCGTCCTGGTGGTCACCGGACTCTGCCTCCTCGGCCACGGCCTTCGCCTCCTCGAGGATCTCCTGCACGGCGGGCGTCGCCGGCGGCTTGAGCGCGGCCTGGTCGAGCTCGTGCACCCGCCTCATGCGCAGGGAAACCAGCAGCGCCGTGACGCCGAACGCGAGCCCCACGCCGAACAGGACCGGCAGGTCGAGCAGGATGATGAGGGCGCCAGCGGCCACGGGCGCCAGGGAGGGCAACGCGAGCACCGAGTTGACGAGCCCGATGTAGAGGGCCCTCTCGTTGGCGGGCGAGATCGCGTAGAGCAGGTTCCAGGCCGCCGTGCCGACGCCGGCGTTGCCGATCGCGGAGAAGAGGAACACCAGCGCGAACGCCCGGTGGTCGCGCACGAGCAGCGCGAGCACCAGTGAGACGACGATGCTCGCGTACCCGATCTGCAGGACGAGCAGGTTCCGCCCGCGGTTCGATGGTACGCGGAAGGCGAAGTTCGCCACGATCGACGCGGCCGTCGCCACGATGACGTAGGTACCCAGCACCCCACTGGGCGCTCCGAGGTTCTGCAGCGCGTGGATGCCGTAGAAGGGCTCGGCGAGAAGCGCCAGCAGCCCGAGGAAGCGAGCGCCGAGGAACCGCCGGAGCACCGCGTCGGTGCGCACGAGGCTTGGGACGTAGCGCAGCATCCCGAGCAGCGGCCGGCGCATGCCGGGCTCCCCCGGCGGCTCCCGGATGAGGCTGAACGCGCCGTTGCCGACCGAGGCGAGGACCGTCCCGAACAGGAACAGGTAGCCGAAGTCCCGCGGGAACGAGATGTCCGACTCGAGGACCGCGCGCACCACGACGCCGGAGCCCAGGGCCAGCAGGCCACCGATGACGTTGCGGGCGGCCCAGAAGGTGCCGAGGCGGGAGTGGGGCACGACCTTGGCCGTCACGTCCGCGAACGGCACGCCCCCGATGCCTCCCGCGGTGGCGTTGATCGCCACCATCGCCACCACGACGGCAGCGATCATCCCAGGGGACAGACCCGTGCCGAGCAGCACCGCCAGCGACATCGCGAAGAACGCCAGGTTCCTGGTGGTCGACGTGACCCGGTAGAGGGGCAGCTTGTACCGCGTGTGCGAGAGCCGGTTGGCGACGAGCAGCTGCGGCAGGAAGTAGAGGGCGACCCGCATCGCCGGGATGAGGCCGATCACGACGGGAGACGTGCCGAGGGCGGCGAGGAACGGGGCCAGGACGAGGCTGCCGTGGAAGAACGCGTCTCCGCCAGCGACGAAGACGCCGTTGATCACCCCCAGCCAGAAGTTGCGGTCCCAGCGCTTCGTCTCCACGCCCGGCCAATGCTACCGCCGGGCGTCCGCGAGCGCGGCGCGGCCAGCGCCGACGCTCTAGGCGTAGCGGTCGGGACGCAGCGCCTGCAGCGGCAGACGCGGCGACCCGCCGGAGGCGAGCTCGGCGACCACCGCGCCGGTGACGGGCGCGAGGCTGACGCCGAGCATGGCGTGACCGGTGGCGACCACGAGACCGGGGAGCCGCCGGGGGACGCCGAGGTACGGCAGGCCGTCGGGCGAGCATGGCCGGTGCCCGCGCCACGGCGCGGCGGCGGAGAACGGGCCGAGGTCGAGGCCGGGCAGGTAGCGGGCCGTCGAGGAGAGGATCCCCCTCACGCGGCGCGGGCTGGCGGGCTCCGAGTCGCGGGGGAAGCCGGCCAGCTCCATCGTCCCGCCCACCCGCAGGGAGCGGCCCAGCGGGGTGACGGCCACGCGCGCCTCGGTGAGGATCGCCGGCAGCCGGGGGCCGTTCTCAGGGGCCGGGGCCGTGAGGCTGTAGCCGGTGCCGGGCTCGAGCAGCAGGCGCAGCCCCACGGTCCGCGCCAGGCGCGCGGACCAGGCGCCGGCGGCGAGCACCACGACGTCGGCCAGCTCCCGCCAGCCTTCGCCAGCGACGCCGATCGCGTGACCGGCGCGCGTCAGCACCGCCGAGACGCCAGCGCCGAACCGGACCTCGCCACCGCGCTCGCGGACGCTGGCGAGCAGCCGCGCCATCAGCGCGCTCGGGTCGAGGTGGGCGTCGTCGCGGTAGTGCACCCCGCCCGCCACCGCGTAGCCGGCTACCGGCTCGAGCCGCGCGACGCCGTCGGCGCCGAGCACCTCGACGTCGAGGCCGAGCGCCCGCGCGCGAGCCGCCAGCGCGGCCTCCTCGGCGTGCCCGTGCTCGGTGGCGCTGAGCATGAGCAGGCCGTCGCGACGGAGGCCGAACGGGCCGACCTCGCGCTCGAGCTCCTCGTAGGCCGAGCGGCTGGCGCGCGCGAGCGCCAGGAGCACCGGGGCCGCGGCCGCGGCCCGCCTAGCGCCGGAGGCGCGCCAGAACTCCCAACCCCACCTGGCGAGCTCCAGAGAGGGGCGAGGCGCCACGCGGAACGGCCCCTCCGGGTCCGGCAGCCACCTAAGCGCCTGCGCCACGGCGCCCGGCGCCGCCAACGGCACGAAGTGGCTCGGCACGACCATGCCGGCGTTGCCGAACGACGTCCCCTGGTGCGCCTCCCGCGCCCCGTCCAGCACCAGGACCTCGTGTCCGGCGCGCAGGAGGTGGTGCGCGCACGAGAGCCCGACGACCCCGGCGCCGACCACGACGGCTCTCACGGCCGCTCGGCGCCGGTCGGGATGCCGTGGACGTACGGGTCGGAGGGGTCGAGCAGCAGCGTGGCCTCGGCGGTGACGAACGCCTGCCCGGTGATCGTCGGCAGCACGCTACCGCCCGGTGCAGGCTCGTAGCGCGCTTCGAACACGCTGCCGATCACGCTCTCCTGCCGCCACTGCTGCCCGGGCGCCAGCAGCCCGTCGGCGGCGAGACAGGCGAGCTTGGCGCTGGTACCCGTGCCGCATGGCGACCGGTCGTAGGCGTCGCCCGGGCACAGCACGAAGCTCCTCGCGTCGGCGACCGGGCTGGGGCCGAACAGCTCGACGTGGTCGATCTCGTGCCCCTCGCCCGTGACCCCTCCAGCGGCCAGAGCGTCCTTGATGCGCCGCGCCGCCTCCGTGAGGACCGCGACGTTGCCGGGCTCGACGGCGAGGCCGTGGTCGGAGCAAAGGAAGAACCAGTTGCCTCCGTAGGCGACGTCGCCGGTGACGGTCCAGCTTCCGCCGTCCGGACGCTCCAGGGAGACGCTCACCCCGCTGCGCACGCGGTAGGCGGGCACGTTCCGCACGCTCACCCGGCCGTCCTCGTGGAGCGTGGCGGTCACCGGTCCGGCGGGGGTCTCGATGCGGTGCTCCCCCGGCGCGGCGCGCCCCATGTGCGCCAGCGTGGCGACGAGCCCGATGGTGCCGTGTCCACACATGCCCAGGTAGCCGACGTTGTTGAAGAAGACGACCCCGGCCAGCGAAGTGGGGTCCTGCGGCTCGCACAGCAGCGCTCCCACCAGCACCTCGGAGCCGCGCGGCTCGTTGACGACGGCGCGCCTCAACCAGTCGTGCTCGTCGCGCAGCCGCACGAGCCGCTCGGCGACGCTACCGCCGCCGACGTCGGGCCCACCGGCCACGACGACCCGGGTGGGCTCGCCGCCGGTGTGGGAGTCGATGACGGTCAGCCGTGCCGCCGGCCTCGAGAGGTGCGCCATCACGCCCAAGGATTGTATGTGTAGGCAGGAGTAAGGCGGGCCCATGGCGGCCCGGGAGGAGCGGAGCATGCAGGTGAGCTGGACAGGGGTCATCCCGGCGATCACGACGCCGTTCACGCAGGACATGGAGGTCGACCTCGACCTGCTGGCGCGGCACGCGCGCTGGCTGGTCGACGCCGGCTCGGTCGGCATCGTGCCGTTCGGCTCCCTCGGCGAGGGCGCTACGGTGAGTACGGAGGAGAAGCTGCGCGCGATCGAGCGCCTCGCGCAGGAGCTCGACGGCCTCGCGCCCGTCGTGCCGGCGGTGTCGTCGCTCTCGACCGCCGAGGCCGCGCGGTTCGCGCGCGACGCGGAGAGGGCGGGCGCCAGCGGTTTCATGGTCCTGCCGCCTTACGTCTACTCGAGCGACTGGCGCGAGATGCGCGGCCACGTGACCGCGGTGCTCGAGGCGACGTCGCTCCCGTGCATGCTCTACAACAACCCCCTCGCCTACCGCACCGACTTCACGCCCGAGCAGGTCGCCGAGCTGTACGCGCAGTACCCGCACATGAACGCGGTCAAGGAGTCGAGTTCCGACGTCCGTCGCGTCACCTGGCTGCGGGCCCTGCTGCCCGAGGAGTTCACGGTGCTGGTCGGCGTCGACGACGTGGTGGTCGAGGCGGTGGCGGCCGGCGCGCGCGGCTGGATCGCCGGGCTCGTCAACGCCTTCCCGGACGAGTCCGTGCGCCTCTTCGACTTGGCCGTCGCCGGCCGGGCGGGCGAGGCTACCGACCTCTACCGCTGGTTCCTGCCCCTGTTGCGCCTCGACGTCGGCACGAAGTTCGTCCAGAAGATCAAGCTCGTGCAGCAGGAGGTCGGCTGGGGCTCCGAGCGCCTGCGGGGGCCGCGCCTGGTGCTCGAGGGCGCCGAGCGCGAGGAGACCCTGAGCGCGCTCGAGGAGGCCCTCGCCTCCCGGCCTGCGCTGGAGGCCGTGGCATGACCCGCCGGGCCTTCCAGGGGCTGGCGGCGTGACGCGCGCCGCAACGCCTCAGACCGAGCCCGCGCGGGTGTTCCGGGCGACCGACCCGCGCACGGGCACGTTCGTCGGCCGGGAGTTCGCGGTCTCCACCCGCGACGAGGTCGACGAGGCCGCCCGCGCCGCGGCCCGGGCCTTCCCCAGGTTCGCCGCGTTCTCGCCCTCCGCGCGGGGGCGCTTCCTGCGGCGCATCGCTGAGGAGCTACGTTCCGCCGCCGACGAGGTCGTCGCGGTCGCCGGCAGCGAGACCGGCCTGCCCGAAGCGCGCCTGCGCTCCGAGCTGACGCGCACCACGTCCCAGCTCGAGATGTTCGCCGACCTCCTCGACTCCTCCGAGTGGCTCGACGCGCGCATCGACCCCGGCGACCCCGCCCGCGAGCCGGCCCCCAAGCCCGACGTGCGCTCCCTGCGCCGCGGCGTCGGACCCGTCGCGGTGTTCGGAGCCAGCAACTTCCCGCTCGCCTTCTCGGTCGCTGGCGGCGACACGGCCTCGGCGCTGGCGGCGGGCTGCCCAGTCGTGGCCAAGGCCCACCCGTCGCACCCCGGCACCTCCGCCGCCGCGGCGGAGGCCGTGCTGCGGGCAGCCGAGGCGACCGGCATGCCGCAAGGGGTCTTCGCCCTCCTCTACGACGACGGCATCGAGGTGGGCGAGGAGCTCGTGCGCCACCCGGCCATCAAGGCCGTCGGCTTCACCGGCTCGCGGGGCGGCGGCCTGGCGCTCGTGCGCCTCGCGGCAGCGCGGCCGGAGCCGATACCCGTATACGCCGAGATGGGCAGCGTCAACCCCGTGTTCGTGCTGCCCGGCGCCGCAGCCGCGCGGCCGAAGGACATCGCCGAGGGCCTCCACGCCTCGTTCACGCTGGGCGTCGGCCAGTTCTGCACGAACCCCGGCGTGGCGTTCCTGCCGGCCGACGCCGGCGGCGACGAGATCGCAGACCGGCTCGTGAAGCTCACCAAGGGCACGGGCCCCGGCGCGATGCTCAACGCGCGCGTCTGCCAGGCCTACAAGCGCGGTGTCGAGAGCCTGGAGCGCGCCGGCGCCGAGCTGCTCGCCTCCGGCCAGGCGGAGGGCGGCCCGACCGAGGCCGTGGCCACGCTCCACCAGGTGGCGCTCGCCGACCTCGCGAGCGACCCCGACCTGCTCGCCGAGGTCTTCGGCCCCTCCACCCTGCTGGTGCGCTACGAGGCCGCCGAGGCGCTCCCGGAGGCGGCCGGCCGGCTCGAGGGCCAGCTCACCGCCACCGTGCACGGCGAGAGCTTCGAGCTCGAGCCCGGCGGGGCGGCCGAGGCCCTCTTCTCCGTGCTGGTCGACAAGGCGGGGAGGCTGATCGTCAACCAGTTCCCGACGGGCGTGGAGGTCGGGCCCGCCATGGTCCACGGCGGTCCCTTCCCAGCTTCCTCCGACGGCCGCTCTACGTCCGTGGGCACGCGGGCGGTGGAGCGCTTCACCCGGCTCGTCGCCTTCCAGAACTTCCCGCAGGAGCTCCTGCCCGAGGCGTTGCGCGACTAGCCGCTCGCGGGGCGCCGTACGCTCAGCCGTCCGGCGCCAGCAGCCCGAGCGGCAGCAGGCCGCGCAGCTGGGACAGGCCCTCGATCACGTGGTCGGGTACGGGCGGTGGGTCGAGCCGGGAGGGCGGCGAGACGCCCACCTGCACGGTCCGCATCCCGGCCGCCGCCCCGCCGGCGATGTCGGAGTCGAGCGTGTCCCCGACCATCAGCGTCCGCGCCGCCCGGGCGCCGAAGCGCTCGAGCGCCGCCTGGAAGTAGAAGGCCGACGGCTTGCCGACCACCTCGGCCTCGACGCCGGAGGCGGCGGTGAGCGCGGCGGCGATGGCGCCGTTCCCCGGCAGCAGGCGGCCGCCGTCGACTGGCACCACCAGGTCGACGTTGAGGGCAAGCAGGGCGCCGCCGCCGACCAGCACCTGCAGGGCGTCCGCGAGGTCCGCGTACCGCATCTCGGGGTCGCGGCTGAGGACGAGCAGCTCGGCGTCCTCCGGGGTAGGGCTCAGGGGCGTGATCTCGGCCACGGCGGCCCGCACCTCTCCCCTGCCGATGACCCACGTCCGGGGCCTCGCCAGCATCCGGGGGTGCGACGCCAACGCCTCGATGGGCATGAGCACGTCGGTCTCGGCGGCGGGCACGCCGAGCCGGCGCAGCTTCGCCGCGACGTCGGTGGCGCGGCCGTGGCTGATGTTCGTCAGGAAGCCGACCCTGAGGCCGCCGGCGCGCAGGTCACTTATGAGCTCGGCGGCGCCGGGAGCGAGCTCCTCGCCGAACCAGACGCAGCCGTCGAGGTCGAGCAGGACGGTGTCCACGTCCTCCAGGACGGCCTCGGGCCGCGTCATCTGATGGCGCCCCGCACCCTGGCAGAGACCCACTCGGCCACGATCACGAGCGCGATGATCAACAGGAAGATGACCGTCACCTGCGACCACAGCAGCGCGTTGATGCTGGCGTCGAGCTGCAGGCCGATACCACCAGCACCGACCAGTCCGACGATCGTCGACTCGCGCACGTTGATGTCCCAGCGGTAGACGCTGATGCCGGCGAACGCGGGCATCACCTGCGGGACGATGCCGTACGCCACCGTCTGCGCGCCGGTGCCACCGGTGGAGGCGAGCGCCTCGAGCGGCTTCGGGTCGATCTCCTCGATCGCCTCGTAGAGCAGCTTGCTGCAGAAGCCTACCGAGCGCAGCGCGATGGCGAGGATCCCGGCCAGCACGCCGGGGCCGATGATCGAGACGATGAGGAGCGCCCATATCAGGGCGTTCACGGACCGGGAGAAGACCATGACGAGCATGGCGAACTGCCGGAGCACCGGGTGAGGCGTGGTGTTGCGGGCCGCCAGCAGCGCGACCGGCACGCTGACGATCAGCGCCAGGAGGGTGCCGAGCGTGGCGATGTTGATCGTGTCCCACAGGGGCTCCCACAGGCGCTGCACGTAGCCCCAGCGCGGCGGGAACATGCGGGAGACGAGGTCCGCTCCCTGCTGCGGCGCGTCGAGCACGAAGTACCAGAAGGTCTGGCCCGACACGAAGCGGAAGCAGATCGCGACCACGACGAGGCCGACGAGCCAGGCGAGGTAGGTGAGGAGCCTCTGCCGCCGGTCGCGCTGCTCCCAGACGCGCTCGCCGCCGCGCACGGTCACGGGCACGTCACTGCACCCGCTTCCGGATGACGCCGGAGACGAGCTCCGTGAGCCAGACGAGGGCGACGATGATCAGGATGATCGCGCTGGTGGTGCCGTACTCGTACCGCGAGATCGAGGTGTTCAGGGCGCCGCCGATGCCGCCGGCCCCCACGATGCCGATCACGGAGGACTCGCGGAAGTTGATGTCGAGCCGGTACAGCGACAGCCCGACGAAGCGCGCCCTGACCTGGGGCAGCACGCCGTAGGCCATGAGCTGGAACCAGTTGGCGCCGGTGGAGCGGATCGCCTCGAGCTGGTCCCGGTCGATGTCCTCGATGTCCTCGGCCAGCAGCTTCCCGAGGAAGCCGATGGTGGCGAAGGCGAGCGTGAGCACGCCAGCCAGCGGCCCGAAGCCGACCATGACGACGAACAAGATCGCGATGACGATCTCCTGGAAGCTGCGCGATACCGCGATGACGCCGCGCGAGAGTAGATAGAGGGGCAGAGGCGAGATGTTGCGTGCCGCCCCGAAGGCGAACGGCACGGATAGGGCGATGCCGAGGACCGTGGCCAGCACGGTCATGGTGATGCTCTCCAGCACGCCGACGCGGATGAAGTCCCAGCGCGACGCGAAGTCCGGCTGCAGGAAGCTCGCGAACAGGCGGCTGGCCCTCTCCGCTCCCTGGACGACGCGCGTCCAGTTGACGTCGATGCTGCCGACCGCCAGCACCAGGTAGACGACGGCCCCGAGGTAGAGGCCGTAACGCAGGAGGGCGTTCGGTATCAGCGCCGGCGGGCGCCAGCGGTCGGGGTACAGGCGCGCGGCGCCGTCCGGGGCCATCCCGCCGCTCGAGACGGCGCTCACACCGGCTCCCAGGCGGGCGTCGCGGCCTCGGCGTGGACGGCGTCCTCCGGCGTGGCCGACCAGTCCTCCTCGCCGTAGATCTCGGTGAGCACGTCGTCGTCGAGGTCGTCGGGAGCGCCGTCGAAGACGATGGCGCCTGCACGTAGGCCAACGACGCGCTGTACGAACTGCTTGGCGAGCGCGACGTCGTGGATGTTGACGATGGTGGCCAGGCCGCGCTCGCTCGCGAGCTCGACGAGGAGCCGCATCACCTGTCGCGACGTCTTCGGGTCGAGGCTGGCGGTCGGCTCGTCCACGAGGAGCAGCTCGGGCTGCTGCAGCAGGGCTCGGGCGATGCCGACGCGCTGACGCTGCCCGCCGGAGAGCTGATCGGCGCGCTTGTCGACGTGCTCGGCGATGCCCACGCGGTCCAGCAGCTGGAAGGCGCGGCGCACGGTCTCGGGCGGGAAGCGGCGGAGGTAGGAGGCCCAGAACCCCACGTAGCCAAGCTGGCCGGAGAGCACGTTCTCCATGACCGTGAGGCGGTCCACCAGCGCGAACTCCTGGAAGATCATGCCGATGCGGCGCCGGGCGAGACGCAGCTCCCGGCGGCCGAGCAGGGTCAGGTCCTGCCCTCCCAGCAGGACCCGACCCTCGGTGGGCTCGACGAGGCGGTTGACGCAGCGGATCAGGGTGCTCTTGCCGGCGCCGGATGGGCCGATGAGGGCCATGACCTGGCCGGCCGGCACCTCGAGGTCGACGCCGCGCAGGGCCGTGTCGCCACGCCCGTAGCGCTTGGTCAGGCCATGGATCTCGAGAACGGCCCGGCCTCCCTTACTCGATCGCGTCGGCGGCGGCCGCGATCTGGCGCAGCACCTGCCAGTCGGTCTGGTAGTCGATCGCGATCCACTGGCTGACGTCGGCGAACTCCTCGGCGAGCGCCGTGCCAGTCCAGTCGAAGGTCAGGAAGGCCTCGCGGACCTGCTCCCGCAGCTCGGGGGTCAGGTTGTAGACAGCGCCGTACGCAGTGGAGGGGAAGGTCTGCGAGACGTAGACGAAGTCGAGGTCGTCGAGCGAGAGCAGGTCGCGAGCGACCATGCGCCGCAGGACGCTCGAGGCGATGGCGGCCGCCTCGTAGTCGCCGTTGACCACGCCGAGGATGCTGTTGTCGTGCGAGCCGGAGAAGGCGGTCTCGTAGTCGACGTTGGGGCGCATGCCCAGCTCCGAGTAGAGCAGGGCGGCCGGAGCGTTGTACCCGGAGTTCGAGGTGGGCGAGACGAACGCCAGCTGGCGGCCCTGCAGGTCCTCGAGGCTCTGGATGTCCGAGCCCTTGGGCACGATGATCTCCATCTCGTACCCGTACTCCTCGTTGTCGTCGGCCATGATCGCCATCGGGTGGAAGCCGGCCATGTTCACGCCCTCCTGCACCGACCCCGCGGCGAAGCCCGCGACGTGCAGGCGGCCGGCGCGCATCGCCTCGATCTGGGCGGCGTACGACCGCACGGGGAAGTACTGCACCTGCTTGCCCGTGAGCTCGGAGAGGTAGTCCATGAACTCCACGAACACCCCCTGGTAGACCGCGGGGTCCTCGGTCGGCGCGTACGTGAAGATCAGGACCGGCGGGTCGAGCAGGTCCGCGGCGTCGGCGGGTGGGTCGGCGAGCATGTCGCCATCGGCGTCGCAGAAGCGCGCGTCGAGCTCGCCCCGGGGGCAGTCGCCTTGTGCGGCCGCGAGCTGGAAGGCCGATTGGAGCAGGAGGAGGGCCAGCAGAGCCGGCCACATGCGGGTGAGCTCCCGCACCACCTTCACCAGGTCCGGGCGGATCGTCGTGGTAGTCGAGTTCATCGTTCTCTCCCTTCCGAGGAGGCCTGCGGGGTCGCGGGCTGGAGGCGGGTTCGGCGGTGCTCCGGCGCCCGCGACCTTCGGGTCACCGCCTGAGTGAGTCGGCTCATCCCGACGCGCCCGGCTCGGAGCGCCGGATCGTGACGGAGAGGTAGTAGCGGTCGCCGCGGTAGAGGGTGCGGGTCAGACCGACCCGTCGGCCGTCGGCGAGGTAGGTGACCCGAGTGACGCGCAGCATGGCGGAGCCCGCCGGCGTGCCAAGCAGCTTGGCCGTCTTGCCGTCGGTGACGGTGGCCTCGATCGTCTGGTCGGCGTGGCTCACCTCCTGTCCCAGGGCCGTCGCCACCCCCTGGTAGAACGACGCGACGTAGTCGATGCGCTCGAGCGCTCGGGCGAAGGCCGGGGCCACGACCACCGTGTTGAGGCCGATCGCCTCGCCGCCGATGGACCTGAGGCGTTGCACCCGATAGACCGTGTCGTCGGGGCTCGCCTCGAGGAGCCCGGCGTCCTGCTCCCCCGCGGGCTCGAAGGCCTGGGAGAGGACCTCGGTCGCCGGGTCGAGGCCGTGGGCCTGGGCGTCCTCGGCGAACCCGAGCAAGCTGCTCGCCACGCGCTCGACCTTCGTGCTGGCGACGAAAGTGCCTACCCCCTGCCGCCTCACGACGAGACCCGCGTTGACGAGGCGGTCGACGGCATGCCTCACGGTCATGCGCGAGACGCCGTAGCGCCGGCGCAGCTCGTCCTCGCTCGGCACCTGGTGGCCCAGCCGCAGCTCGCCGCTGCCGATCTGGTCGCGCAGGTCGGCGGCGATGCGCGCGTAGAGAGGTGCTTCCTGGCGCAGGGCGATGAGTCCTCCTCTCGGATGGTTCTCAGCCTCGGCAGCGCTTGGCTGTCAGCTTGTCTAGATGTCTATACGACTGACGCGTTCGGCGTCAAGTGCAGGCCCGGATGCGACCGTCGACGAGCGCCAGGGTGAAGGGCCCATAAGAGGCGCGTAAACGGCGTCTCACGCGGGTCAGCACGAGGCCACGAGGTACCCGCACTACGCTCGGTCCATGGCCTGGGTGTTCCCCGCTGCGCTGGCCTTCGTGGCCGCTGCGACGCTGCTGCTGGCTCCACCTCCGACGGAGGCGGGCAGCGCGCCGCCCGACCCGGCAGCGGTCGAGCTCGTTGCACCGCCCGCGACGAGCGACGTCCGGACCGCCGTGCCTGCCGATGCCGAACGACAGGCTGCCGCAGAGCAGGAGACCGCGTTCGAGTCTTTGGAGGAGCCTCCGGACCAGGCCCAGGCCGGAGACGCGCCCACGGCTCCGGGGCTCGATGCTCCACCGGAGCAGCCGCAGGCGGAGCTCGCTGAGGCGGAAGCGGCAGACGACCTCACGGCAGTGGCGGCCCCGGCGCCCATCCCAGTGTTCTTCATGCCTGTCGAGGGCGTGCGTGTCGCCGACGTGCCTGCGAGCTTCGGCGACCCTCGCGGGGAGCGCCTGCACGCCGGAGTGGACATCATGGCTCCGCGCGGCACGCCGGTCAGGGCCGCGGCGCCGGGCACCGTCTGGCGGATCGGTGAGTCCGGGCGCGGGGGCCTCTCCGTCACGGTCATCGGCGACGACGGCGTGCGCTACTTCTACACGCACCTCGACGCCTTCGCCGAGGGCCTCGAGCGCCGTCAGCGCGTCGGCGTCGACACGGTGATCGGCTACGTGGGGAACACCGGCAACGCAGCTGCGACGGCTCCTCACCTGCACTTCGAGGTGTCGCTGCCAGTCGAGGGCGAGGACTACGCCTGGACGCCGATCGACCCCCTCCCCCACATGCTGGACCGCGAGTAGGACCGTCACCTGCGGCGAGGAGGCGGCATCCGCCTCCGGCCTACCCGGTCCGGCGCCAGGCGTAGTACACTACTGAGCGCTTGGGGCTGTGGCGCAGTTGGGAGCGCGCGTGAATCGCACTCACGAGGTCAGGGGTTCGAATCCCCTCAGCTCCACCAAAGAAATCGCGTGAGGGACGGCGCTCCGGGAGGGGCGCCGCCTTCGTTAGCGTGACCTCTGGACGCTCTGCGCCGCGCCTGTGACGGTCGTCGGACCGCTACCAGCGGCAGCCGTGGTACATGAGAAGCATGAGACACCGGGGGGTGCGTCATCTCTGCCGCTTCTTTCCATCGTCCGTACCAGCGCTGGTGCTGATCGCCGCTCTCGCCGCATGCACACAATCCATCCTCTCCATCGATATCCGTGAGTACCCGACGGAGATCCCCGCCGGCGAGACCGTGATGCTAGCGGCGACCGTTCCCATGTCCGCTGGGCTCCCGGTCTACGCAGTGCGCTGGTCCGCGTCTGCCGGTACCATCGCTCCGGCGGACGAGAGTGGCGCCAGCGCGGTGTACACGGCGCCCGCCACGCCTGGCACGGTGCGGATCACCGCGTTCCTCCAGAGCGATCCGCCACTGCGTAAGCAGGTCCAGGTGGCGATCGTCCTGCACGACGCGCAAGGGCCGGAGTCGGACCCGGAGCCTGACCCAGACCCTGACCCAGACCCGGAGCCTGACCCAGAGCCTGACCTAGACCCTGAGCCTGACCCAGACCCTGAACCCGAGCCAGAGCCCGATCCCGACTTCGTGAGGCTCGTCGCAGCGGGTGACATCGCCTGCTCTCCTACCGACGCCTACTTCAACGAAGGTGTGGGCAGGGACGGCCGTTGCGTGCAAGCCGCCACAGCCGCGCTCGCGCTCTCGCTCGAGCCAGACGCCGTGATCGCACTGGGAGACCTGCAGTACACCGACGGTGGCTACTCGGCGTTCATGAAGTCGTACCACCCGTCCTGGGGGCGATTGAACCACCTGGTGATGCCCATGTTCGGCAACCACGAGTACGGGCCGGACCCGACGGCGAAGGGCTACGTCCGCTACTTCAGGGAGCAGGCCGTGTGGGACCGGCTGCCCGAGGCCGCCGCCGACCCGACGCGAGGCTACTACTCGTTCGACCTCGGCGCCTGGAAGGTGATCCTACTGAACGGCGTGTGCGAGTTCGTCGCGGGCGGCGGCTGCGCCGCCGGCTCCACCCAGCACGACTGGCTCCTCACAGAGCTAGCCGAGGCCGGCGAGCGGTGCACGTTGGTAGCCGTCCACTATCCACTATTCAACGCCGGGCGCAACGACGGCGAAGAGACGATGACCGACTTCTTCACTACCTCCTACGAGGCCGGAGTCGACCTCATGCTCGTCGCGGACGAGCACCGTTACGAGAGGTTCGCGCCACTCGACCCAAGCGGCGCCCGTGACGACGAGCGCGGGGTTCCCTACTTCATCGTCGGGACGGGGGGCAAGCAGCTCTACCCGGGCTACGCCAAGCACCCCATGAGCGAGGTGATGTTCGCCGACTCACCCGGCGTCCTGGCCCTAGACCTGTACCAGGGCGGGTACGCGTTCGAGTTCCACCCCGTCCCCGGCTTCCCCAGCACCGACTCCGGATACCAGGCCTGCCGCTGAGGCTCAGGGCCAGCGAACGCTCACGCCCGTAACGGCCCCGCTGCCGCGCGGCGAAGCGGCGCCGTGGCCGAGCTGCCCGTGATCGTTGGAGCCCCAGGCGGTGAGCAGCCCGTCCCCGGTGACGGCCAGGACGTGCGTCCCGCCCGCCGTCGCGTACTCCCAGTCCGCGCCCACCACGACGCGCGTGAAGAGGTTGACGTTGCCCTGCTCCCCGACGCCCAGGGCGTTCCCTGACCCCGAAGCCCACAGGACGCCGCCCGCGGTCAGCGCGGCCGTGAAGTTCGTGCCGGCCGCAGCGTCGAGGACGTCTTCGGCGAGCTCTACGCGTCGCGGGGCCGGCTCGTGATCGTTGTGCCCGAGGCCGAGCTGGCCGCCGTTGTTCTGACCCCAGGCCCACAGTGTCCGGTCGCGCTTCAGGGCCAGGGAGCTCGAGTTGCCGGCCGTCACGACCAGCCAGTCCGAGTCGGTGCCGACGCGCACGGGCTCGCGCTGGCCCCCGCCGCCGTCGGGACCGAGCTGGCCGTAGCCGTTGTAGCCCCAAGCCCAGAGGCTGCCGTCGTCCCTCACCGCGAGGGTGTGGTCGGCGCCGGCTGCCGCCGCGATCCAACCCTCGCCCGGCACGCGGTTAGGGGCATCCACGCTAGAGGTGGCGCCGTTGCCGAGCTGCCCGTAGCGGTTCTGGCCCCACAGCCACAGGCTGCGGTCGGCCCTGATCGCCCACGTGTGGTAGTCGCCGGCGCCGACGGCCACCCAATCGGAGTCGCCGCCGACCCGCTGGAAGCTCGCGTGCTCGGTTCCAGCCACGCCGAGCTGCCCGCGCTGGTTGCTGCCGGCGGTCCAGATGCTGCCGTCGGCGGCGAGGGCGATGCTGTGCTCTCGGCCGCCGGCTACTGCGAGCCATCCCTGGTCACCGGGCACGCGCGTCGGGGTCGGCTGGACGTCAGTTCCGCCGAGCCCGAGCTGTCCGCGGGTGTTCTGGCCCCACGCCCACAGGGTCCCGTCATCGTCCACCGCCAGCGAGTGCGCGAACGCCGCCGCCACGGGGCGGGACTGGCGCACCCTCACCCACAAGGTCGCCGACTCGGTCTGGTCCTCCGACGTGCCGATCAAGACGATCGCTTGGTCACCTACGTGCGCGTGCCTTCCGAACGAGAGCGTCAGCGTGCCGTCGTCCGCCACCGCGCCGGTCACCCCGAACGGGAGCCGACCGACGGCGAGCGCGACCTCACCCGCGAACCCCTCCTCGGGCACGACGGTCACCGAGGCCTCGGAGCCCTCGCCCTGCACGACGACGATGCTGCTGGGCTCGACCCTCAACGAGAAGCCCGGCGGCTCCTCCTCTCCGGGCGGAGCGGCCGCCGCACCGAGGGGCGCGAAGGCGATGAAGGAGGCCCCCAGGAGCCTCGCCGCCAGCGTGAACGCTCGTAGGTATCTCACCCACCCAGGAAAGCGGACGGCGCCGGACGCGCGGATGTGATTCCCCACTTCGGCCCGGAGAGAAGGCGCCCGGTTCCGCCTAGGCGGGCTCCCTCTCTCCCGCGAGGAACAGCCACGTCTCGAGCACGGTGTCGGGGTTGAGGCTGACCGAGTCGATACCCTCCTCGACGAGCCACTGGGCGTAGTCGGGGTGGTCGGAGGGCCCCTGGCCGCAGATGCCGATGTACTTGCCGGCCGCCTTGCACGCCGCGATGGCCATCGAGGCGAGCGCCTTGACCGCGGGGTCGCGCTCGTCGAAGAGGTCCGCCACCAGACCGGAGTCGCGGTCGAGGGCGAGCGTGAACTGCGTCAGGTCGTTCGAGCCGATCGAGAAGCCGTCGACGTGCTCGAGGAACTCCTCTGCCAGCACGGCGTTCGACGGCACCTCGCACATCATGATCACGCGCAGGCCGTTCTCGCCGCGCTTCAGGCCGTTGCGCTCCATCACGCCCAGCACCTCGAGGAGCTCCGGAACCGTGCGCACGAACGGGATCATCACCTCGACGTTCGTCAGGCCCATCTCCTCGCGCACGCGCTTGAGCGCCCGACACTCCGCCGCGAACGGCTCCGCGAAGCTCTCCGCTCGGTAGCGGGAGGCGCCACGGAAGCCGATCATCGGGTTCTCCTCCGTCGGCTCGTAGGCGTGGCCGCCGAGCAGGTGGGCGTACTCGTTCGACTTGAAATCGGACAGGCGCACGATCACGGGCTTCGGGGCGAAGGCGGCGGCGATCGTGGCGATGCCCTCCTTGAGCTTCTCCTCGAAGAAGGCCCGCGGGCTCTCGTAGCCGGCCGCCCGCACCTCGATCTCGGACTTGACCTCCCCCGGTACCTCCGGCCAGGCCATGAGAGCGTTCGGGTGCACTCCCACCGCGTTGTTGATGATGAACTCGAGACGCGCCAGGCCGACGCCGGCGTTCGGGATCGCGGCGAACGCGAAGGCCCGGTCGGGCGAGGCGACGTTCATCATCACCTTCACCGGCAGCTCAGGCATGGCGTCGAGCTCGATGTTCTGCACGTCGAACGCGAGCTCGCCACGGTAGACCTTGCCTTCGTCGCCCTCGGCGCAGCTCACGGTCACGACGCCGCCGTCCACCAGGGTGTCGGTGCCGTCCCCGGTGCCCACGACTGCCGGGATCCCGAGCTCGCGGGCGATGATCGCGGCGTGGCACGTGCGCCCGCCGCGGTTCGTGACGATCGCGGCTGCCCGCTTCATCACCGGCTCCCAGTCGGGGTCGGTCATGTCGGTCACCAGTACGTCCCCGGCCTCGACGCGGTTCATGTCGGACGCGTGCTCGACGACCCTGACGGTCCCGGTCGCGACCTTCGATCCGACCGCGCGGCCGACGACGAGGGGCTCGCCCCCGCCCTTCATCCGGTAGCGGGTGAGGGTGCGGCCAGATCGGCTCTGCACCGTCTCGGGACGCGCCTGGACGATGTAGATGTGCCCGTCCTCGCCATCCTTGACCCACTCGATGTCCATCGGACGCCCGTAGTGGTCCTCGATCGCCAGGGCCTGGCGGCCCAGCTCGTGGAGGTCGTCGTCGCTGAGCGCGAACCGGGCGCGGTCCGCGGCCGCGACCGGCACCTTGGCCACGCCGCCCCCCGGGGCGTAGACCATCTTCTCGGCCTTCGACCCGAGCTGCCGCGCCAGCACCGCTGGCCTGCCGGCGCGCAGCGCCTCCTTGTAAAGGTAGACCTCGTCGGGGTTGACGGCGCCCTGCACGAGCAGCTCGCCGAGGCCGTAGGCGGCCGTGACGAACACGGCCCCGTCGAAGCCGGACTCCGTGTCGAGCGTGAACGCGACGCCCGAGGCACCGATGTCGCTGCGGGCCATGCGCTGGACGCCGGCCGAGAGCGCGACGTCCTCGTGGGCGAAACCGTGATGCAGGCGGTAGCTGATGGCGCGGTCGGTGAAGAGCGAGGCGAAGACCTTGCGCACGGCCTCCTCCACCGCGTCGACCCCGGTGACGTTGAGGTAGGTGTCCTGCTGTCCGGCGAACGACGCCTCCGGCAGGTCCTCGGCAGTGGCCGAGGAGCGCACTGCCACGGCCGCGTCCTCGCCGCTCTCGGCGGCGAGCCGGGCGTAGGCTTCCCGTAGGTCGCGCCGCAGGCGCTCGGGCAGTGGAGCGGCCAGCACGAGCTCGCGCACGCGCCCGCCGCGGTCGGAGAGAAGACCGACGTCGTCGCCGTCCACGCCGGCGAGCAGCTCCCGAACGCGGTCAGCCAGCCCGTCCTGCGCGAGGAAGGCGCGGTACGCGTCAGCCGTCGTCGCGAAGCCCCCTGGCACCCGCACCCCGGCCGCCGCGAGGTTGGCGATCATCTCGCCGATGGAAGCGTTCTTCCCGCCGACCCGGGGCACGTCTGCCATGCCCACGGACCCGAGGTCCACTATGTACTCCACTGATACCCTCCGGAAGTCGCGTCGCAGCGATGGATGCCGCACTGAACAGCCTAGCCGAGGACGTAAGCTCGACGTGAGCGGAGGGATGACCCGTGCACGACGAGCAGGCCCACAGACCCAAGAGGCGCGTCTACTTCGTCTCCGACCACACCGGCGTGA
>JBIQIQ010000059.1:0-1404 GCA_044507975.1 Deinococcaceae bacterium
TCGGCGGCGGCGAGCATCGTCTGCTACCTGCTGGGCGTCACGCAGGCCGACCCCCTCAAGCACGACCTGCTCTTCGAGCGCTTCCTGCACACCGGCAAGACGAGCATGCCCGACGTCGACATCGACATCTCCTCCGCCCGGCGCGACGAGGTGCTGGCCTGGGTGGAGGAGCGCTTCGGCGCCTCGACCGAGGCGATGGTCTGCAACAAGATCACCTACCGCATGCCGCTGGCCGTCCAGGACGTCGGGCGCGCGCTCGGCCTGCCGCCCGAGCTCCGAAACCGCCTCACCAAGGCGCTCGGCCGCGACTTCCGGGGCCTGCGTCCGGCCTCGGTCTCCAAGGCCGAGGTGGCGCTGCGCGAGGTGCTGGGGAAGGCGCCCGTCGCCGACGCCTTCATCGAGCTGCTCTCGCGCATGGAGCGCGGGCACGTGCGCCACATCGCGCCGCACTCCGGCGGCGTCGTGCTCTCGCGCGACCCGCTCACGCACTTCTCGCCCCTCGAACGCTCCTCCGGCGGCATCAAGCTCCTGCAGCTCGACAAGGACGACGCCGAGGCGATGGGGCTCATCAAGCTCGACCTGCTCGGGCTGCGGATGCTCGCCGCGCTCGAGCGCGCCCGTGAGGAGGTGTTCCGGCTCGAGGGCGTCTGGCTCGACCTCGCCGACCTGCCGGACGACGAGCGCGTGTGGGACATCATCTCGGCGGGCGCCACCCTCGGCCTGTTCCAGGTCGAGAGCCCCAGCCAGCAGCACACCAGCCGCGTCATGCGCAGCCGTAACCTCAAGGACCTCGCGCACCAGATCGCCCTCATCCGCCCCGGGCCCATCCAGTCGGGCACGGTGCACCCCTACCTGCGCAGGAAGCAGGGGCTCGAGCCGGTGACCTACTGGCACCCGTCGCTGGAGCCCGTGCTGGCGAAGAGCTACGGCGTGCTGCTGTTCCAGGAGGACGTGCTGAGGATCGCCGTGCACTTCGCCGGCATGAGCTGGATCGAGGCCGACCGCTTCCGGAAGAAGGTCTCGGGCTTCGCCGACCTCGAGGACATCGAGCCCGACCGCCAGCGCTTCGTCGCGGGCGCGATGCGTCACGTCGGGGCGACGGCCGAGGAGGCCACGACCGTCTTCGACGCCGTGAAGGGCTACCAGGGGTTCGGGTTCGCCGAGTCGCACGCCTGGGCCTTCGCGCTCCACGCCTACGCCAGCGGCTGGCTGCGCGTGCACTACCCCGCCGAGTACATGGCCGCGATCCTCACCGAGGAGCCCGGCATGTGGTCACGGCAGACGAAGCGGCACGAGGCGCGCGACTGGGGCGTGCCCTTCCTGCCGTTCGACGTCAACCGGTCGGGGGTGCACTTCCGCGTCGAGCGGGTGACGGAGACGGGCGCCGCTCCGGAGCCGCGCGCC
>JBIQIQ010000059.1:1504-12963 GCA_044507975.1 Deinococcaceae bacterium
GCGGTCCGCCCTCCCCTCTCCGCCATCACCGGCGTGTCCGAGGAGGCGGCGCGCGTCATCATGCTCGAGCGCCTCGCCCACGGGCCGTTCACGGGCGTCGACGACCTCCACCAGCGCGTCGCTCTCGGGAGAGAGACCGTCGAGGCGCTGGCGAGGGCGGGCGCGTTCGACGCCCTGCAGACGAGGCGCGAGGCCCTCTACCGCTCCGGCGTGCTGGCCAACGCCCGACCCGCGGGCTCGCGCGCGCTGTTCGCCCCGCCGGTGGCGACGCCCGAGCTGCCGCGCATGACCACGCCGGAGCGATTCGTGTGGGACTACCAGACGACCCGCATGAGCACGCTCGAGGTCCACGCCGTCGACCTGGTCCGCGACCAGCTGCGCGAGCTCGGCTGCGTGCCCCTGCTACGCCTCAGGCGCACGCCGCGCAAGACGCAGGTGCTCACCGCCGGGCTGGTCGTCGGCCGCCAGCGGCCCGGCACGGCCAAGGGCTTCGCGTTCTTCGTGATCGAGGACGGGCCCGTGCGGGCGCAGGTGATCATCTCCCCCGACCTGTGGGACGAGCAGCGCGTGCTGCTGCGCGACGCCTCGATGCTCGTGGTCGACGGCGTAGTGGAGGACACCGGGCACCAGCTGACGCTCAAGGCGATCCGGCTGGCGGAGGTCGCCGGGCCCATCCACGTGCGCGGCTACCACTTCGCGTGAGGCGAGCCGCCCGGCTGCGTGGGCGGGCTCCCACCCGATCCGCCTTGCCGTTGCCGCGTCGGCGGGAGTACCGTACGCCGCGAGCAGTAGCCAACCTGGTGCGAGGTGTCGCCGTGTGGGAGACCGAGGTCGTGGTGGTGGGCGCCGGAGCCGCGGGCCTGGGAGCGGCCAAGACGTTGATGGCCGCCGGCGTGGACTGCGTGGTGGTCGAGGCCATGGGCCGGGTCGGAGGCCGGGCGTTCACCTCGAGCCGTGAGTTCGGGGTGCCGTTCGACGTGGGGTGCGCCTGGCTGCACGCGGCCGACCGCAACCCGTTCTTCGAGGAAGCGCAGGCCGCCGGCTGGGAGACGTGGCACCACGACATGTCCCTCGACCACGTCTACTTCGGCACCCGCAGGGCGACGGCCGAGGAGACGGCTGGGATGGCCGAGGCCGAGGCCCAGCTGCAGCGAGCGCTGGCCGAGCACGCGGGCCCCGACGACCGCCTGGCCGCTCTCGTGAGGGCCTGCCACCTCGACGACGCGATCTCGACGTACGCGGGCCCGATGGACTTCGGCAAGGACGACGACGAGATCTCGATCGCCGACTTCCGCACCGCCGAGGACCTGGACCCCAACTACCTCACCCGTGAGGGGTACGGCGCCCTCGTCTCCGCCTGGGGGCGCGACGTGCCCGTGACGCTGTCATGCCCGGTGAGGCGGATCCGCTGGGACGGCGCGGGCGTCGAGGTCGAGACCGACCGCGGCGCGCTGGCTGCCAGGGCCGCGATCGTCACGGCTTCGACCGGCGTCCTGGCGTTCGACGGCATAAGGTTCACGCCCAGCCTGCCCGAGCGCCACGTCGCGGCGATCTACGACCTCCCCATGGGCCTCCTGACCAAGGTGCCGCTGCGTCTGTCCGGCACTCGCCTCGGCCTCGAGCCCTTCACCGACGTGCTCCTCGTCGGTCACGCGCGGCACGACATCTACCTCCTGTGCTTCCCGTTCGACCTCGACCTCGTCGTCGCCTTCGTCGGGGGCGACTTCGCCTGGGAGCTCGAGGCGGCAGGGACGGCGGCGGCGGTCGACTTCGTGACCGGGCGCATCGAGACGGTGTTCGGCAGCGACGTCAGGCGTCACGTCCGCCACGGCACGATGACGAACTGGTCCGCCGAGCCCTTCGTGCGGGGCGCCTACGCCGTCGCCGCGCCGGGCGCGGCGACGGCCCGCGCGGTGCTGGCGGAGCCGGTCGGCGATCGCCTCTGGTTCGCCGGCGAGGCGCTGGCGGGCGGCCTGATCCAGACGGCCGGCGGCGCGCGGCTGTCGGGCGAGTCCACGGCCCGACGGGTGGCGGCCAGCCTGCGCGGCCGGGCCTGAGGGCCGGCCAAGGCGCCCGCGAGCGACCCTCTCGCCCAGGACGTTTTGCCGTGGGAGACGTTCAAGTCCGCCGGTAGGCTGCGAGCGGAGGTAACGATGAGGCTCTCAGGCAAGGTAGCAGTCGTGACCGGCGCGGGCGCGGGCATGGGCAAGGCCACCGCTCTGCTGTTCGCACGCGAAGGAGCCACGGTCGTGGGCAGCGACATCAACGCGGCCAACCTGGAGGCCGTCGCCGCGGAGGCCACCGCGGCCGGCGGCAAGATGATCGGCGTCGCCGGCGACATCGCGGTGCGCGAGGAGGCCGAGGCTCTGATCCAGCGGGCGATCGACGAGTTCGGGCAGCTCGACGTCCTGGTCAACAACGCCGGCATCATGGACCACATGGAGGGAGTCGCCAACTTCAGGGACGAGACCTTCGAGCGCGTGTTCGGCGTCAACGTCTACGGGCCGTTCGTGACCTGTCGCGCCGCCGTCCGCCACATGAAGGAGCGCGGAGCCGGCGCGATCGTGAACGTCGCCTCGGTGGCGGCCGTCTCGGGCGCGTCGGCGGGCGCGGTCTACACCGCCTCCAAGCACGCGCTGCTGGGGATGTCGCGCAACACCGCCTACGCCTATGGACCGTTCGGCATCCGCTGCAACACGCTCATCGTCGGCGGCGTGGAGACCAGCATCATGGCCGGCGCCGACCCGGCCAAGTTCGACAACGAGGCTCTGGCGCAGTACGGCAAGTGGCACGCGGTCAACCTCCGCACCCTACAGCCGGAGGAGGTCGCCAACCTCTCCCTCTTCCTCGCCTCCGACGAGGCGAGCGGGATCAACGGCGCGGAGGTCGCGGTCGACGGCGGGTGGACCGCGGCGGGCTGACGCGCTTCTCAGCTGGTTGGACGTCACCGGCGGGCCTCGCGGCTCGCCGGTGCCCGTCGATGCAAGTGCCGGGCGCGAGCCGAGGGCGACCCTGCGAGCAGCGCGGCGCGGCGTGGTATATCGTTTCACGGGCCGGCGAGGTCCCCCCTCTCGCCGGCCCTCTACGAGGAGGCGACGCCCTTGCTCTCCGTGCGTCTTACTGCCCCAGGCGAGCTGAGCCTCGCGATGCTCCGGCCCCCGGCGGCGCCGGGGCCAGGGGAGGCGCAGGTGCGCGTGCTGCGCGTCGGCGTCTGCGGCACCGACCTCCACGCGTTCGCCGGGAGTCAGCCGATGATCGCGTACCCGGTCGTGCTCGGCCACGAGCTGGCGGTCGAGGTCGTCGCGCTCGGCCCCCCTGAGGGCGGGGCCCCTCTGGATCCGGTCGCTCCCGGTGACCTGTGCGCCGTGATCCCTTACGTGAACTGCGACAGCTGCACGGCATGCGACCGCGGCCGGCCCAACGCCTGCACACGGCTGCAGGTGCTCGGCGTCCACGTCGACGGAGGCCTGGCCGAGCTCATCAACGTGCCGGCGAGGCTGCTGGTCCGGACCCCCGGCTTGCGGGCGGACGTCGTCGCGCTCGTCGAGATGCTCGCGATCGGCGAGCACGCGGCGGCGCGCGTCGAGCTAGCGCCCGGCGAGTCGGCGCTCGTCATCGGCGCCGGCCCGATCGGCCTCGGCGTCGCGGCGGCCGCCAAGCGGCGCGGCGCGGAGGTGGCCCTGCACGACCTCGACGCCAGCCGGCTCGCGTACGGCGCGGACGCAGGCTTGGGCAAGGCGGTCCGCGCCGACGGCTCCGCCGACCTTCGCCAAGCCCTCCTCGCCGCCCTCGGCCGCCTGCCCGACGTCGTGTTCGACGCGACCGGTAGCGCAGCCTCGATGTCAGGGGCCCCGGCCCTCGTCGCCCCCGGCGGGCGCCTGGCGCTCGTCGGGCACACCGGCGGCGCCCTCACGTTCGACAACCAGGTCCTCCACCGGGCCGAGCTCACCGTGCTCGCCTGCCGCAACGCGACCCGGACGGACTTCGAGGCCGTGATAGCGGGGCTGAGAGACTGCGACCCTGACGTGGAGCGTTGGATCACCCACCGTGCCAAGCTCGAGGAGGTCGTGGACGCCCTGCCGGACTGGGTGGCCCGACCGCGCGGGCTGGTGAAGGCCGTGGTGGAGGTCGCGTGACCAAGGCCGAGCGCCCGGGAGAGTCGTCGGCGTGAGCGTCACCGTGCCGAACGTGGAGCTGGGACGGACCGGCCTCACGGTCTCGCGCCTGGCTCTCGGATGCTCGGCGCTCGGCGGCGTATTCGGAGAGGTCGACGAGGACGAGGCGGTGGCGACCGTCCACGCCGCGCTCGAGGCGGGTGTCCGGCTCTTCGACACGGCGCCGGCCTACGGCGCTACCCGCTCCGAGCGCGTCCTGGGCCGAGCGCTCCAGGGGGTCGACCGCGACCGCTTCGTCGTCTCGACCAAGGCCGGCAAGCGGACGTCCCCGGCCGGCGAGGACACGTTCGATTACTCCGAGGCCTCGATACGGCGATCGGTCGAGGAGAGCAGCGAGAGGCTGGGCCTCGACGTCCTCGACGTAGTGCATCTCCACGACTTCGACTACGCGGGCGGCCGGCACTTCGAGCAAGCGCTCCTCGAGGGCCTCCCGACGCTCCACGCCTTGAGATCCGAGGGCGCCTTGCGTGCTGTCGGTGCCGGCATCTACTTCATGGCCGCCTGGAAGCGCCTCCTCCTCACGGCCGACATCGACGCCGCCGTCCTGCACAACCACCACACTCTCTGCGACGTGCGCGCGTACGAGTTGCTGCCCCTCCTCGAGGAGCGCGGCGTGGGCGTCATAGGCGCCGCGCCGTTCGCCAGTGGACTGCTGACCGGGCACGAGCCGCCAGCGTGGCACCCGGCGCCAGCGAGCGCGCGGCGGGCGTTCGCGCGCGCGGCACGGCTAGCGCGGGAGCTGGGGACGAGCCTTCCGCGGCTGGCCCTGTCCTTCAGCGCCAGCGAGGACCGGCTGCCCATCACGCTCTTCAGCTGCCGGTCGCGCGAGGAGCTGGCCCAAGGGCTGGCCTGGTGGGGAGCGCCCGTCGACCGCGCTCTCGTCGCCGCAGTGCAGGCGGAGCTCGAGCCGGTGATGAACGTCCAGTGGCCCTACGGAGGAACGGACGCGCGCGCGACCTTCGGCTTCAGGGAGGGGGCGGCGTGAGCCAGGCGCCCGTCCTGGACGCCCACCAGCACTTCTGGCGGTACGACGCCGACCAGTACCCGTGGATGGGGCCCGATCACGGCACCCTGCGGCGCGACCACCTCCCGGCCGAGCTCGCCGGCCTGATGGCGAGAGCCGGCGTGGTCGGCACCGTCGCGGTCCAGGCTCGACGCATGCTGGCCGAGACGGCGTGGCTGCTCGACGTCGCCAGCGAGCACGCCTTCGTGCGAGGCGTCGTCGGTTGGTTCGACCTAGGCTCTCCCGACCTCGAGGAGCGGGTCGAGGAGCTGGCGGAGGAGCGCGCCCTGGTCGGTGGTCGTGAGCTGGTGCACGACATGCCCGACCCCGACTACGCCGCCAGCGCCATCCACGTACGCGGAGTGGCCACCCTCGCGCGCCACGGACTGACCTACGACCTGCTCGTTCGGCCCGACGACCTGCCCGCCACGGTGAGGCTCGTCGACCGCCTGCCTCATCAGCGGTTCGTCGTGGACCACATCGCCAAGCCGGCGATCGCGAGCGGGGGCCTGGAGCCTTGGGCGACGCTGATGCGTGAGCTGGCCGAGCGCGAGAACGTCTGGTGCAAGCTCTCGGGTCTCGTGACCGAGGCGGCGGCGCCAGGCCGGCACCCGGACGCGGACGCCCTCTACCGCATGGTCGTGCCGTTCCTCGACGTCTGCTTGGAGGCGTTCGGGGCGGAGCGGCTGATGGTGGGCTCCGATTGGCCGGTCTGCACCGTGGTGGCGCCATACGAGGAGACCATCGGCCTGGTTCGCAGGTACGCGCTGGGCCTGAGCGAGGTCGAGCGGCGCCGCGTCCTGCACGACAGCTGCGTCGAGTTCTACGGGCTCGCGGAGCCGAAGAACGCCAAGGAGGCGACGTGATCACGCTAGAGGAGCACGCGGCGAGGCGCCAGGCGCTGGTCGCACGCCTGCGGGACGCCGGTGAGACCGACCCAGTGGTGGTGGTGCAGGGAGCCCCCGCGCCTTCGGCCCACGTGCGCTTCCGCCAGTACAACGACCTCGCCTACCTCTGCCCTGTCGAGGCGCCCCACGCCTACCTCGTCGTCGACGGCCGGGGCGGTGGCGTCACGAGCCGGCTCTACCTGCCGCACCAGTCGCCCGAGGGCATCGCGTCCGAGGGCGAGCATGTGAGCGCCACGGACCGGGCCGCGGCGCGGGCGAGCACCGGGGTCGACCACGTCCACGACCTGCTCGACCTGGCCGCGTTCCTCGAGCGGGTCGAGGTCATCTACACCCCGCTGAGGCCCGGCGAGGGCGCGTTGGAGAGCTGGGACACGCTGCAGCGGGGCCGCGCCGGCCTGGCCCTCGACCCGTGGGACGGCCGGCTCGACCGGGCCGCGCGCTTCGCACAGCTGCTGAGGGACCGCTTCCCGTCGACGCGCGTGGCAGACGTCAGCCCCCATCTCGACGCGCTGCGCCTGGTCAAGTCACCCGCCGAGGTCGACCTGATGCGGCGGGCGGGGACGCTGAGCGCCATGGGGCTCGTCGAGGCGATGCGGGTAACGAGGCCCGGCGCCTACGAGTACCAGCTCGAGGCGGCCAGCCGCTTCGTCTACCTCGACCACGGGGCTCTCAGCGAGAGCTACCGGGCCATCGCAGCGAGCGGGCCGAACGCCTGGTACGGCCACTACAACGCCAACGACGCCGAGCTCCAGAGCGGGGACCTGGTGCTCTTCGACTGCGGACCCGACTACCGCTACTACGCTTCCGACATCACGCGCATGTGGCCCGTGAGCGGCGTCTACAGCCCCGAGCAGCGGCAGCTCTACGGCTTCATGCTCGAGTACCACTTCGCCCTGCTGCGGCACCTGCGGCCTGGCGTCACCGGCGAGGCCGTCACGGCTCTGGCCAAGGAGGAGATGGAGGGCGTGGCCAGCTCTACTCCCTGGCTGAAGCCGGCGTACGAGCGGGCGGCGCGGTGGGCGCTCGACTTCCCGTATCACCTCTCGCATCCGGTCGGCATGGCGGTCCACGACGTCGGCCACTACCGCGGTAGCGAGCTACGGCCCGGGGTCGTCCTCAGCGTCGACCCGCAGATGAAGGTCCCCGAGGAGCGCCTCTACCTGCGCGTCGAGGACACGGTCGTCATCACCGAGGACGGCTACGAGAACCTCACGGCCGCCGCCCCGTATGACATGGACGAGGTCGAGGCCATCATGCGCGAGGGGCGAGGCGTGCCGCTCGCCCACTACCGCCGCGCCTGGGACCCGGACTGAGGTGGCTCTCTAGGCCCGAGGGCGGGGCGGCGCCGTCGACTCCCTGATCACGAACTCGGTCTCCACCACTCGCGCAGCCGCCCCGTCCCCGGCGCCGGTAATCTCGGCGAGGAGCGTCTCGAGCGCCAGCTCGGCGACGCGCTGCCGCGGCGTGCGGACCGTCGTGATGCCGGGCCGGTAGAAGGCGGTCCAAGGCGGGTCGTCGAAGGCGACCAGCGACAGGTAGTCGGGCACGCTCACGTCCCGTTCCTTGAGGCAGGCGAGCGCGGCGCCCGTCATCTTCTCGTTGCAGACGAGCAAGGCGGTGGGCGGATCATCGAGGTCGAGGAGCGCGGCCACGGCGTCGTAAGCGGGTTGATACCGGTAGTCGCCGTAGCGGACCAGCTCCTGCTCCGGCTTGATGCGGGCGGCCTCGAGCGCCTCCCAGTAGCCGGCCAGCCGCTCACGACCGGACTGCAGCGCCTGGCTGCCCGCGACGATCCCGATGCGCTCGTGCCCCAGCTCGATGAGGTGCATGGCGGCCTCGCGCGCAGCGCTGCGGTCGTCGATGTTGAGCCGCGGCGCCTTGAGCGCCTCCCCGTGGTGCTCGACCAGGACGATCGGCATGCCGTCGGCGATCATCTCCTGCACGAGAGCCTCGTTCGACGCCGTCGGCGACACGATGATGCCGTCGACGTTGCGCTCCTGGAGGGTCCGCAGGTAGTTGCGCTCGGCGGTGGGATCGTCGTCGGTGGAGCCTAGCAGCACTTGGTAGCCGTTGCTCGACGCCGCCGCCTCGATAGCGTTGACGAACGTCGTCCAGTGGTAGGAGAGGATGTTCGAGACGACCACGCCGATCGCCTTCGAGCGCCCGGAGCGGAGTGCCCGCGCGACGTGGTTCGGCCGGTAGCCGAGCTCCCGTGCGGAAGCCTCCACCAGCTGCTTCGATCGCGAGCTGAAGTACCCGTAGCCTCCCAGTACGCGGCTCGCCAGCCCGAGCGACACTCCTGCGTGCGCCGCCACCTCCTTGAGCGTCACCCGCTTGGGCGCGCCCTGGCTCGCGGCGGCCGCTGCGGCCTCATCGGTCTTGGCCGAGCCCTCCTCGGACTCTCGTAGGCTCACTCTTCCATCGTGCTCCACCGCGGTTCGCGGTTGACACCTCCCCCATCGACGTATAACGTTACTACACATCATCTCGGTGGACCGCCCCACAGGGGGTGGCGGGCGGGTGGTCGCGGGCGCTCGGTCGGTGGGTGGGCGTCAGCGCTCGGAGGTAGACATGACCTGGCTGCAATCGACCCTCAGGCCCGCTCGCGCGGCAGTCGCCGCGCTGGCCCTGCTCGTCACGCTCTCCGCGGCGACGGCGCAGGAGCTGAACGTCACGCTCGACCAGAACATCGCGGTGATCGACCCGACGGCGAACTGGCTCTACGACCTGACCTCGAACCAGTTCGTGCCGTTGGTCAGGTTCGACTTCGCCACCGGAGCCGTCACGCCCGCGGGCGCGGAGTCCTGGACGGTGTCCGAGGACGGCCTGACCTACACGTTCACCATCCGGGACGGCTGGACCTGGTCCGACGGCACCCCGGTCACGGCGGGCGACTACGAGTACGCCTTCCAGCGCATCGCCGACCCGGCGACGGCTGCGCCGATGTCCTACCGGATCTACGTCATCGAGAACGCGCAGGCCGTCAACCAAGGCGGGATCGCCGACCCCACCGCCGTCGGCGTCACCGCCCTCGACGACCGGACGCTGGAGGTGCGCCTCGTCGCGCCCGCGGCCTGGTTCCTCTCCTCGCTCGCCTCGATAGGGCACGCCGTCCCGCGCTGGGCCATCGAGGCGCACGGCGAGGCCTGGACAGCCCCGCAGAACGTCGTGGTCAACGGACCGTACCGGCTCACGCGCCTCGCCGAAGGCGACGTAGCGGTCCTCGAGGCCAACCCCACCTACTACGACGCCGCCAGCGTCGCGATCCCCACCGTCAACCTCTACGACGTCTCGCAGGAGTCGACGGCACTCGCGCTCTACGAGGACGGTCTCCTGCACACCGTCAGGGTGCCCGCCACCGACCTAGACCGCGTCCGCAACGACCCTGTGCTCGGCGAGCAGTACCGCAGCGCCCCCGGCACGATCCTCTACTACTACGACTTCAACGCGCTCCGGCCGCCCTTCGACGACGTCCGGGTCCGGCAGGCGTTCGCCTCGGCGACCGACAAGCAGGCGATCGTCGACTTCGTGACGCGTGGCGGCGAGCTCGTGGCGAACACGATCACCCCGCCCGGTTCCTTCGGCCACGTGCCCAACGACGCCGGCATCGGCATCCCCTACGACCCCGAACGCGGCCAGGAGCTGCTCGCCGAGGCCGGCTACCCGGGAGGAGCCGGCATGGCCCCGATCACGCTGGCCTTCAACGCCTCCGAGACCCACAGCCGGATCGCCCAGGCCGTGCAGCAGATGTGGCAGCAGAACCTCGGCGTGAGCGTGGAGCTCCAGTCCGTCGAGGGCGCCGCGTACTCCCAGACCGCCGCGGACGGCGCCTACAGCGTCTGGCGCATGGGCTGGGGCATGGATTACCCCGACGCCAACAACGTCCACGCGGAGCTCTTCACGACGGCGGTCGGCGCGGCCGCGCTGTTCCACAACCCGGAGTACGATGCCCTCATCGAGCAGGCCGCCGTCGAGCAGGACTCCGACCGCCGCGCGCAGCTCTACCGCGACGCCGAGCGGCTCCTCGTGCAGGACGACGCCGTGGTGATGCCGATCTACTGGTCAGCAGACAACCTGCTCGTGGTCCCCGGTCTGAACCGGCCGGAGACGCCGTCGTACAACCGGGACTTCTGGACCTGGTCCTGGGACTGAGACGTTGAGGGAGCGCGGGCGGTCGCGCCTGGCGCGACCGCCCGCGTCGCCTCGAGAAGGGCATTGAGAGGTTTGAAGCACCCGAGATGACCGTCTCGATCGTCCGGCGGGTCCTCGCCCTCGTGCCTGTCCTGCTCGTGATCTCGGTGGTCACGTTCCTGCTCATGCACTCGGTGCCGGGCTCGCCGTTCCAGGCCGAGGACAAGCCCCTGCCGCCGCAGATCAAGGCCAACATCGAGGCCTTCTACGGCCTGGACAAGCCCCTCGCGCAGCAGTACCTCGACTACATGGGCAACGCGCTGCGCGGAGACCTCGGGCCGTCGTACCTGAACCGCACCCGCAGCGTCAACGACATCATCGCCACCCACCTGCCGGCCTCGGCGCTCCTCGGGGTGCTGGGCCTCGGCGTGGCGATCCTCATCGGGGTCCCATTGGGCATCGTGTCCGCGGTCAGGCAGAACACCTGGGTCGACTACGTCGGCATGTTCGTCGCCATCGGCGGGGTGTCCGTGCCGGCGATGACGCTGGGGCCGCTGCTGATCTGGGGAGTCGCCCTCAAGGCAGACCTGCTTCCGGTCGCCCGCTGGGGGACGTGGCAGCACGCCGTTCTGCCCGCGCTCACCCTCGGTCTGGGCCACGCCGCGATCCTCGCTCGGCTCACGCGGGCCAGCATGCTCCAGGTCGTCCACCAGGACTACATCCGCACGGCGCGCTCGAAGGGCGTGAGGGAGCGTCACGTCGTCACGAAGCACGCCCTCCGCAACGCGCTGATCCCAGTCGTCACGGTCATCGGGCCGCTGTTCGCAGCGCTCGTCACCGGCTCGATGGTCGTCGAGGAGATCTTCGCGATCCCTGGCCTCGGCTCCTACTTCGTCGACAGCGTGAGCTCGCGCGATTACCCGGTCATCATGGGGACGACCCTCCTCTACTCGGTGGTCCTGGTCGCCGCCAACCTGATCGTCGACGTCTCCTACTCGCTGATCGACCCCCGCATAAGGCTGGGCGACGCCTGATGAGCGCCGGTGCCGCCAGCCTGAGACGCTCCGGTGCGCGGAGCGCCGAGGCCCTGGACACGCCAGGTCGCCGAGCCCTCAAGCGCCTGCGCCGCAACCGTCCCGCGGTGGCCAGCGCCTTGTTCCTGGTGGCGCTCTTACTGGTGGCCGTGCTCGCGCCGTGGGTCGCGCCCAAGCACTACGCGGAGGCGAACTTCATGGCGACCTT
>JBIQIQ010000254.1:0-1784 GCA_044507975.1 Deinococcaceae bacterium
TCGACCACCTCGGGCATGAACGCGTCGAGGCAGATGGCGATGCCGATGCGGCCCACCGGCGTGTCGAAGACCTCCAGGTCGGCGACCTCGCCCGGCGTCAGGTCCAGCGCCGCCTCGCGTTCGAGCTCGATGAGCTCCACCTTGTCCTGCTTGCCGATCACGAGCCCGTCCGGGCCGAACAGGTACGAGGTGTTGTGGACCCGGTGGCGCGTGGGTCCGCGCTGCCACAGCACCACGCCGTCCTCGATGCGGTAGGGCGGCAGGGGGACCGAACCCGCCACCAGGTAGACGCCGTAGTCGCGCGCTGCGGCCGAGAAGACCTCGAAGTACGTCTCGGCCATCTGCCTGTTCTTGTTGAGAAGCAGCGCGGGCACGAAGCTCGTCCGGCGGATGAGCCGCGTCCACAGCAGCGGCACGGTGTTCGCCCTGACGGCCGTCTCGATCGCGGTGGCGATGGAGTCGATGCCGGCCAGGCGCCGCTCCATGCCCTGCACCACCAGCATCAGCCCGACGTCCTCGGGGAACGCCACCAGGGTAGGAAGGGACGCGTCCGTGACGGCGGCCACGGCGTCCATCTGCTCGCGGACCTTGCGCTCGAACGCCTCCCGCGTCCAGTAGTCCGCCAGCTCCAGGCGCATCTGGACGGCTACGAGCTGGACCTCCGTCGCCGTAGCTCCACCCTGCGCCTGGACGAGAGACGACGTGCCGACGAGCAGCGCCACGCACAGTGCGACGAGAGCAGCGCACGCTAGGACGGGTTCACCAGGATGCCTGTTCGCAGGGCGATTCAGGGGTCGGTCCTCTCGAGACGTCTACCGGTCCGATGGTACCGAGCGCTGGGGGTCGCGAGCTATGCGGAGCGAAGCATGGACCGAGCCAGCCACCAGCACCCGACGGCGAGCAGCGCGCCGTGCGCGATCCGAAGCGCCGGCGAACCGAAGAACTGCGGCAGGTAGAGGGCCAGCCCAGCCGCGAAGAGCCAAGCGCTGGCGGCCGGCAGCGTGGAGGAGCGCATGACTGCCAGAGCCGCCTGCACGCCCGCGACCGCTATCAACAAGAGCCCGACCACGAAGGTCCCTGCCGCCAGAGGACCGAGACGCACGGACTCGGCTATCCCCAACAGGTCGATCGAGGGGTCGGTGGCCGCGTGGCGGGCGACGGCGTTCAGGCCGAACGTCTCGGCGCCGAAGTACGGGAGTATCAGGCCGACACCGAGCCAGCCGGATACCGCCGCCATGCGCGCCAGGCCCTCTCCCGCCGTTCCGGTCAGCCTTCGCCGGAGCGCCCTCAACCCGACCGGGACCAGGATGAAAGCGAGCACCCCGGCGTAGTGGCTGAGCACCCAGGCGGTCGATCCCATGGCCTCGATGGCGCCGGTCACGGTGGTCTCGTCGCGCCATGGCCGCAGCGCTGGGAACAGCAGGAAGAACGCGCCGGCGAGCGCCAGGGCGATGGCGCCAACGGGCGCGCGTGTCGAGGGTGTGTTCATGGTCGGCTCCTCCTCGGACGGCGAGGACTACGGGGACTCGACGGACACCAACGGGACCACCCTACGCGCTACCGGCGCCCCGCCTACATCACAGCTGCAGCTTGAAGCCGACATGGCTGGCCACGAACCCGAGCCGCTCGTAGAACCTGTGGGCCGCCTCGCGCTGGCGATCGGTCGTCAGCTGCACGAGCCCGCAGCCGCGCGCGCGGCACCGCTCCACCGCCCACTCCATGAAGGCCGCCCCGATGCCCTGGCCACGGTGCGCGCTGCTCACCCGCACCGACTCGACCTGCCC
>JBIQIQ010000060.1:0-12914 GCA_044507975.1 Deinococcaceae bacterium
TGGTGGGCGATGGTGGACTCGAACCACCGACCTCGTCGTTATCAGCGACGCGCTCTAACCAGCTGAGCTAATCGCCCGCGCCCACCAGGCAGCGTCCATGAGACTAACACGGCCCCGCGAGAGGCGACAAGCGCGATGCGACCGTTCGCGGCCCGCACCGGTATCATCGACTCGCATGGTCGAACGTCTCTACCTCGCCAAGCCGCGCGGCTTCTGCGCCGGCGTCGTCATGGCCATCCAGGCGGTGGAGGAGCAGGCGACGGCGGCCGAGGAGCGCGGTGAGGGCGGCATCGCTGTCTATCACGACATCGTCCACAACAAGACGGTCGTCTCCCGGCTCGAGGAGAGCCACGGCGTCACCTTCGTCGAGGACCTCGACGACCTCGACGGCGCGCGCCACGCGGCCGCGGAGCAGGGACGGCGAGTGGGCCACACGGTCGTCTTCAGCGCGCACGGCGTCAGCCCGGCCGTTCGACAGCGCGCTCGGGAGCTCGAGCTCGCCACGGTGGACGCCACCTGTCCGCTCGTCACCAAGGTCCACAACGAGTCGAAGCGCTACGCGGAGCGGGGCTACCACATCCTGCTGGTCGGCGACTCCACGACCCACCAGGAGGTGATCGGCACGCGGGGTGAGGCCCCCGACGCGACGACCGTCGTCTCCGTCGTCGGCAACCGCCACCACGACCCCGAGCTGGCTGACCCCCTCACCGTCGAGGTGCCGGACCCGTCGCGCGTCGTCGTCCTGACCCAGACGACGCTGTCCGTCGACGACACGATGAGGACGATCGAGGTCCTCAAGGGCCGCTTCCCGGAGCTGGTCGTGCCGCCGTCGGACGACCTCTGCTTCGCCACCAAGAACCGCCAGGACGCCGTGCGGAGCATCGCCCCGCACGTAGACATGTTCCTCGTCGTCACGAGCGCAGCTTCCTCCAACGGGATGCGCCTCGTCGAGCTCGCCCACGAGATCACCGGCGACGCCCGGCGGATCGAGTCCGTGGCGGACATCGAGGAGGGTTGGTTGAGCGGCGTTCGCAGCGTCGGCCTGACATCCGCGGCGAGCACCCCGGACGACCTCGTCCAAGCGGTCGTCGCGTTCTTCGCGGCGCGCAACCCCGACCTCGACGTCGTCGAGGAAGGGGAGTGGGAGAACATCGAGTTCCGCAAGCCCAAGCGGGTCGAGACCGCGGCGTGAGGGCTCCGAGCCTGGCGGGGCGGCCGCCGGTGTCGGTCGCGCCCATGATGGCGCTGACCGACCGGCACTTCAGGCGCATGGCGAGGCTCCTGTCGCGGAGCGTTCTGCTCTACAGCGAGATGGTGACGGCGAAGGCCGTCTTGCACGGCGACCAGGAGCGCCTGATCGGCCGCTCCCGGGAGGAAGGGGACGTCGTCCTGCAGCTCGGAGGTTCCGACCCGGCGGAGCTGCGCGCCGCGGCGACGGCGGGAGCGGCCTTCGGGTACGCGGAGGTGAACCTCAACGTCGGCTGCCCCTCCGACCGCGTTCGTAGCGGCCGCTTCGGCGCCTGCCTGATGGCGGAGCCCGTGCTCGTAGGCGAGTGCCTGGCCGCGCTGGGGGAGTCCGGCCTGCCCGTGAGCGTCAAGCACCGGATCGGCATCGACGAGGCCGACGGCTACGAGGACCTTCGGCGCTTCGTCGAGACCGTCGAGTTCGTGTCGGGCGGCGCGCCGCGGGCCTACGTCGTACACGCCCGCAAGGCGTGGCTGCAGGGCCTCTCGCCCAAGGAGAACCGGACGGTCCCGCCCCTCCGCTACGACGACGTCTACCGTCTCAAGGCGGAGCGCCCCGACCTGACGGTGGAGCTGAACGGCGGCGTACCCCACGTGGCCGCGGCCGGCGCGCACCTGGCGCACGTCGACGGCGTCATGATCGGTCGCGCCTTCTACGACTCTCCGGCCCTGATCGCCGACGTCGACCGCGTCGTCACCGGCTCTCGCAGGGTCGTCACCAGGCGTGCCGTCGTCGAGGCCATGGCCGATTACGTCGAGGAGCAGGCGTGCCGCGGCACGCCCCTCCACGCGATCACGCGGCACATGCTCAACCTGTTCAAGGGGATGCCTGGCGGCCGCGCGTGGCGCCGCGCGCTCACGGAAGGGGCGCACCGGCCGGGCGCCAGCGCCAGCCTCCTCACGGCGGCGATGCGCGCCGTCCCCGATGAGGCGCTCGACGCGCCCCTGGGCGGCGTCGAAGGCGCCGAGCGCGCCGCGGCCTGAGAGGCGCCGCGTCGGGCGCTACGCCTCAGGCCCTCAGCGACCGGAGCAGCTCGCGAGCGATGATCAGGTGCTGGATCTCGTCGGTCCCCTCGCCGATGCGCGTGAGGCGGGCGTCGCGCCAGTAGCGCTCGACCGGGTACTCCTTCGTGTAGCCGTAACCGCCGAAGACCTGGATCGCCGCGTCGCACGCCGCCACCCCGGCCACGCTCCCCTTGAGCTTGGCCATGGCGGCGGCCGCCGTGTGCTCGCGCCCCAGGTCGCGGAGGGTCGCGGCCTTGCGCACGAGCAACCGGGCCGCCTCGAGCTCGGTGGCCATGTCGGCGAGCTTGAACGCGATCGCCTGGTGCTGCCCGATCGGCTTGCCGAACTGTCGCCTCTCGCCGGCGTAGGCCAGGGCCGCCTCGAGCGCGGCGCGGCCGAGGCCGATGCCCATCGCGCCGATGCCTATGCGGCCGCCGGTGAGCACGTGAGCCACGTCGGCGAACGCCTCGCCCTCGGACCCGAGGAGCGCGTCGTGAGGCACCCGCATCGCCTCGAAGGTGAGGGGGGTGGTGTCGGAGCTGGCGAGACCCAGCTTCTTCTCCGGCCGGCCGCGGACCAGACCGGGGCTGGAGCCGTCGACGACGAACGCGCTGATGCCCGAAGAGCGCTCGCGACCCTCTCCGGGGTCGGAGGTCCGCGCCATGACGACGTAGGTGCTCCCCACGGTCCCCTGTGTGATGAACACCTTGCTCCCGTCGATCACCCAAGCGTCGTCGTCGCGCCGCGCGCGGCTGCTGAGCGAGGCGGCGTCGGAGCCAGCGCCGGGCTCCGTCAGGCACCAGGCCCCGAGGCGCTCCCCGGCGGCCAGCGGGGGCACCCACTCCCGCTTCTGGTCTTCGGTCGCCGCGCGCAGCAGATGCCCGAGGCACAGCGAGTTGTGCGACGCCACCGTCAGCGCCAGCGAGCCGTCCACGGCGGCGACCTCCTCGATGACGAGCGCCGCCGTCACGGAGTCGAGGCCCGCGCCGCCGTACGCCTCGGGCGCCTGTAGCCCGAAGAGCCCGAGCGCCCCGAGCCGAGCGACCAGCTCGGTCGGGAACTCGCCCCGCTCGTCGCGGTCGGCAGCCCCGGGGGCGACCTCGTCGCGCAGCAGCTCGCGTAGAGGCCCCAGCAGTGCTCGCTGGTCTGGCGTCAGGTCGAACCAGGCAGGTGCGGCGGCAGGAGCGTCGGCCATGCCACCAGTATTGACGCCGTCGCCCGGCACCGCCGTGGAGCGGGCGTCACGGCTGGTACACTCCGCGCCATGGACGAGAGGCCCTACTGGCTCCGCGGGGTGCGCGGCGCGACGACCGTCGCGGAGGACCGGCCCGAGCTGATCCTGGAAGCCACCCGCGAGCTACTTGGCGAGATGCTGGAGCAGAACGGGGTCTCGGACTTCGAGCACATCGCCGCCATCTTCTTCACGACGACCCCAGACCTGGTGTCTACGTTCCCGGCCGAGGCCGCGCGCGAGCTGGGCATGAGCAAGGTGCCGCTCCTGTGCAACCAGGAGATCCCGGTCCCGGGCCGGCTCGGTCGCTGCGTGCGGGTGATGATGCAGGTGCACACGCGCCGGACGCAGGTGGAGATGGTGCACGTCTACCTGCGGGAGGCGCGCTCGCTGCGGCCGGACCTCACCAGCGCCCAGTAGGGCCGCCAGAGCTTAGGCGAGCGACGATAGAGTCGACGGGCACGAAGACGCCCGCTCCGCGGCTGCGACGCGGAGCGGGCGCCTCGACTTGGAGGGCGGGGTGGCCGGCTCAGCGGCCGCCGCGCGTGGTCTTGCCGTGCTGCACAGCGCGGGCCGCGTTGGCGCTGCGCTGGTAGCGGGTCATCTTGTCCTTCGCCAGCTGCTTCGCTTGATCGAGCGTATAGAACATCGGCCACCTCCTATGAACCACTATAGGGGGACCCCTGGGCTGTGTCAATAGGTTAGGGCCGATAAAGAAGATCGTGCCCGAGAGCTCCGGGGCGTGCCGCGGGTCAGCCTCCGAGAGCGCGCTGCAGCGCGGAGACGACGTCTCGCACCGCCTCCTCGTCCAGCGTGTAGTAGGAGCGGTTGCCCTTCTTGACCACGTCGACCAGGCCCATCTCCTTGAGCAGCTTGAGGTGCCCGCTGGTCGTGGGCTGGCTGACGCCGACCTGCTTGGCGAGGTCGCCGACGGTGAGCGGGAACTGCGAGAGGCGGCCGATGAGCACCATCAAGAGCAGGCGAGTCGGGTCGCTGAAAGCCTTGAGCTTGCCGGCGAGGTCGGACAGCTCCGACTGCTGCTTGGCGAAGAGGCTCTCGGCATGCACTCCGAAGCCGACGTAGTCGACCCCTCCGAAGTCGAGGTGGAACCCGCCCTGCGAGGCGAAGAACAGCGGCACCACGACGAAGCGCCCGCCCTCCTCCTGCGCCTTGCGGAAGGCCTCGGCGGCACGCTCGAAGCGCACGAAGTGCTGCTCGGGCAGGGCGGCGAGGAGGTCACCAGTCACGGCGACCTCGGTCTCGAGCTCGCGTGCCGCGGCCTCGCTGACGGCCCGACCCTCGCGCTCGTAGGCTGGTTCCAGGTGGGACCACAGGGTGGCCAGCGCGCCCCTGACCGTGTCCACGACGCCCGGTTGGCTCAGCCGCTGCAGCTGCGCCTCGAGGCGCGCGTAGCGGGCGTCGTGCTCGTCCGCGTCGGCGTCCGGGTCGTCCATCAGCTGCTCGAGGCCCTCGATCGCGCGCGCGGGGAGGCCGGGAAGGTCGTTGAGGAAGCGCTGCGGCGTGCCGTCGAGCGCGTAGCCGAGGCTGCACGCCATCAGCAGCAGCTCCGTGCCGACGGCGCTCGACTCCGTCTCCTGCCACGCCCGGTCGAGGCTCTCCATGCCGGGCGGCGGGTTCTCCCGGAGCTGCTTCACCCACGGCAGCTCGCTGTCGCGGCCGGAGCCGAGCCGCCGCATCAGGAAGTAGTAGGCGTAGGTGAGCTCGAGCACCGGGGCCGGGGTGACGACCAGCCGACGACGGCCCACGTACGGAGCCGAGATCGACAGGATCGCGTCATCGTTCATTGGCACGTGCCGATGATAACAGCCGGTCCCGTTGGCCGCCGTGCGCTGCTTCCGGGTGGGGACACCGGCCCTGCGCGGTCTGGCGCGATCAGTCCACCCACTCGGTGGCCCGGAGGAGGGTGCCGCCCTCGACGACGGCGTTCGTGACCTTGTGGGAGCGGTTCATGCTCACCTCGAGCGTGGCCGCGTCGAGGCTGCTGGGGCCGATCAGGGACTTCCTCACGAAGTAGCCCCCGCCGGAGACGCTCATCTCGGACGTCTTCGAGAGGCGAACCTTGATCACCTCGCCGTGCGAATCGGTCCTGACCTGACAGAGGAGGAAGTTGCCGTCCTCGCGGAAGCGCGGGTCCTGGCGACGGAACAGGCCGAACATGCGTGCAGTGTAGCGTTGCTATGCTCCGCATCGTCCATGGCGCGCCTCCTAGACGCAGGTCACCAGGGAGTGGCACGGGCCGCGGCGCATCTCGCGTCGGGCGGGCTGGTAGCGTTCCCGACCGAGACGGTTTACGGGCTCGGCGCCCTCGCGGCGGACGGCCGGGCGGTCGCCAAGGTGTTCGCCGCCAAGGGCAGGCCTCGCGGACACCCCCTCATCGTCCACCTCCCCTCGGCGGCGTTCCTGTGGGAGTGGGCAGACGAGGAGGCTCAGGAGAGCGCGGGCGTGGACCCTGAGCGGGTCGAGGCGCTCGCGAGGAGGCACTGGCCCGGCCCGCTGACCCTGGTCCTGCGCGCTCGCCCCGAGGTCGACAGGGGCATCACGGGTGGGCAGGACACCGTCGCGCTACGCGTCCCGTCGGGGCCGGTGGCCCTCGAGCTGCTGGCAGCCGTCGGGGCGCCGGTAGTCGCGCCCTCGGCCAACCGCTTCGGGCGCGTGAGCGCCACGCGCGCCGAGCACGTGCTCGACGAGTTCCCCGACCTGGACGAGGTGCTCGTGCTCGACGGCGGCTCCACCGAGCTGGGCCTCGAGTCAACGATCCTCGATCTGACCGGGCAGGAGCCTCGGCTCCTGCGTCCGGGCGCCCTGACGCCCGACGAGCTCGGCGTCGCGCCGCCCGCCGCTGGCCGGGCGGATGGCCTGTCTTCGCCCCGGGCACCGGGCGGCCTGCAGCGCCACTACGCTCCGGCCACGCCTCTGAGGGTGGTCCCTGCGGGAGAGCTCGAGCAGCTGGCCCGAGGGAGGAGGGGCATCATCGCCCGCAGGCCACCGCGAGGCGAGGTGCCGCACGCCGTCTTCACGGCGGGGGGAGCGGCGCCAGCGGGGACGGCGCGCTGGCTCGTCCTGCCGACCGACCCGGTCGGCTTCGGCAGGGAGCTCTTCGCCGCCGTGCGCCACCTCGATGCGCTCGGCCTCGAGGAGGTGCTGGTAGAGGAGGGGCCCCAGGGCGCCGAGTGGCTGGCCGTCCGCGACCGGCTGCAGCGGGCCGCTGCGGCCGAGCCGGGACCCGAGGCACCGGCACCGGCGAGCCGGGGCCCGACGGATCCGGAGCGTGGCGACGGCGGACCCCTGGTGGCCGTGGTCATGGGCAGCGGCAGCGACTGGGAGACGATGAAGCGCGCCGACGAGGTGCTGGAGCGTTTCGGCGTGCCGCACACCTGCCACGTCGTGTCCGCGCACCGCACGCCGGAGCGGCTGGCGGAGTTCGGTCGCCGCGCGGCCGAGAGCGGTTACGAGGTCATCATCGCCGGCGCCGGTGGCGCCGCCCACCTACCCGGGATGCTCGCCGCCTCCACGCACCTGCCGGTCTTCGGCGTGCCGGTGAGGAGCGCCGCCCTGTCGGGCATGGACTCGCTGCTCTCGATCGTCCAGATGCCGCGCGGCGTGCCCGTCGGCACGCTCGCGATCGGCGAGGCAGGGGCCGAGAACGCGGCGCTCTTGGCGGTCGCGGTGCTGGCGCTCGCCCGCCCGGAGCTGCGTGAGCGGCTGATCGCCTTCCGGCGCGAGCAGACGGCGGCGGCGGCCGCTACCGAGCTGCCGACACCGACCTTCGAGGCGTGACGCGGAGGGTCGGCGCTCGGTCGGCGTTGGCCCCCGGGGCCACCGTCGGTGTCGTCGGCGGCGGCCAGCTGGGGCGCATGCTCGGGGCCGCCTGCCGGCGCATGGGTTACCGCTTCGCCGTGCTAGCTCCGGAGGACCGGCCTCCGGCAGTGGCGTTGGCCGACCACCACCGCAGGGCGGACCTCGACGACGCCGAGGCGCTCCGGCGCTTCGCGGCGGAGGTCGACGTCGTCACGTTCGAGTTCGAGAACGTCTCGTCGGCCGCGCTGGAGGCCGCGGCGGCCTTCGGAGCGGTCCACCCCTCGCCGGCCGTGCTCCACACGACGCAGCACCGCGGGCGCGAGAAGGCGTTCCTGCGTGAGCACGGCCTGCCCCTGGCCCGCTTCGAGCTCGTGCAGGCTCCGTCCGCCCTCAGGGCCGCGGTGGAGAGGGTCGGCCCGCCGTGCGTCGTGAAGACCGCGGGCTTCGGCTACGACGGCAAGGGCCAGGTCGTGGTGACGAGCCAGGCCGATCACCTCTCGGCGGCGCTGGACCTGGCCCAGCAGGGTCCGGTCGTGGTGGAGGAGCTGGTCGACCTCGCCGCCGAGCTCTCCGTCGTCGTCGCGCGCTCGGAAGCCGGGGAGGTAGCCACCTACGCGCCGTTCGTGAACCGGCACGCCGCTCACGTGCTCGACGTGAGCGTCGCTCCGTTCGTGTCGGGGTCGAGCGGCTGGGGCGGCGTGGGTGTAGAGGCGGCGAGCGAGGCCCAGCGCCTGGCGGTCGAGGTCGCGACGCGCCTGGACCTCGTCGGCGTCGGCTGCGTCGAGTTCTTCCTCGCCGGGTCCGGCGCCCTCCTGGTCAACGAGGTCGCTCCCCGCCCTCACAACTCCGGCCATCTGACGATCGAGGCGGCGCCGACGAGCCAGTTCGAGCAGCAGCTGCGGGCCGTGTGCGGCCTGCCGCTCGGCGCCACGGAGCTCGCGCGTCCAGCGGCGATGGCCAACCTGCTCGGGGACCTATGGGAAGCGGGCGACCCCGACTTCGCCAGCGCGTTGGCCGTGCCGGGCGTGGCCCTGCACCTGTACGGCAAGGGGGCGCCCCGGCGGGGCCGCAAGATGGGCCACCTGACCGCCGTGGCGAGCTCGCCGGGCGAGGCCGAGCGCCTGGTGCTGCGCGCCCGGGCGGTCCTGACAGGCGGGGCGACCCGGGCGTAGCGCCGCCGCGTCAGGCCCGCGCCGACCGCCCGAGGCTCTGGCGCAGCAGCTCCATGACGTCGACGAGCGTGGCCTCGAGGTCGTCGTCGTCGACCTCGTCGTCCTCGGCGGAAGCGGGCAGCTCGTGAACGTCCTCCCCGTACCTGAGCTTCCTCTCGGCCAGGGCCACCACGCGCTCGGAGCCAGCGTCCCGCAGGTCCTCCTCGTCCAGCGCGTCCTCGAAGAGCCCGGCGGCGGCCTTCTCGAGCGCCTTCACCGCCCTCGTGTCCGCGGTTCCCAGCTCCGGCAGCCCCACCTCGGCAGGGGTGCGGAGCTCGTCGGAGTAGCGCAGTGTGAGGCCGCGCAGGGTGCCGTCGCGCGACACGATGGCCAGTGGGTAGGAGCGGCCGCGCATCGCGAACGTGGCGATGCCGGAGCGGCCCTCCTCGGCCATGCTGGCGGCGAGAAGGCGATAGGCGGTCGAGGCGTCCCTACCGGGCACCAGGACGTACGTGTTCTCGACGTAGGCGGGGTCGATCTCCGAGGTCGGCACGAAGGCGTCGAGCTCGATCACCTTGGAGAGGTCGGGGTCGAGCGACTCGAGCTCCTCGTCCTCTACGGGCACGAAGCCGTCGTCGACGGGGTACCCGCGCACGATCTCGCTCCGCCTCAGCACCTTGCCGTCGCGCTCGCAGAAGTAGCGCCGGCTCAGCGGCGTGCCGTCCGGCGCGATCATCCGCAGCGAGACCCGTCCGGAGCGACGGGTGGGGTAGAGCTCGACCGGCAGCGTCACCAGGCCGAACGCCAGGGTGCCCGTCCACACCGGGCGGCCTCGGCTGCTGCCCTCCGCGCGCTCGGCGCTGCGGCGCTCCGCGCTCTTGCGCCGGGCCGAACGCGCGGGCCGGTTGCCGGCGTCGGCGCGGGAGCGAGACCGCTTGGGCCCGGACCTGCCGGCGGCGCCGCGCCCGCCGGTGGAGCCCGAGGCGCGCTTGGAGCTCCGCTTGGCGCTGCTCTTCTCAGCCACGCGAGCCACCTTCCTTCCGGGCGCCCGCCAGGCTGCGCTCGAGCGCGGCGGTCAGGTCGTCGGCCTTCGGTCTCCGCTTGGCCTTCCTCGGCTCGACCTTCGCGCCCTTGCCCTTGCTCTCCACCAGCGCGAGCACCTGCTCCCGGTACTCGTCCCGGTAGGCCTCGGGGTCGAAGCCCTCCGCCAGCGCCTGGATGAGCTGGCGGGCCATCGTCAGCTGGCGCTCCCCCAGGTCGCCGGTGGCCTGCGGCTCGAAGCGGTCGAGCTCGAGGACCTCCCCCGCGTACCGCAGCGTGTGGAGCATCGGGTACCCGTCGTGCAGCCGCAGCGCCCCGTGGTACTGCTTGTCGCGCATGACCCAGTGGGCGATGCCGGCCCGCTCCAGACGCGCGAGGGCGGCGGCCAGCGCGAGGTACGCCTCGTCGTCGCCGTCTGGCCCGAGGTAGTAAGGACGCTCGTACCAGCGGTGCTCGATGGCGTCGAGCGGCACGAACCGGCTGACGTCGATGTCGCGCGAGGCGTCGGGCTCGAGCTCGTCGAGCTCCGCCTTGTCGAGCGCGACGATCGCCCCGTCGTCGGTGACGTAGCCGCGGTCGACGTCCTCGTACGCGACGACCTCACCGGTGTCGGGCCGCACCAGGGCCTGCTTGACGGGCTCGAGGTCCGTGCGGTGCAGCAAGCGGAAGGACACCGCCTTGTCCTGTGCGGCGGAGTACAGCTTGACCGGCACGCGCTCGTCCGCGACGTTCAGTACGCCCTTCCACACGGCCCTCGCGCTCATGCCTCCGCCTCCACGGCGACGCCCTTCTCGTCCAGCCGCGCTAGCGCGGCCGATAGCGGCACCGCAGCCTCCTCGAACCCGGCCCACGGGTCCTCTCCCAGCGACGCCAGGCGGCGGCGGGCCGACCGCAGGTCGTAGGCGGCGGACGCCTCGAGACGGCCCAGCTCGTCCCAACGGAGCGGCACCGCCACGGGAGCGCCCGCGCGCGAGCGCGTCGAGTAGTTGACGATCGCCGTCGACCCGCGTCCGTTGCGCAGGTAGTCGATGAAGACCTTCCCCTCGCGCTTGGCCTTGGGCAGCTCCGTCGTCAGGGTGGCGGGGTCGGTGGCCACGATCGCCTCGGCGACGGCCTTCGCGAAACCCTTGACCTCGTCCCAGTCGGCCTCGGGCACCAGAGGGACCACCACGTGGAGCCCCTTGCCCCCCGTCGTGCGCAGGAAGGCGCCCATGCCCAGCCGTTCGAGCGTTCGCCGCAGGTCCCGCGCTGCGCGCTTCGTGCGCGCGAAGTCGACTCCGGGCGAGGGGTCGAGGTCGAGCACCATCAGGTCAGGGCGCTCGAGGTCGTCTACGCGGCTCCCCCAGGCGTGTATCTCGAGCAGGCCGAGCTGGACGAGGGAGACCAGGTGAGGGACGCTCTCCAGGTAGACGTAGTCGGCCGGGCCCTCCTTCTCCTCGATGGCGATGCGAGGCAGACCGGGAGCGAACGACGCCCCCGGGTGCTTCTGGTAGAAGCACTGGTCGGCTGTGCCCTCTGGGCAGCGCACCAGAGCGAGCGGGCGCCCCCCTGCGCGCCGCAGTAGCTCCTCGCCGACGGCGGCGTAGTACTCGGCGAGGTCGCGCTTCGTCACGCCTTGGTCCGCGTAGAGGACCCTGTCCGGGTTCGTGAGTCGCACGCCGGCGACCTCCGCGGCATCGCCGCTCGTTCTGCTCATCGCTTCCCCTCCTGTCGCCCGGCTCGGTCTGCCCGAGGTCAGCGGCTCGACCTCGGCCACGTCCTTCTCCTCCCGGACGCGCCGGAAGCGCGGGTGCCTGAGCCTGCCATCGGCGGTGACGCCCGAGTGGGCCACCTCCACCACGAGCGTGGGCCGCACCCATGTGACCCCCGTGCGCATGGCCTCGCGCGGCAGCTCGCCCCTGAACGGCGACGATTCGGCTGGCTCCGCCGCGAGCCTCTCGGAGACGCTCTCGAGGTCGGCGCGACCGAACCCCGTGCCGACCTTGCCGGCGTAGACCAGGCGACCATCGTCGTCCGGCCAGCCGAGCAGCAGCGCCCCGAACCGCTCCCGCGAGCCGCGCGGGCCGGTGAACCCACCCACGGCGAGGTCGTGCGTGACCAGGCAAGCGGTCTTGAGCCAGTCGCCGTTGCGCCCGCCCGGGTAAGGGGAGCCTCGGCGCTTCGACACGATCCCTTCCAGGCCGAGCCGACACGCGAGGGCGTAGACGTCGTCGCCGCTCGCGTCGTGGTGGTCGGTGTAGCGCACCACCTCGCCGCCGTACCCGTCGAGCAGCTGACGCAGCGCCGCCTTGCGCTGTTCGAGCGGGGCGTCCCTGATGTCGAGGCCACCCAGGAACAGGAGGTCGAACGCCTGGTAGGCAAGGGCTGACCGGGTGGGCCGCGAGCGGCTGGACCGGGGGCTGGCCGCCCTCTGCAGGGCCCCGAAGCTCGGCCGGCCGCCGGTGTCCAGGGCGACCACCTCGCCGTCGATCACGGTGCCTGCAGCCGCCAACGCGGCGACGTGCTCGGCCACCACCGGGAACCGCTCGGTCCAGTCGAGCCCGTTGCGCGTCATGAGGCGCGCGGACCGGCCCTCGAGGTGACCGGCCAGCCGGTAGCCGTCGAACTTGACCTCGTGCACCCAGTCGGGGCCGCGCGGCGGCGCCTCCGTCAGGCTCGCCAGGGCGAGCCTCAGCCGGCGTGGGACGGGCGTTCGCGAGGCGCCGTCGGCGCGCTCCCTCCTCGCGGCGCCACCTGGCGCCGCCTCGGACGACGAAGGGTTGCGGGTCATGACTAAAGCTAGGGCCCGCCGATGAGAGCCGCGCCGGCTTGGTAATGCCGGGGCTTGCGTGTACCAGGGTGCTCGCCCTATACTTACTCGGTTTGTTCGGCCCCCTGGCCCGCAACGCTGGGTCCGGGGGATGGTTCGTCGTGAGTGCAATCAGGCCGCAGGCACTTTGCAACGCGTAGATCTTGAGGCGCAGGCCTCCGGGCAAGAGACCTCCGCGCAGGCAGCGTGGGGACGAAAGAGGGAGTTGATCGTTCTGCCGACCGTGAACCAACTGCTGCGCAAGGGGCGCAGGAAGATCGAGAAGAAGAGCAAGACGCCCGCGCTCAAGGGCTCCCCTCAGCGCCGCGGGGTCTGCACGGCTGTCAAGACCCAGACGCCCAAGAAGCCCAACTCGGCCCTGCGGAAGATCGCGCGCGTGCGCCTCTCCGGCGGCCAGGAGGTCACGGCCTACATCCCGGGCGAGAAGCACAACCTGCAGGAGCACTCGGTAGTGCTCATCCGCGGCGGTCGCGTGAAGGACCTGCCGGGCGTGCGCTACCACATCGTCCGCGGCGCGCTCGACGCCCAGGGCGTCGGCGTCGGTCGCTACGTTCAGCGCAACAAGGGCCGCTCGAAGTACGGCACCAAGAAGCCGAAGGCCGGGGCGAGGTAA
>JBIQIQ010000061.1:0-12805 GCA_044507975.1 Deinococcaceae bacterium
CGCGCGGCGCGACGCCGCGTTCGTCTCGCTCATGGCGGGCGTCTCCGCCCGGCGGATCGCCGAACGCGTCGGCAGCCGCAGGGTCATCCGGGCGATGCCTAACCTCGGTGCGAGCCTGGGGGTAAGCGCGACCGCCCTGGCGGCGCTGCCAGAGTCGACGGCCGACGACGTGGCCATGGCCCGCAGCCTCTTCGGGGCGGTAGGCAGCGTCTACGAGGTGCGCGAGGAGCTGTTCGACACGTTCACCGGCATGGCGGGCTCCGGGCCGGCCTACGCGGCCGTCGTCGCGGAGGGGCTGGCCGACGGCGGTGTGCGCGTGGGGCTCGACCGCACGCTCGCGCGCGACCTGGCGCGCCAGGTGCTCCTCGCCGCCGCCCGGCTTCTGGAGACGAGGCACCCGAGCGAGCTCAAGGACGAGGTCTCCTCCGCGGGCGGCACCGCCATCGCCGGGGTCCGCACGCTCGAGAGGCACCGGCTGAGGTTCGCCCTCATCGACGCCGTCGAGGAGGCCACGAAGCGCTCAGGCGAGCTGAGCGAGGAGGAGTCATGACCGCTTCGTCCACCTTCCGTCGTGCCCGGCGGCTCGTCGCCTCGGCTGTTCTGCTCCTCGCCCTCGCCGGGACGGCCGCGGCCCAGGGCTACTACCCGAGCGATCCGGGGATGTCATGGACCTACTCCTCGGGCGAGACGCAGACGATGTCGGGCCCGCGCGAGCTCGAGGGCCGGAGCCTGATGGTACTGACCCACTACTTCGACGGCCTGCCGGTCTCCGAGGACTACCTCGAGTACACCGAGCAGGGGGTCTTCAGCCACGGCTCGGCCGCGGGCGGACAGGTCTTCCCGTACCGGCCAGCCCTCGTCGTCTACCCGGCGGCCCCGCTGTCCGCCGGCATGGCCTGGACGGGCACGACGGCGCTCTCGGGCTTCGACCTCACGCTCTCGTCCGAGGTGCTCGGGCTGCACGGAGTGGCCACGCCGGCCGGACGCTTCAACGCCTTCCTGATCAGGCAGACGACCCTGACGAGCAACGGCGGACGCACTGTGCTGGACATCTACTTCGTACCCACGGTCGGCATCGTCAGGTTCGCCACCCAGGACGGCACGGTCATCGACCTGATAGAGAAGAGCTTCTGACGTTCCGCGTCCTCGCCTGAGGCGAGGACCCCGCGCGAATCGCGTAGGAAGCGTCAGCGCGGTCGCCCCTCACCCCCCAGCACCTCGCGCCTCAGCTCCCCCAACTGGTCCTGCGCCAACGCCTCCCTGATCCGCCCAAGCAACCGCGACATGAACCGGAGGTTGTGCACCGTGGCGAGCTGCTGGCCCAGCTGCTCGTCGGCCTTGAACAGGTGCCTCAGGTACGCGCGGCTGTAGTGCGCGCAGGTGTAGCAGTCGCAACCAGCCTCGACCGGCTCGAGGTCGCGGGCGAAGCGCGCGTTGCGGAGGTTGAGGCGGAAGCGGGCGTTGGCCCCCGTCTTGGCGTCGCCGCCGTCTCCGGCGAGGGTCAGCAGCGCGCCCGACCGGGCGCTGCGCGTGGGCATCACGCAGTCGAACGTGTCCATGCCGCCCTCGACGGCCGCGAACACCCCTTCGACGTCGCCGATGCCGAGAAGGTGGCGCGGCCTGCCGCCGGGCAGCAGGGGCACGGTCCACTCGAGGACCCGCCTCATGTCCTCCTGGCCCCTGCCGAGGTTGCCGCCCACCGCCATGCCATCGAACGGCAGCTCGCCGATGAAGGCCGCGCTCCTCTCGCGCAGCCCGCGGAACGCGCCGCCCTGGACGATCCCGTAGAGCGCCTGCCGATAGCCGTGGAGGGGCTCCGACCCCGCGAACGCCGCCAGGCTGCGCTCGGCCCAGCGGTGCGTGCGCTCCATCGATGCCTCCGTGTAGGACTCGTCGTGCAGCGGGCTCGTGCACTCGTCGAACGCCAGCACGATGTCGGCGCCGAGCTGTCGCTGCAGACCGATCGACTTCTCGGGGGTGAAGTGGTGGGTGGAGCCGTCGATGTGGCTGCGGAACAGGACGCCGTCCTCCCCCACCTCGACGAGGCCCTTCCCCGAGGGCTTGGGCGGTTCGACCGCGTCGCCCGGGAAGATGTTCGCGACCTTGCCGACGCCGTGCTCGATCCCCGCGCCCAGCGAGAAGACCTGGAAGCCACCGGAGTCGGTCAGGATCGGCGACGGGTAGTTCATGAACCGGTGCAGCCCACCGTGGTCGGCGACGACGTCTGCGCCGGGCCGCAGGTAGAGGTGGTAGGTGTTGGCGAAGATCAGCTGGGTGCCGGTCTCCGTGACCACCTCGGGGGCGACGCTCTTGACCGTCGCCTGGGTGCCGACCGCGACGAACGCCGGCGTCTCGACGCGGCCGTGGGGTGTGGTCAGGACCCCGAGCCGAGCGGAGCCCCTCTCTGCCAGCACCTGGAAGCCGAACGAATCGGGCTGGACCTCGTGACCGCCGCTGGAGGTGTTGGTCGGGCGGCCTGACATGGGGCGCAATGCTACCAGTCCGCCCGAAAGTAAGAGTTCGGTTAGAGGTTCGTGAGGTCGGTCACCGCGGACGCGTCGCCAAGGTGGTTATCATCACCTTCGCGGGGCCTACGCCTCGCCCCCTTGGAGGCTGTGAAGCCTGTCCTGCACTTGGGCGCTTGGGACAGGTGGAGCCAGTAGCGCAACCGGCCAGCGGTGTTCTCCTCACGTTCGGGCTCTAGCTTCGAAGCGTGGCGGGAACGAGCAGAGGGTCCCGGTCGAGCGCCCGGAAGGGCGATCGCTGGATGAGCTTCGTCGCATCACACTCCCCCCGTAACCTCGTCCGGCGCTCGCCCGTCTCGCTGGTCCTCATGGCGTTCGTGCTCGCCTTGAGCAGCGCGGGCTGCGCGAACTCGAGCCTGTCCGGCCACCCGGAGCCTCGGGAGGAGACCGTGGACGTCGGCGACGCTGGCGCGCCCCTGGCGCAGCGGGTCATGCTAGGGGCCTTCACCTACGGCGGCGTTTGGCGCGGCATGGAGCCGGTGCTCGACCTCGAGACCGAGATCGGTCGCCGCCTCGACATCGTCCACTGGTTCACCAACTGGAGCAACGAGGCCCACCCCGAGATGTCCGTAGCGGTCGCCGCGGCGGGCCGGCTCCCTCTCATCAGCTGGCAGCCCCACCACGAGGACGTGCGCGACATCGCGGGAGGGGCCTACGACGACTACCTGCGCCGGTGGGCGCGCGACCTGGCGTCGGTACCCACGCTCGTCTACCTGAGGCCGTTCCCGGAGATGAACGGTGACTGGGTGAGCTGGAACGGCGACCCCGAGGGCCTCGTCCTCGCCTGGCGCCACATGGTCGCCCTGTTCGACGAGGAGGGGGCGAGCAACGTCCGCTGGGTCTTCAGCCCCAACGTCACCGACGAGCCCCGCATCGAGTCCAACCGCATGGAGCTCTACTACCCGGGCGAGGACGTCGTGGACGTGCTCGCGCTCGACGGCTACAACTGGGGCACCACCCGCCGGTGGACCGCCTGGCGGCCCTTCGAGGACGTCTTCGCGAACGGCTACGCGCGCATCACCTCCCTGGGAGGCCAGCCGGTCTGGTTCGCCGAGATGGCGAGCGCGGCCAGCGGCGGCGACAAAGCCCAGTGGGTCCTCGACATGCTCGAGAGCACGGCGTTCCCGCGCCTCGAGGCGGTGGTGTGGTTCGACGAGCACAAGGAAGCAGATTGGCGCATGGTCGCCGACCCCCGCGTCGCCGACGCCTTCCGCACCGGGCTGACCGGTCCCGACCTCGCCGACGCTTCCCGTACCGGGCCCGGCCTGACCGGCGACTGAGCCTCCAGGGGAGCGTCTCCCCAGCCGGGTCGGGCTCCCGCGGGGGCTATCCTGGTCGGGCCTCGATGACCCCTCGCGCGCTCCGGACCCTCCTCACCACGCTCCTCGCCGCCCTCGCCGTACACGGCGTCGCGCAGCCGGCGTACGGGCTGGAGGTCCTCCACGAAGGCCTCGAGAAGCCCGTAGCCGCGCTGGCGCTCGACACCGGGGAGCTCCTCTTGTCGTCGCTCGACGGGCGCGTCTACCTGGTGAGCGAGGGCGTGGTCAGGCCCGAGCCCGTGCTCGACGTCACGCCGCGCGTGACCGCCCTGCAGGGCGAGCAAGGCTTCTACGGCGTCGCCATGGAGCCGACCGCCGCGGCCGCAGGCCGGCCGCCCTGGCTCGTGGCCGCGTACTCCGAGCGCGACACCGGGGACCTCATCGTGGCGGCGTTCCCCTACGACGGCGGGCGCCGCGTCGCTGACCTCGCCGCGGAGCGCGTGCTGCTCGCGGTACCCATGCCGGAACCCTTCCACTACGGCGGCCAGGTGCGCTTCGGGCCCGACGGCATGCTGTGGGTGAGCGTCGGCAACGGGGAGCGCTCGCCCGAGCACCTGCGCGCGCGGCCGTTCACCTCGCAGGACCTCACCGAGCTCCGCGGCAAGCTGCTGCGGATCGACCTCTCGGGCGCCGCCCCGGGCGAGGCGTACGCGGTGCCGGGCGACAACCCGTTCGTCGGGCTGGAGGGCGCGAGGCCGGAGGTCTACGCCTACGGCTTCCGGAACCCCTGGAAGTTCTCGTTCCACCCGCAGACGGGCGCGGTGCTGCTCGCCGACGTCGGCGAGGACCGCTGGGAGGAGGTCAACCTCGTCGTGCGAGGCGGCGACCACGGCTGGCCCGTTCGCGAGGGGCACGAGTGCCTCGCTCTCCCCGACGGGCCCGGCCTGGTCGAGCCGAGCTGCGAGGAGCTGGACCAGGTCCCGCCCGTCTGGGCGTACGGTCATCTGGCGATCGACCCCGCCGGTGGACAGTCCGTGACGGGCGGCGTGGTGTCCCAGGACCCGGACCTGCCCGAGCTGGCCGGCTTCTACCTCTTCGCTGACTTCGTGATGGGACGCCTGTGGGCGCTCGACCTCGAGGCGGGCCGCGCCAGCGAGGTGCTCGACGCCGAGCTGCCGATCACGGAGCTCGTCGCGGGACCGGACGGCGAGGTGCTTGTCGTGTCTATCGCTGGTACCGTCGCGCGGCTGGTGCGGCTGCCCTGAAGCCATGGCCAGGAGGCGCCAGCTCCTGGCCGTACAGGCGGCTCGTCACGTCGGCGTAGAACTGGGCGTCGTCGATGCCGATGGCTGAAGCCAGCTGGGCGACGCGCCGGTACGCTCCGCGGACGTCCAGCCTCCGCTCGGAGACGGACGCCGCGACCTCCAGCAGCGCCCGCTCCTCGGCGGTCACGGCGGCGGGATCAGCGCGGTGGGCGGCAACGACCGCCGCCAGCCGGTCGACGAGCCCGGCCAAGCGAGTCATCGCCTCGACCGGAGCGACGTGCGTCGGTGCGACCGCCCCGTCCTTCACGCCGTCGAGCGGGTTGATGTAGAGCGCGTAGGCGACCTCGCGGTCGTCACCGCCCGGCTGCGAGCTCGCCCAGGCGAGCTTCGCCGCTCCGGCGCAGAGCGAGAACTCGGGGTCGTATGCGCTGGCGCGCCCCGCGAACAGGCTGCGGTTGTAGAGCGGCGAGGACGCGTCGGCGCTGACCGAGGCCAGCAACGTGAGCGCGTCGGAGGTTAGCTGGGCCAGGCCGATGTCGTTCGTCGGACCGTGCGCCAGAGGGTCGAGGTAGGACTCGTTCATCAGCACCTGCAGCAGGAAGCCCGCGTCGAGGCCGTACGCGCCGGCGGCCTCCTCGAGGTGCGGAAGCAGCGGGACCAGGCGGGCCAGCATCTGGAGCCCCCACGGGGATAGGGGCTCGTACGCTCCGGTGGACTCGAGCCTGCGGTCGGTGGGTCTGTCCGCGCCAGCCGTGTAGACCCTGCCGACCAGGGCGGGAGCGCAGTAGGGGGACAGGCCACCCCGGGACCCAGCCTCGTCGCCTTCCGGCTCCTGCGCCGTGACCAGCATGACGGGCACGGGCAGGATCTCGAAGCTGGCCTGCTCGAGCCGCGGCGCGGCGTAGACGAGGCTCCACGCCTCGTCGGGCATCAGGTAGAGACGGGCCACGTGAGCCGCCCCCACGAACACGCTCATCCCGACCAGCAGGACCGAGGCCGCCACCCCCGCCGTGCGCACGTGGGCCCTGACCCCGAGGCTCGTGGCCCGGGGCCGCACCCACGTGGTCGCGACGGCGTTGCGCGCGCGCCCCGTCCGCTCGGCGCGGGCGCGCGCGACGAACGCCGGCACCGCCCTCGTGAGCGCGGTGACGTACGCCAGGGCGTTCAGCGCCCGCAGGCCCAGGAGCGGCGCCAACCCCAGCAGTGTCAGCCGCATCGCCCCCGCCCAGGTGGCGCCCAGGCGCCTCGCGCCGGCGGCGACGAGGAGCGCGCTGACCGCAGCGTCGACTCCGAGCCAGGCCGCCAGCACGGCTCCCGGCATCTGCGATCCCGGTAGGGCGTACTTCAGACCCAGCAGCGCGGGCAGCAGGAGCGCGAGGAAGAGGCCGAAGAGGTTCTCGACCTGCGCGGCGCCGACCGTGAACGCGACGTTGGGCCTGAGGGAGGACCGGTTCCTGCGCAGTGCCAGACGCTTGAGGGCGTTCTCGATGCCGCCGCCGTTCCAGCGCTCGACCTGGCGCAGGAACCCACCCACGTTGGTGGGGTCGTCGGTGCGCATGAGCGCCGACGGCACGAAACGGGCGTCGCCGCCCCGGCGCAGCACGACCGGGGTGTCGGCGCCGATGATCGCGGACAGAGGCCGCTCGCGACCGTCCACCACGAGGCGGTAGCCGCGCCGGTCGAGGTAGGTGGCGATCGTCCGCTCCTCGCTGGCGGGGCGGTTCTGCGCCGCCAGCGTCAGGTCGTGGTCCTCGGTCAGGGTGTCGTCGGGGACCGGCAGGACGTCGCGGCGGGCGACGAACCCGCAGCCCACGACCGTGTAGAGCCGCGACCGGCCCAGCAAGGACCCCTGGCCCACGCGGCGGCACTGCCCTCCTCGCACGACCGCCGAGAAGGCGTACTCCGCCTCCCTCCCGGCGGAGATCAAGCGGCCCTGCCACGAAGTGGCCGGCTGGGAGCGGACCGCCCCCGAAACGAGCGCCGCGTCTTCCAGGACGTAGCCCCAGCCGTCCGGAAGCCTCTCGTACGTGAGGCGGTAGGTGGACCGCCTGACGGTCGAGGCGAACCCTGGGTCGAGCTGCGTGTCGCCGTCGACGATCAGGACCCGCTCGGCCTTGACCAGCCCTCGCTCGAGCAGCAGGTTGACGCTGCGGGCCTTGGAGACCTGAGTAGCGTGCTCCAGCACCTGGACCGGCGCGCAGCCCGGCCTCTGCCAGCTGGTCAGGGTCTCGGACCCCTGGAGCGTCTGCGCCAGCGCCTCGTAGCCCAGGTCCAGCAAGGCGCGCTCGACGACCGCGGAAGTGTCGTCGGTGCAGCCGTTGATGCTGACGTGCACCTCGTCGAACGGCTCGCTCTGGCCCAGGATCGAGCGCAGGGCGCGCTCCGCGCCCGCCTCTTCCTGGTACATCGGTACGACCGCGGCGATCCGGTCCGGACCGACGGCTGGAGTGGACCTGTCACGGACCAGGTTGAGGCCCGCGTTGAAGAGCACGGTTGGCATGGCCGCGAGGCCAGGGAGTGGGATCACGGAACCTCTGGTTGAGTCTGGAGTCGGACGTCTCCCAATCGTCCGCCCTAGAGACTAACCTCCCGGCCGGCACGATGCGAACTCAGGTGTCTCATCTAGCTCATGAGCCACATGTGCGCAGCGCTTAAGTCGCGTTCACCAAGAGGCACGAGCCTCTCATTCATCTCTGCTAGCATCCGTCGTTGGGAGGCACTGGTGGCCTTACACATCAGCGGGAAGCTCCTGGCGCTCGGCCTGGTAGTCACCGCCCTCATCACAGCTTTCAGCGCGCCGCGCCCCTCTTCCGAGGAGGCCGAGCCCGCGGTCACGCAGGCCGTGCAGCTCGCGATCGCGCCGTCGGCAGCGCTCCTGGAGACGGCGATCGAGCCCGACCCGGCGTTCTCGGTCAGCATCGGCCCCGAGGCCAACCCGCGCTTCGTGCTGCGCGCCACGGCCTACAACTCCTTGGTGAGCCAGACGGACTCCACCCCCTTCATCACCTCGACGGGAGCTCGCACCCGCTTCGGGATCGTGGCCGTGAGCCGCGACCTGCTCGGCGGGAACCTGCCTTACGGCTCTCTGGTGCGCATCAAGGACCTGGGCAGTTACTACTCCGGTCGCGGCAGCGGAGCGTTCCAGGACGTGCTCGATTCGCAGGCGATCTTCGTCGTCGAGGACACCATGCACGCGCGCAAGACTCAACAGCTCGACGTCTGGTTCCCTGACTACTCCACCGCCATCAACTGGGGCGTGCGCAAGATCGAGGTCGAGGTCGTGCGCTACGGCCGTGACGGCCCCGAGCTCCACAACGTTCTGGCCGAGGGCTTCGAGGCGCGGCCTCAGATCGTCGCCCTGCGCTGAGGCCCGCGCCGCTCTCCTAGGGCATCGTCACTGGCGCCCAGCGCACGCAGCCGTATAGCCTGCCCGCAGTGAACCGACCGCTCGTCCCGTACCTCGCCCTCAAGCACGTCCGCCGCCGCCTGCTGCAGTCGTCGCTGACGGTCGCCGGCGTGGGCGTCGGGGTCGCGGTGCTCATCGTCGCCCTGTCGCTGACGAACGGCTTCATCGACGAGCTCGTCACCAGCACGCTCCGGGCGACGCCGATGGTGACCCTGCAGAGCTACCTCGCGGGAGACACGCTGCCCGACGACCCGGAAGCCCTGTCAGCGCTGACCGGCAGCCCCGGCGTCACGGCCGTGGCCCCGTACCTCGGCACGCAGGCGTTGATCGCGCGCCGCGCGAGCGCCTCCCTCGGCGTGACCGCGCGCCAGGGCTACACGCAGGTGGTAGGCATCGACCCGGCCCTCGAGACGGCGGTCCTCGACCTGCCGGTCCTCGAGGCTCAGGCGGAGGCCATCGCCACGGCAGGTGGCATCGTCCTCGGCTCCTCGCTCGCCCAACAGCTCGGCGTAGGCGTGGGGGACGAGGTCATGCTCCGCGACATCGCCGGCGCGACCGCCACGTTCAGGGTAGCGGGCACGTTCCGCGTGGGGAACGAGCTCATCGACGCCGTCACGTCCTACCTCTCCATCGCTGCCCTGCAGGAGTACATGGGGGTGCCGGGACGCATCACCGGGTACCACGTCAGGGTGGACGAGCCGACGCGCGCCCAGGAGGTCGGGCTCGCCCTCGCCGACGCGTTCTCGCTCCGGCCCGTCAGCTGGGAGAGCCTCTTCGCCAGCCTCATCAGCCAGCTGAGGCTGCAGAAGGCGGTCATCGGCGTGGTCGTCTTCCTGATCGTGGTCGTGGCGGCCTTCGGCATCGCCAACGTCCTGGTCCTGACCGTCGCGGAGAAGACCGAGGAGATCGGCATCCTGCGCGCGCTCGGTGCCACCGAGCGCCAGGTCGTCTCGGTCTTCGTCCTCGAGGGCTTCCTCCTCGGCGCACTGGGCACCCTACTCGGAGCCCTGCTCGGCCTGGCCGTAGCGACCTACCTCCGCGCCCAGCCCTTCCCGCTGCCGGGCGACCTCTACTTCATCACTCAGCTGCCGGTCGAGGTCCAGCCCCTCGACGTGCTGTGGGTCTGCGGCGTGTCGCTGGCGACGAGCGTCCTGGCCGGCGTCTTCCCCGCCCGGCGCGCCGCTCGACTCGACCCGGTGAAGGTGCTGAGGTGAGCGGCAGGGCCAGACGGCCGCCCGGCGCGGCTACCCGGCCCATGACGCGTGAGCGCGCCTGGGAGTACCTCCTCAACGTGCTCGCGCGCCAGGCGTACACGGTGGCGGAGCTCAGGTCCAAGCTCGCGCGGCGGGGCGTGGAGGAGGCGATGGGCGAGGAGCTGCTCGGCCGGCTCGTCGAGCTCAAGCTCGTCGACGACGCGGAGTACGCCGAGCGCTACGTCGCCGGCCGCCGTCAGACCCACGGCCGGCTCGCGCTGCGCCGCGACCTCGCGAGACGCGGCGTGGCCGAGGAGGTGCTCGCGCCGCCCCTGGGGGCGCTCGATGCGTCCCAGCAGGCCTCGGCCGCAGCCGACCTGCTGCGCAAGAACGCGTGGCGGTACCGGCCGGCGGAACCTGAGGAGGACGCCGAGGACGACGAGCGGACCCGCTTCGAGCTGCTCAGGAAGGCGGAGGCGAAGGCTCGGGCGTTCCTCGCGCGCCGGGGCTTCGACCCCGACGCCGTGGAGGCGGCGGTCGAGGCCGTGGGGTGGTTCGGGGCCTAGGCAGGCCTCCCTGGGTCGCGCTCTGTTGCCCCAAGTTCACCGCATCAAGTAAGCTAGCTATTCGCGTCGGGGCGTAGCGCAGCCTGGTAGCGCACATCGTTCGGGACGATGGGGTCGGAGGTTCGAATCCTCTCGCCCCGACCACGCAGGCCGGGCCCTTCGGGGTCCGGCCTCTCTATCTGGCCGCGCCGCGGTCGCCGAGTATGGCGAGCGTGCAGCGCGACACGCAGACCAACCTGCCCTCCTCGGTGCGGACCTCGACCTGCCAGACGTGCGTGCTCCTCCCCCGGTGGAGCGGGAGGGCGACGGCGTGGACCGTCCCGGAGGCAACCTGCCTTAGATGGTTGGCGTTGATCTCGAGCCCCACCGCCCTCTGCCCGTCGGCCAGCCCTTGGCTGGCGCCAATGCTCGCGACGGTCTCGGCGAGGGCGACCGATGCACCGCCATGGAGGATGCCGTGCGGCTGGTGGTGGGCGGAGGTGACGGGCATCGTCGCCTCTACCCTGTCCTCGTCGGCGCGGGTCACGACGATCCCGAGCGTCTCGAGCAGGGTGCCCGGGACGGTGCCCAGGTAGCGCTTGACGCCGTCCGGGGACGAGCGCTTGTCCGCGTCTGCCGGCATGAGGGAGGATAACCAACCATGGCGCCCGACGACCCCGGAGGCTCGGTTCACCGCCGACCAGCGCCCCGCGCCGCCGCCCTGCTCGCGTTGACGGGAGCGGCCGCCGGCCTCGGCCCCGCGGCGCTCCACTGGCTCGCCGGCTTCGGCCAGGAGCCTCCCGACCGCCTCCCGCTGGCGGCAATCCTGCTCCTCGGCGCCGTTCTGAGCGGGCCGCTGACGGACCTAACGACCAGCTTGGAGCGAGGTCGGGCGCTGGGCTGGCTCGGACTCGCGCTCCTCCTCGGCCTGGGAGCGGCAGCCGCGACGTTGCCGCTGCCTTCCGCCGGCGCGGCCTACCTCCTCTGCCCCGTGGCCGCCGTCTCGTTGGCGGCAGCCCTGCGGGAGGCGCGCCCGCCAGGGCTGGCCCAGGCCGTCGTCGTCTACGTCGCCTGCACCCTGCTCGCCAACTTCACGCTCGACAGCTTCCTGCCTCTCGGCGGCTTCTTCCTCGTGAACGTCGGCACCTTCTTCTTCGGTGTGACGTTCACGCAGCGCGACCGCGTGCACCGCTTCGGGAGGACGACCGTCTACCGGATGATCCTGCTAGCGGCGGTCATGAACGTGGTCCTGTCCGCCACGCTGGGCACGCCCCTGCGCTACGTGGCCGTCAGCTTCCTGAGCATCTTGCTGGCGGAGACTGCCGACACCGAGGTGTTCCATCGGCTGCGAGGGCGCGGCTGGCTGACGCGCGTGGCGGGCTCCAACGCGGTGAGCGCTCCCCTCGACACCGTAGCGTTCACGGTGCTGGCGTTCTGGGGCGAGGAGTTCGCTACCCCGGTCTGGATGACCAGGGTCATCGTCACGGACGTGCTGGTCAAGTACGCCAGCGGCCTCGTGGCGGCCCTGGGCATCCTGGCCCTGGTACGTTCGACGCTGCCAGCCCCTCCGCTCGCCGGAGACAGGGGGGCCGACGAGGCCGGCACCGAACCTGCGTCCGCCTCGGGAGGAGGAGACCCGCTGTGAAGAGCGCAGCCACCCTCGACTTCCTGAACGAGCTCGCCGGGCGCGAGCTCGGCCCCTCGAACAGCGTGGTCGTCTCGCAGGAGCGCATCGACGCCTTCGCGGACTGCACGCTCGACCACCAGTGGATCCACGTCGATCCGGCCCGCGCGGGCGAGGGGCCGTTCGGCGGCACGGTCGCTCACGGCTACCTGACGCTGTCGCTGCTGGTGCACCTCTGCACGGACCTCGGCCTCTTCCCTCCTGGCGTCACCGTCATCAACTACGGTCTCGACCGCCTGCGGTTCCCGGCGCCGCTGCCCTCGGGTTCGCAGGTCAGGCTCACGGGCAAGGTGACCGAGCTGGCACCCAAGGGCGAAGGCAGGGTGCTGGCGCGGGTGGCGTGCGAGGTGAGGGCGGACGGAGCCTCGGCGCCGGCGTTGGTCGCCGACGTCCTCTACCTCTACGTGCTCGCCTGAGGCCGTGACCTAGCGCCCTGCTCCGGACCGGACGACACGGGCCTCGACCTCCCTGGCCAATCCGAGGGCGAGCTCCTCCTCGCCGGGACGCGTGACGACCATCAGTGAGACGGCGAGCCCGCCGGCCGTGTAGCCGCAGGGGACGCTGGCCGCCGGGCAGCCGAGGACGTTGAAGGGCGCGGTGTTGCGCAGCAGCAGGGCGTTGTAGCGGAAGTACGCGTCGTCGACATCCAGGTCGCTCAGCAGAGGCGGCAGGACGGGGAGCGTGGGCGCGACGAGGGCGTCGACCCCGGCTAGGTCGGTCCAGAAGGAGCGCCTGAGGGCCTCGCGCTCCCAGCCCAAGCGCACGTAGTCCTTCGCGGGCCGGTGGGCGTGCTCGAGGATGCGGCGCGCGACACGCGGGTCGATCTCGTCTACGCGCTCGGTGAGCTCGCGCTCGTACAGCGCCCAGGCCTCGTGGCTCGCGAAGCTGCCGTAGCGACGGTAGAGCTCTGGCGCCTCGGCGAGCGCCG
>JBIQIQ010000062.1:0-12701 GCA_044507975.1 Deinococcaceae bacterium
CCGTAGTCGTCGCCGTCGGTGATGCGCTGGTTGAACTGCGCCTTCATGCCGTCCTGGATGTTCTCCCAGTGGATGCGCACGTAGAGGTCGCGGTCCTCCCTGCTCTGCTCGTGCCACAGGCCGACCGCGTGCCCGATCTCGTGGATCGCGGAGCCGACCTCGCACTCGCGGCTCAACGAGATCGTCTGCCTGCCGCCGCGCATCCCGACGTACGACCAGCAGCCGACGGCGTCGGTGAAGTAGGCGTAGTTCGGGTAGCGCGCGGCGTTCTCGGGCGTGCGCTCGAGGAAGCGGAAGGGCGTGAGTTGCGACCAATGCTCGATCGCCTGGTGCACGCGGTCGGGGTCGGGCAGCTCGGGGTCGATCTCGTAGGGCATGAGGCAGTTCGGCCACCGGAACGTCTGGCCCGGAATGCCTACGCCGAACGTGCGGCCGTCGCCGAGGGACGCGGCGCTGCGGGCCTGCTCCGTGAGACGCCTGATGTCGCTGACGGCGCCGAGGGCGATGTCGCCCTCGACGATCGCGATGCCGCCGACCTCGTAGTACGTGACGGCCTTGTGGCTGAACGTGGCGCCGGAGATGACGGCGACGTCCATGCGCTGCGACCCGCCCTGCTCGCAGACCTTCGACCGGGCGAGCTCGGCGCCCTCGGGAGGGACCGTCACCTCCGGCCGCTCGTCGCTCACGCTCTCCCCAACCAGCTTCCCAGGCGCTGGTAGAAGCCGACGTCCTTGAAGTACTCGGTGTGAGCGGCCAAGGGGCCACGGCCGGTCGTGAACGTCACGTCCTCGACGCCCTCGAAGATGGGGGCCGCCGCGTAGGCCAGGTAGTCGGAGGTGTCGATGACGTTGAGCCAGCGACGGACCCCGGGGGGCTTGGCCACGTGGCTGCGGCGCGCGTTGGGGATGCCCGGGTCGCTGGCCGCGAAGAGCTTCATCTCCTCGAACCAGCCCACCTGGTTCCCGACGGTGACGAGCGTGTCGACCTTCAGGCCCTTGAGGAACGACGTGAGGACGTCGTAGACGATGTTCGCTCCCATGCTGTGCGCCACGACGTAGAGCGGGTCGCTCGGCTTGGCGGCTGACGCCGCCGCCTCGAGGTCACGGGCCACCCTGCCGACGATGTCGCCAGGCTGAGCCGGGGTGCCGCGCGCCTTGAGGTACACGAAGATGTCACCGACGAAGTGGGTGAGGTACGGCTGCACCACGCGCCGCAGGCTCCGGCCGGGCTGGCCCCAGCGCCAGTCGGCGATCGCCTCGCGCACGCGGTCCACGGCCCTGGCGAGGGCCTCCCAGACCGTCGGGTGGTCGTCGGCGACGGCCGTGGAGGCATCGGGCGCCGGCGGCGCGACGATGGCCACGCCGCCCCTCGGCTCGGGCGCATGGGTCCTTACCTGCCGCGCGTCCCGCTCCCCCACCTCGCGCACCGTGAGCCGCGACTCCTCGCGCAGCCGCTGGATGAAGGCGTGGTCGTGCTCGACCTCGCGGGTCCAGCGCGGTGCCGGGTTCCGCTCGGCGTACTCCTCCAGGCCGGTGGCGACGGCGAGGAGCGAGTTGGCGTCGATGTCGCTCTCCTCGATGGCCGTGGAGATGAGCAGGTCGATGGCCTCACCGAAGTCCTGGCGGGCGACCTCGAGCAGCACGCTGTGAGGCCGCGTGTAGCCCGCCGCCTCCTCGCTGATCAGCACCTGCTCGACGGGCACGGTCGCCTGCGGGCCCAGGGCATCGAGCACGAGGACGGGGTCGCCCGGCAGCGAGGCGTGGTTCCAGGCCGCCTTGGCGCCGATGTCGCCCCAGTAAGGGTTGAAGATCTGCGTGCCCACGTTGGCCAGCACGTGGCGTTTGAACGCAGCGTTCCGGAACCTGAGCTGTCGGTCGTACGAAGCACCGGCCCTGACGCTCACGCCGTGCACGAATACGAGTGGCATCCTCCACCTCGCTAGGAGATTGGTTCGTCGAGCCGCCGGAAGGAGGACGGATACGCGTGGAACCCGGCGGCCACGGCGTTAAGGTTGCCCCGACTATAGGCCACGGCCACCGCGCGTCCGGGCAGTGCCGGCTGAGACGCGGCTTCATGCAACGTTGAGGGCTCGCTTGGGCGACCCGGCTCGCTGGTCGGGATGCTGGGCTCGTGGTCGCGCCCGGCGAGGGTCCTCTCCTGGGGACGCTCTTCAAGTATCCCGGAGCCGGGATACTCGAACGGCCGAGCCCGCGCCGCACGAGTGACCTCGGGTACGCATCGTCGGAACGGTCTGCACCCGCCACCAACTATCCCGCTCGCGGGATACATGAAGAGGGCCCGCAGAGGGGCCCCTCCACCTACCTTCCGGCCGACCACGCGCTGACCTCCTGATCTCGGCCGAGTCCCGCTAGGCATCGGACGAGCCCCCTGAACGACCCATGGCGCTCTGCCCGAACATGGACCTCAGGATGGCGAGGGCCGGTGACATCCTCTACGCGGCACGGAAGCTTCGGGGCTTCTCGCAGTCGGAGCTGGCGAGGGTCAGCGGCGTGGGTCAGCCCAAGATCAGCGGTTACGAGAGCCACAAGGTGAGCCTGTCTTACGAGACGCTGGAGAGGCTGGTGGGGCACTGCGGGCTGAGGTTGTCGGTCCGCCTGGAGGACAACTACCTGCCGTCAGTGCCAGAAGGGCATGGCGAGCGCCGGATGCACGAGGTGCAGTGGGCTTTCGAGAGGGAACCGTCGCGGTTCGAGTTCCTCAGCGTCAGTGCAGTGCCGCCTGCCAGCGCCCACGACAAGATGACGCTGCTAGTCCATTTCGTCCGCGGGACGCCAGTGCAGGGCGCCGCCAGAGCGGCGCGGCTCGAGGCGTACCTCAACCGGGCGGCAGCGCGGCTCGAGGTAGTCGATGTGGCTGCGTTGCGGGGCGAACGGAAGGACCAGCTCCTGGGCGCCGCGGTGCCCATCGCTTTCAGGGGTCGTTCGGCGCCCCCGCGGGAGACCAGGTTCATGCCGGCTCCCTTCGACGGTCGCTGGTACGGCACGCGGCTCGAGGGCGCCCCGGAGTCGCCGGAGCACTCCTACTGGGTGCGGTCGTCCGCCCGCCGCTACGACGAGGCTTGGCGCAGTCGGTACAGGCGGGCCGTAGCGGCGGTGAAGCGGGCCAAGGCTGAGGAAGAGCGGAGCCGTGATCGCCGCGCAGGGGTCTGGCGGCGTCTCGACAGCTCGGGCCTGAAGTGGTGGCTGGAGCCGCCCTAGCGTGTAAGAAGCGCGTAAGGCTGTCGACAGAGCGCCGTCATAGGCGCCCTTGCATCCTCGTGTCATTCCTCGTGGATCTAACTACGAGGACGTGTCTTCGGAAGCGATGATCCTCGGCCCTCTATTCGGGCGCTTTGGGACGAGGGGAGCCAGTAGCGCGACCGGCCGAAGGAACCGGAGGCACGAAATGGCACGTCTTCCTCTCCTTCTCCTACTCTCCCTCGTAGCCATGCTGGCCGCCTGCTCGCAGCACGTGCCGCCGGCGTCGCAGCTCGGTGTCGTCGACGTCTACCCGGCCGCCGGCGCTACGGGCGTGCCGGTGGACACCGCCGTCTGGGTGACGTTCGACTCCGAGCTCGACGCCGGAGCCGTCGCCGAGGCGCTCCTCCTCAACGCCGGCGACCTCGCCGTTACCGGCACCCTCTCGGTCGACACCGCCACGAACTCGCTGGTGTTCGTGCCCTCCTCCACCCTCCTGAATGGCACCACCTACGTCGCCGCGCTCGCCGAGTCGCTCACGGGCCTCGGCGGCGCCAGCCTCAAGGACGCCGTTACTTGGAGCTTCGAGACCCAGGCCGCCGAGCCCGGTGAGGGCGACCCCGGCGAGCCCGGCGACTCCGACGGCGACGGCATCCCCGACGACGTCGACTCCGATCCCTTCGACCCCGACGCGGACGGCGACGGCATCCCCGACGGCGAGTTCCTCGACAACCTCGACGGCGTCCTCGACATCGACCCGAAGCCCGGTACCGTGACGAGCAACCGCGCGAGCATCAGCATCGTGCTCGACCGCGCGATCGACCCCGCCACCCTGGACGCCGACACCATCTCGGTCTACACGCTCCCCGCAGGCAACCCCCTCAAGCAAGGCAGGGCGCCGAAGGGCGCGCCGCTCGCCGGAGCGCTCACTTACGACGCGGCCACGCAGACCCTCACCTTCACCTTCGAGAACCTCCTGCCCACGGCTCCGCCCTGGTACTGGGTCGTCCTCGACCTCGACGTGCTCGACGCCGACGGCGACGAGTTCACGGTCGGCGCCTACTGGCGGTACAAGGTCAAGTAAGCGCGAACAGCGCTCCGGACGGCGGGCGGGCCCATAGCGGCCCGCCCGCTTCTTCGTCGCGTACCTCCCCCGTGCGACTAGCGGTAGCGCCATGAGCGGCGAACATGGAGACTGTATGTCGGAGGCTACCCCCATGGACGAGAGGCCCCTCGCTGGCGTACCCCACAGCGAAGAGGTGCAGCGCGTGCACGTCGAGCCCGAGGACCGCCTGGCGTTCCGCGTGGGCGTGAACATCATGACCCTGGCGATCCTGGCGTTCGCCGGGTACCTGATCTGGCGGAACTTCCTGCAGTGAGCTTCCTGGCCGCGCTCTACCTCGTCGTCGCGCTGCTGCTCCTCGGGACGCTGGCCGCCCAGTCGGTGGCTGCGCGGCACCGCCAAGTTATCAGCGTCACGTTCGGCTCGACCGTCCGTCTTCTCGTCGGCCTCGGGCTGTTCGGCGTCGTGCTCTACGCGACCGCGTACTTCCTGGGCCTCGTCGGCGGCTTCTACGAGTCGCTGACGTGCAAGGTCGTCACGCTACCGGCCTGCGAGGACCCGCTGCCGCTGCCCGCGTGGTTGGGGCTGCCCGAGGCGAGCGTCGGCGGGGTCATCGGCATCCTGCCGCTGCTTGGCATCTTCCTCGCCAAGGCGCTGCAGCCGAAGCGGGTCGAGGAGGGCGGCGACGCCTTGGCGGCAGGCCCGCTCCCCCGCAACTACTTCGTATTCGAGAAGGAAGGGGGCGTCCACAGCGTCCTCGCCACCGACCACCTGCCCGCTGCCCTCCTTCCCGAAGGCGCCCAGGCCGACCCGCGCCCGTGGCGCGAGCGGATCCTTCCCGGCCTCGTCGCCTGGCTCTCGGCCAACGGGGCGCTGATCGCCATCTTCTTCGTGGAGATCTGGTTGGCCTGGCTGCGCGGCGCCGCCGAGGCCGCCGACCGCCAGGTGCGCCTCTCCCTCGGCCTCGACGCCGACCTGCCGGCTGCCTACCTGGGCGTCGCGCAGTGGGGTGCCGTGGTGCTGGCCCTCGGGCTGTCGGTCGTCGTGCTGTTCCTCGGCGTCATCGGGAGGCACGGCATCGGCGTCGCCGGGCGCGGCTTCGAGGGGCTGCGGCAGGGCGCCGGCATCGTCGACCTCGTCGGGTCCTCCCTGGCGGTGTTCGCCAGCGGCATGCGCAACGGCTGGACGGTCTCCGCCATCGTCATCGGACGCTTCGCGCTCAAGGCGTACAACGTCCTCACCCGCGCCTACGTGCTGGCCATGACGGCCATCGGGCGGGCCCTCCTCAAGCTGCAGTCCGGCGTCCAGCGCGCGTGGGCGTTCCTCTCCATCCTCATCGGCACCTTCGTCCTGTTCCTCAGCCGGGTCTTCGGGCGCGTGTTCCGGTGGATCGGCGGCCTGGGGCGGCGGCGTGAAGCCCGGAGCCCCATGGCGGCCGCACGACTCCAGAGCGGTGAGGAGGTCGGCGCTCGCCGCTCGGGCGGCGGCGTGCTCGTGCTCGCCGCGGCCGCGGCGCTCGGCCTGGTGCCTCAGGCGGCGCACGCCGCCACCACCTACGTCGTGCTGCAGGACGCGTCGGGCGGCGAGGGCTCGCGCCTCGAGGACGCGAACCGCCGCGTGCTGGGGTGGGCCGACCCGTCGCCGCAGCGCGCCCTGCTGCAGCGCTCCGACCGCCTGGTCGTCATCCCCGTGCGCGCTCCAGGAGGCCTGGACACCGTCTACGCCGCACTGTTCAACGCCGAGTACCCGGGCAGCCAGCTCGACCGCTTCGCGTTCTACGCCGAGCTGCGGAGCGTGCTGCCGGATGAGGTCGACACTGGCTGGGGCACCGGCCTCTCCGAGGCGCTTCGCACCGCCGCCTTCTACCTGCGCGACGTGCCGGTGGAGAACGACAAGGTGCTCGTCGTCTTCGGCAACGGCGAGGACCACTCCCCGGAGACGGTCACCGCCGAGGAGCTGCGGCCTGCCCTCGAGGGCGCCGTCGTGGTGCGGCTCAACGCCGGCCTCGACGCGCTCGACCGCTGGACGCAGGTCTTCGAGGCCGCCGGCGCGCGGGCCCAGCTCGTCTACGACCAGGCGGCCACGCGGCTGCTCACTATCGAGGAGCTCAAGCGGGACCTGCAGAGGGTTGGTCGGTGAACCTGACTCACCCCCAGTCTCAGGCCGCAAACGGCGACGCATAGAATGAATCCCATATGACTTCGCTGCTATAAGGGAAACCTGATAAGCTTCTGTAATGCCGACCGCGGCCCATCTGATCAGACGAGCGCGCGAACTATCAGGGTTGTCGCAAACAGAGCTAGCAAGGCACAGTGGTGTGGCTCAGCCGACCATCAGCGCCTACGAACGAGGGGTACAAGAGCCGAGCTTCGCAGCTCTTCAGAAGCTCGTCGCTGCGGCAGGCCTCGAGCTCAACCTTGGCCTGACTCCACGTACCACAAGCCTGCGATTGCCGCCGACGCGAACTGGAGACCTGTTGCGGGAGCGTTGTGCCGAGCTGGTAGCAGCGGCCGAGCGCCTGGGAGCCGCCAACCTTCGGGTCTTCGGTAGCGCTGCCCGGGGCGACGATGGGCCGACCAGCGACATCGACTTCCTCGTGGACCTGTCGCCTTCGGTGACGCTGTTCGGCCTCGGAAGGTTGGAAGAGGAGTTCGAGGCGATCCTCCAGCGCAAGGTCGACGTCGTGCCGGCCTCCAGCTTGAAGCCTGGCCTACGCGAGCGAGTGTTGCAGGAGGCGGTGCCGCTTGAGTAGGCGTGATCGGCAGCGAGTCGAAGACATCGCCGGAGCGATCGCCGCGATTCGGGAGCACACGGCTCGGGGGGACGTCAGCGATGGGCTGGTGCTGGACGCTGTTCGTATGCGGTTGATCGAGATCGGGGAGGCAGCCAAGGCCATCAGCGAAGACGCGAGGGGTCTGGCCCCAGGCATACCGTGGAGCTTGGTAGCGAAGATGCGCGACAGGCTGGCGCATCGCTACTTCGAGACCGAGGTGGAACTCGTGCGGGCGACCGTCGACCGGGACCTACCCGAGCTGCTCGAGGCGATCGAACAGTTGAGGGGGCTCCTTCCGGAAGAGTGAAGGCCTCCGGCCCGCACTCAACGCCGACTGAGGATCGTCACCGACATCTCCCCCGCCGTGGGGTCGCCGCCGCCGATGTCGATGCGGCCGAGCGCCTCGTCGTAGTGCATGGCGCCGCTGCCCGTGTTGACGATGTTCCTCGCGCGGAGCGCTCCGAAGTTCTCGCCCGAGCCCTGCAGGAGGACGTCGGTATGTGGGGCGTAGATGGAGGCGTTCACCTTCCCGTTGCCCCTCACCGTCACGCCGTTCGCACCCGAGTACGACGAGTAGATCGAGAAGGTCGGGATGCCGCGGGAGTTCACGGGCAGCAGGTTCCAGTCCCCGTACGTTCTGCTCTTCGCGACCCTGAACGAGTTGTCCATCAGCGTGGTGCCGGTCACGAACACCGTCAGGGAGCTGTCCTCGTCGATGATCAGCACCGGGTCGCCCTTGGCACTGAAGTTGCCGTCGACGAACAGCACGACGTCGCCCGTGACCCTGATGGTCGAGTCGTTGGCCATGTCGACGCCCGAGACCCGGTAGACCTGCGAGGTGGTGCCCAGGACGTTCACCGGCGTGGGAGTGCCGGCGTCCTCCCACGACCCGTTGCGCAGGCGGCGCTGGGCCCCCGTGGGGCTCAGGTTCCACTCGAGGTAGGTGCCCGTCTTGGCCGGCATGGCGCCGATGGAAGGCACGTGGCTGAACCAGTCGCCCATCGAGGAGACACCCAGTGGGTCGCAGTCCTCTTCAGCCACGGGGAGCACGCCTGGGTGCTGGTAGCGGATGTTCCCGCTCGGGACGTGCGTGTTCTGCGGGGCCGTGAACGTGACGGTCCCGCCCACCTGCACCGACCCGAGGACCTTCGGGTTCCACTTCGTGAAGTTGACGTTGCCGTTGGCGAGCACGTCGCCGGCGACCGTGGCGTCCCCGAAGCGGACGTCGCCCAGCGTGCGCACGTTCCCGTGGTACGTCTGCGACGCCCGCAGGTCGACCAGGCCGTTCGCGTTGATGTCGCCGTAGATGGGTGAGCTGCCGGTCACGAGCACGCCGCCGGTCGAGTTCACGTCGCCGTAGATCGGCGCGTGGCCCTCGAGGGAGACGGTCCCATCGGTTGAGAGCGTGAGGACGTGACCGGCGGAGCCGGGGTTGTTCTGGACGTAGTTGTGGGGCGGCACCGCGGAGTCGAAGCTGTCGATGCGGCCGCTCCCCCTCAGGGAGATGCTCTCGCAGGCCACCACGGCGCCGCGGTACGGGCTGCCGCCACCGCCGCCCGGTGCCGCGAACTCCACTAGGGCCTCGGCGACGTACTCGGCGTCGCGCGGGCCGCGCCCCAGCACACGAAGCGCCACCCGATCGGAGCCGATGAGCGTGTACCACTCCTGCCCGTTCTGGGTGGGTGCCGGCTCGATGGCCAGAGCTGCGCCGAGACCAGTGACGTTGGGAACGCTGGGAGCCGACGCCGGCAGGCTGCCGTTCTGCTCGAAGTAGGCGGCCAGAGCAGCGACGACGGCGTCGATGCCGCCCTCGGCATGGCTGCGCGCGATCGTCGCCGTGACCTGGTTCTCCGCGATCATCAGGTTCGAGTTCGTCAGCATCATCGTCGTCACGCCCAGGAGCATGACGGCGGCGAGGACCATCAGCACCGAGACGATGGCGATGCCCTCCTGGCGTCGTGGCAAGGGTGCGGATCCAGTAGCTAGTCGGCTCATGCTCCTCCGAGAGACGTATGCGTCCATCTAGATCGCGTTCCGAATCGGCACCGTGAACTCTTGCGAGAGCTCCGTGCCACCCTGTACGTAGTCGAGCCGCAGGTCGACACCCGTCAGCGAGTCGCCGCCGGGCGCAGAGTACTGGCGGCCAGCGGCCACGTCGTCGCGGCTGCGGTAGCCCAGCAGGACGAGCCTCACTACCCCATCGGCGATCGTCTCCGACTCGCCCCCGACCTCGCGGACCAGCTTGCCGTCGGCGACTCGGAAGGTCACCGCCATGTTCTCGGGCACGCCACCCGCCGTGTACCTGGTCTCCTGATACCGAGCCGTCACCGAGGTCACGACACGGAGGTGCTCCTGGAGGTCGGTGTTCACCTCGAACGGGCTGCCCCCCAGGCCGCACGCGTCCGGGTCGGCGCAGTAGCCCGCGAGCGAGAGGTCGTACTGCAGCGCCTCGACCGCGCTGCGCAGCTGTCCGGAGGCGCTGGTGACCGCGCGGTTGACCTCGTAGGCGCGGCGTGAGCTCACGTAGAGGGAGCCCAGGGCCGTCAGCAGCAGCACCAGCACAGCCGAGGCGACCAGCAGCTCGACGAGCGTGAGGCCGGACTCGCGCCGGGTCACCGCGCCACCACCACCGTGTTCAGGGTGACGGAGCGCTCGCCCTCGCTGACCACGAGCGTGATCGCGTGCGCTGCCGGCTCGGCGACCGAGCCCCTGCCGCAGTCGAGGTCGCTGCCGACGACCGCGCAGGGCCGTATCTCCACGGTGCAGCCCTCGGCCAGCGTCGGGCACGACCGCGTCTGGAAGCTCGTGTAAGGCATCGGCGCGCCGCGCAGGACGTCGAGCTCGGAGCGGGCGGCGGCGTTGAGCCGCTGCATCTCCTGTGAGGTCCGCGTGGCGGTGAGCCCCGAGGCCTGAAGGCCGACCGCGCCGAGCACCCCGATGGCCAGCACGAGGAGGGCGATGACGACCTCGACCAGAGTCAGGCCGGAAGACGTATGCGAAGACCTCACTGCAGCACCACCTCGCCGCCGCCGGTGACGGCGACGGTGCGCGTGGAGTCGCCGGAGGAGAGGGTCATCTCGACGGTGGAGGCGAGCCGGCCGCCGGTGCACTCGCGGGGCTGGCCGCTGGGGAGCCACACGAACGCCTCGACGCTGCCGGATAGGCTGACCGCCCGGTACTCACCGAGCGACAGCGTTCTGACCGGCTGGGTGGCGCCAGCCGAGCAGTCGATGGCGCCCGAGGTGGTCGCGCGCCGCACGGCTATCTCCCCTGCGGCGGAGTCGAGGACGATGACGATGGGGCGGTTGGTCTTGATGGCGTCGAAGCGCGCTTGCTGGACTACGCCCAGGACGGCGTCGGCGGCGAGCCGAGCCGGCGAGGGCCGGATGCTCATGGCCATGATGCCGGCCAGGATCCCCAGGACCGCGAGGACGACCAGCAGTTCCGTAAGGGTCATGCCCAGTCGGGCCTTCATCGAGCGTTACCTCCCGCGGGCGTAGGCCGCCCCAGGAAGGTACGCGGCCCTCTATCACGGAATCCTTACCGTTTCCTTACGAAGCGGTGCCCACGCTGGCCACGGTGTTACGCAGCCGATTGGTGACGGGGCCACCCATTCTAACCTGGTACACATGCGCCCCACCCTCACGTCCGGGCCCTATGCTCGGCGCATGGACGAGACGATGACCCTCGAGGGGGCCGGCACCCTGACTCGCGGCCCCGACGGCCGCTACCGCGTCAGGTTCGTCCGGGCGTACGACAGGCCGGTTGAGGACCTTTGGGAGGCGATCACCGAGCCCGAGGTGCTCGACACCTGGTACCCCACGAAGCTCCGCACCAGCGGCGTGGTGGGCGACCCGGTGGTCGAGATGTTCGAGAGCACCGACGGCACGCCGCCGCCGGACGTCCCCTCAGGCGTGCTGACCGCTTACGACGCTCCTACCCTCTTCGCGTACGAGGTGGAGGGTGACGCCGCCGCCGAGCATCCGGGCATGCGCGGCCGCCAGGCCATCCGCATGGAGATCCGGTCCGGCGGTCACGAGAGCGAGAGCGTGCTCACCTTCACCCACGACGTCGAGAGCCTGGAGACGGCCCTCAGCGTGCTGCCGGGATGGCACTACTGCCTCGAGTACCTCGGGCTCACCATGGGAGCGGGCGGCGAGCCGACCGAGGAGAACACCGAGCGCTACCGGGAGTACTACCAGCGGACCTACGGCGCGGGGGTCGTGGACGGGCCCGCGGCCTAGTACACCTGCTCCCGCTGGCCGAAGCTGAACGCGCGCACGTCCTTGACGCGGTCGAGGCCGATCGTCGGGAAGTACGGCGGCGACACGCTCGAGTACATCCGCTGGTCGTACGTGAACGAGCGGGCGTAGCCGGTCGTCTGCGCGCCCGTGGCGGTGTTGAACATCCCGAACGCGCCGTAGAAGTTCTCGATGATGCCGCCGATGAGGTTCACGGTGCCCCGGGGGCTGCCCGAGTCGAAGTCCTCGACCTGCACGCGGCCCTCCGAGCTCATGAGCACGCCGTGGATGTGGACGTTGTTGGGCGCGTTGTACGAGCTCGTGCTGTTGTTGTTCCCGATGAGCACGTCGGCCGACTGCGTGTAGAGCCCGAAGACGTTCAGGGCGTCGAGGTCGTTGCAGGTGGCCGGCGTGACCGTGCCGTCGCCGGCGCGCGTGGGCGGGGAGCTGCAGGGAGGGTCCTCGTAGCGGATGTCGCTGGTGATGCGCACGTACCCTTCGGTGGCGAGGGTGAGCTGCGAGAAGTGCGCGATGGCCGGTGGCGCGGTCTGCGGCTGGTTGCTGTTCGTACGGTCGGGCCCGCCGAAGCGGACGGTGCGGCCGTCGACGTAGATGACCCCGTTGAACCGCGTGATGGGCTGCCCGGACTGGTTGGTGGCCGTCACCCAGGAGCCGTTGGGCTGCTGCCGCTGCAGCAGGCCGGTCTGGTCGACCCGGTAGGTGATCGTCGAGCCCGACGAGCTGCAGGTCTCGCCGTTCCCGCTCATGCTGTTGCACACCACGCCCCTGATGTACTGGTAGGTGGCGCGTGGCCGCCACTCGCCGTTGACCCGCTGCAGCGGGTTGCCGTTGGCATCGGCAGCGAAGACGGTGAGCCTCGAGAGGTTGACGTTGTTCCCGAAGTGGATCCCCGCGTTGCGGGCCTCGTTCTCCTGCTCGAAGGAGTTCGACGGGAGCGGGATGTACTCGGACTGCCAGTCCACGCCGCCGGCGAGCTCCGGGCGGTTGACCGGGTTGCTCCCGAAAGCTGGGTTCGGGCCGAGGTTGCGGCGCAGCGTGGTCGTCTGGTCGTGGAAGAAGGCGCCGTAGTCGTGGCTGGTGCAGTACTCCTCCCAGTTGCCCGTCGAGGGGTTCACGCGCTCGGCGCGCCGGTTGGTCGGGCAGCCTGCCGACGTGACCTTGTGGCCGAACCAGGGGTTCGCGTAGAAGCGGAGGTACTCGTTGGTGTGGACCGGCCCGTCGAAGAGCGTGTCCTCGGTGAACCACACCGAGGCGGCCCCGGAGCCGCCGCCCGTGCGGTGGACGTTCGTGAAGAGCGCGTACTGAGCGAACGTCACGCGCCCGACCGTGAAGCGGTACTCGCCCTGCAGCACGACGTTGCGCCGGTACTCGCCGAAGCTGGCGTCGGAGACCATCACGAACGGCAG
>JBIQIQ010000255.1:0-1758 GCA_044507975.1 Deinococcaceae bacterium
AGCTCGTGTCGCGCGGCATCGTCACGGTGTTCATCCTGGGGCTGCTGGTGGCGCTGTACCCGCTCCTGGCGATACTGACGTTCGCGTTCCTCGGCGCCGCATACGCCGTCACCTTCATGCTCGTGAGGCGCGGCATGGCCCAGGCCGGCCGCCTGCGCTCGCAGAGCGACAGGGCGCGCTACCAAGCGGCGACGGAGGCCCTCTCCGGCATCAAGGACATCAAGATCCTCGGGCGCGAGGCGCCGTTCCTGCGCCGCTTCGAGCGCCACTCCCAGGTCTACGAGAAGCAGATGGCGCGCCAGCAGGTGATCTCGCTGCTGCCTCGGTACGCCTTCGAGACGATCGCCTTCGGCGGGATGCTGCTGATCGTCCTCGTTCTGCTGGTCCAGGGAGCCAGAGTCGCAGACATCGTGCCCACGCTGGGGGTGTTCGCCTTCGCGACGATGCGGATGCTGCCGTCGCTGCAGAGCCTCTTCTCGTCGCTGACCTCGATGCGCTTCAGCACGACCTCGGTCGACGCGCTCTACCGCGACCTCGATCCCGCGGAGGAGCGGGACATCGACCTCACCGCCGTGGAGCCGCTGCCCTTCGAGGACCGCGTGAAGCTCGAGGGGCTGCGCTTCTCCTACCCGGAGACGACGCGTCCGGTGATCGACGGGTTCGACCTGACGATCGAGGCGAACACGACCGTCGGCCTGGTGGGGGCCACCGGCTCCGGCAAGACGACGACCGTCGACATCCTGCTCGGCCTGCTCGAGCCGGAGGCCGGCGCCCTGACCGTCGACGGCGTGCCGATCACCCACGAGAACCGCCGCGCCTGGCAGGCCAACCTCGGCTACGTGCCCCAGCAGATCTACCTCTCCGACGACACGATCGCCGGCAACATCGCCTTCGGCGTACGCAAGGACCGCATCGACCACGAGGCCGTGGAGCGCGCCGCTCGCCTCGCGAACATCCACGACTTCATCCTGGCGGAGCTGCCCGCCGGCTACGACACGACGGTCGGGGAGCGCGGCGTACGCCTCTCGGGGGGCCAGCGCCAGCGCCTCGGCATCGCGCGGGCGCTGTACCACGACCCGAAGTTCCTGGTCTTCGACGAGGCCACGAGCGCACTCGACGGCCTCACCGAGGAGAGCATCTTCCGCGCTGTCGACGAGCTCGGCAAGAGCAAGACGATCGTGATGATCGCCCACCGCATGACCACGGTCAGGGGCTGCGACGTGATCTACGTCCTCGACCACGGCAAGGTGATAGCCAAGGGCAGCTTCGATGAGCTGCTCGAGTCGAGCCCCGAGTTTCGGGCGATGGTCGAGGCCGGCTCGGTCGAGCACGAGGAGCGCGAACCGGCCCTCACCCCATGAGCCGCCGGATTCAAACGTCACATGGTTCGGCGGGATGCCAGTACATGATGGCTGCACTGGATCCCGCCACGACCTTGGACATCCTGCCGGGCCGGCCCCTAGGCTCGTCGCTCACCAGCACGTAAGGTTGGCATGACCACGAACCTCTCCGAGACCACGCCAGACAAGCCCCGACAGCCGGTCAACCGGGTGCGGCTCGTCAAGCTCGTGCTGGACGTAGCCGCGTTCCCGCTCGGCACCCTGGCGGCCTTCCTGCTGCGGCTCGACGGCGTCCCTCCGGCGCAGCCCCTCGGGATCGCTCTCGGCGCCGCGCTCGCGCTCAAGGCCGCGGCCTACTGGGGCCTGAACCTGCACAGGCAGTCGTGGAGCTCGATCACGTTCCGCGACCTGGGCGGCC
>JBIQIQ010000063.1:0-12642 GCA_044507975.1 Deinococcaceae bacterium
AGGCCGACGCCGATGAGGGCGTATATCCCCCCGATCAGGAGGCCGCCGGTGATGTTCTGGAGGAGCGGGACGAGGCCGTCCATGGATCAGCTCGCCCCGCTCCTCAAGGTGTGCTCAGCGCTCGGTCCAGCTCGGGGTGTCGAGCATGGGGTTGACGACCTGGCCGTTGACGTAGACCGTCACGAACTCGCCGTCCTGCACCTGCTGGGCGACGGCGGGCAGGCGGGCCTGGTTCCTGTAGCCCTGGTAGTCGGTGAACGAGATGGGGCCGTAGACCGTGTCCGGCATGTCGGTCGCGTCGAGGGCGGCCTGGACGTCGGCGGGCTCGAACGAGGCGGCCCTGCTGAGGACGTCGACGGCGGTGATGATGCCGGCGTACGCTTGCGCGGCGTGGTAGCTCGGCGTGCGTCCCAGCACCTCGGCGAGGCGGTCGTTGAGCTCGGGCGCGCCGGGGTACGGGACGTCCTCGGTCCACATCGTCGCCGTGTAGACGAAGTCGGCCGCCGGTCCGGACCCCTCGAGGAAGTTGGGTAGCGCGAAGCCGGCCGCTCCGCCCGCGAACACCTTGGCGTCGAGGCCGACCTCCTGCACCTGCCGCGCGATCGCCACGGAGTCGGCGGCGTAGGAGACCATGAACACGATGTCGGGGTTCAGGCCCTTGAAGCGGTTGAGGATGGGCCTGAAGTCGGCGCCTGTCTGGTCGTAGTCCTGGCGGTCGAGGACCCGGTAGCCGCGGTCGGCGGCGATCTCGTCGACCGCGTCCGCGACGGCGCTCTCGAAGGCGCCGTTGCCGTGCACCGTCACGACTGTCTGCAGGAAGCCGTCGCCCTGGTCGGCGTTGAGCTGATCGAAGACGTCGAAGAGGATCTCGGCGTAAGCGTACGACGGCTGGTTGAGGCGATAGATCCAGTCGGAGCCCGGCCTGGTGATGGCGTCGTCGGACGACGTGAAGACGAGGAACGGACGCTGCTGACGGGTGAAGTACTGGGCCAGCGGGTTCGTGATCGAGGAGGAGTACGCCCCCATGACGAGCGGCACCCGCTGGTTGACCAGGCGCTCGGCCGCGGCGAGCGCTGCGTTCACCTCGGAGGTGTCGTCCTCCCAGACGACCTCTACCGGGGCGCCGTTGACCCCACCGGCGGCGTTGACGTCCTCCAGGGCGATCTGCACCCCGGCGCGGTGCTGCTCGCCGAACTCGGCGAAGCGCCCGGTGATGCTGGTGATCACTCCGATGCGGACGGGTTCCTGGGCCAGCGCCACGCCCGTGACCGCGATGACGAGAGCTAGGATGGCACGCCTCAACATGGTTCCCTCCTCGGAAGCTGAGTTTTCGTCGCTAGACCAGGGGAGACTAACACGCACCCTCCGCGGGGAACCCGCTCAGCTCGGCGGGCCAGACACCGACCGCAGGTCCGCCGTCAGCAGCTCGGCCTGGGCGTGAAGCCCCATCTCACGGGCGTGCACTGCGCCGCGCTCGAAGTGCGCGCGCGCAGATTCGGTCGCCCCGCGCGCGTTCGCTACGATGCCGAGCAGGCGGTAAACCTCTCCCAGGGCGTGCTTGAAGCCGACGCGCTCCAGGAGCGCCCTCGCCTCCTCCGCCAGGCTCCCGGCCGCCTCGAGGTCGCCGCGCAGCAGCCGCAGCTCCGCGGCGGACCCGAGGAACAACCCCAGCCCCCAGGCGTTCCCGAGCTCCCGGAAGAGGCCCAGGCATCCGTCGAGAGCGGCTTTGGCGGCGTCGAGGTCGCCGAGCCGCGTGAGCGCCTTGCCCAGCCAGCCGAGGTTCTGGGCGCGCCACCACGGCGCCAGCCTGGAGACGTCGCCCTCGAGGTTGGCCCGCATCAGCGAGGCCGCCGAGAGGTACTCGCCCAGCCCGTAGCGCGCCATCGCCAGCACGCTGCGCGCGAGAGCCGCCCCGGCGGTCCCCGGCTCACCGCGGCTGGCGAAATGCGCGAGGCCGGCCGAAGCTTCGCGCTCCGCAGCGCCGTGGTCGCCGAGCATCCACGCGGTGCGGGCATGCAGCGTGACGAGCTCGGCCCGCTGGTCCGGATCGAGGTCCAGCTCCAGTGCGCGCTCGAGCCAACGCGCCGCCTCGCCGGGCGACGACGCGAGCGCCCAGAAGTGCAGCATCGAGGAGGTGAGCCTGAAGGCGAGCGGCGCCCGGCCCGGGGTGGTCGTCGCCACGGCGAGCGCCGCGCGCAGGTTGTCGACCTCGGGCCGCAGCCGCTCGAGCCACTCGAAGAGGCCAGAGCCCAGCAGATGGGGGACCGACTCCTCGGCCAGGCGCGTGAACGCTTCGAGGTGGGCCGCGGCCGCCCCCTCGCTCGTGCCCGACGCGGCCGACCTCTGCGCCGCGTACTGGCGAAGGAGCTCGTGCAGGCCGAACCGGCCCGTGCCCTCGCGACGGACCATCGAGCTGTCGACGAGGCGCCTGAGGTCCTCGAGCGTGGCACCGGTGACCGCGCCCGCTTCCTGGTGAGCGAACCCGCCCCGGAAGACCGAGAGCCCGCCGAGGACCGCGCGCGCCCGCTCGGGTTGCATCTCCCACGCCATGTCGAAGAGCCCGGCGACGCTCCTGTGCCGCGTTGGGAGGTCACGCCGCTCCGAGGTCAGGAGGTCGATGCCGCGCTCGAGCTCCGCGGCGATCACCCGGGAGCTAGTGGATCCCAGCCACGACGCGGCGAGCTCGAGGGCGAGGGGGTGGCCGCCTACGCAGCGGCACACGGTCACCACGCTGGGTCGCTCCGAGGCCGCGTCGAACCCCGGGTCGACCCGAGCTGCCAGCCTCTCGAAGAGCTCGGCGGCCGCGCCCTCGGGCTCGAGCCCCTCGACCGGCAGGACCCACTCCTCCGAGAGGAGCAGGCGTGCCCTCGAGGTCGCCAGCACCTTGGCGCCCGGAGCGCGGCGCAGCACCTCCTTGACCGATCCGAGGTCGTGGAGGAGGTGCTCGAGGGTGTCGAGGACGAGCAGGACCTGCTTGTCCTCGAGGTAAGCGAGGACTCGCTCCTCGACCCTGGACCCGGGCAGCGGGCCCATCGCCAGGGCCTGGGCGACCGCCGCGAGGATGAACTCGGGCCCCGTGACCCCAGCGAGGGGAACGAAGGCGACGCCGTTCGCGAACATCGCCTCGCACGCGCGGGCTCCCTCGATCGCCAGGCGCGTCTTGCCGCTGCCACCCAGCCCGGTGAGGGTGAGCAGCCGGCAGTCGGGGTCGCCCAGGCGCTCGGCGATGAGGGACAGCTCCTCGCGCCGACCCACGAAGGGGGTGGAGGCGACCGGGAGGACCGCGTGCCGGACGGTCGCAGCGGGCCGCGTCACGCGAGGCCCCACCGCACCGGCCCGGATGCCCTCGATCAGGTCAAGGGTCGCGGGGTCGGGGGCCGAGCCGAGTTCCTCACCGAGCTGCGCGGCGAACCGCTCGAAGTGCGCCAGGGCCGATGCCCGCCGCCCGGTGCGCCCGAGGACCCTCAGTAGCGCCCGGTTGGCCGGCTCATGCAGCGGGTCCAGCGCCAGGAGGCGCCTGGCGTAGAGCAGGGAGGCCTCGTCGTCCTGGCGCGACGACGCGGCACCGAGAAGGCGCTGCGCGCAGACCAGGGCGGACTGCCTGAGGTGCTCCTGCTCGCCGGCGAGCCAGTTCTCGAACGCGGCGCTGCCGTCGAGGTGCAGGCCAGCCGCGAGGTCGCCCCGGTAGAGCGTCAGGGCCTCCTCGTGACGGGCCGCCCGTACATGCGCCTCGAACTCGGACGCGTCCACCTCCACGTCGGCTGCGAGGACCACCGAGAGCCGGTCGACCCGTAGGGCCTCGCCCAGCCTCTTCCGCACCCGGTGGAGCGCGGCGCGAAGGTTCGCAGCGGACCGCTCCGGCGCGCTCTCGGGCCAGAGCAGCTCCGCCAGGTGCGCTCGGGGCTGCGGCAGCTCGTGCCTGATGAGGTAGACGAGGAGCGCCTCGGCCGAGCGGGCTCCTAGCCCTGGAAGCTGCTCTCCGCCACGCGTCAGCCGCAGGCTCCCCAAGGCCTCGACCCGAAGGGACATCGCCCGCTCCTTCCGTCACGAACCCGTAACGACGCCGTAACGAAGGCTACCTAGCCTGACTCGTGCCCGCCAGTCCGCGGGCCACGTTAGGAGGACGACCGTGAGGACGATCGTGAAGGTATGGCTGGCCGGAGCAGCGCTCGCTGCAGGGGTCGCCTGGGCGCAGGCGCCGGCGCCGCCGGCCGAGCTCGTGGCGTGCGAGCCGGGCATGGAGGCGCCCTGCGTAGTGCTCGCCACCGAGCCGGCGGACATAGTCGGCGTGTGGAAGCAGTACCTCGGGAACCCGGCGTTCGCCGAGAGCGGCGGCGTGGCGTTCATCCGGTACGCCCCCGACGGTGCGTACTACCTGGCAGACAGCGTCGAGAACGCTGCCGGACCCTTCGCCCAGTTCCCGCGCGGGCACGTGACGTTCGCGGACGGCGTCGCGACGATCTTCGTGGACAACCCGCCGGCGACCATGCCCCAGTGCGCCACCGGCGCCTACCAGATTCGGGTCATCCGCGCTTTCGACCGCCCCGTGGCCCTGCACTACGCGCCTGTGGCCGACGAGTGCATGCCGCGCCAGAACGACCTGCGCACGCCGCTGATCTGGGTCGCCGACTAGCCGACCGCGGTCGGCGGTCGCTGGCGGTGGGCCGGGAACGCTCCCGGCCCACCGCTCTCTCGTGGCGGCATCGCATGACTGGCGAGGCGACGGCGGTCGCAGGTGGGCGCCTTCGGATTACACTCTCAGGTCATCGGCGCGGGCGCAAGCGCGCGGAAGGACGTGACCTGGATGTTGCTCACGATGCTCGGCGGCCTCGCGCTGTTCCTGCTGGGCGTCAACCGGATCTCGGATGGGCTCGAGGCCGCGGCCGGCCCCACCGCGCGGCGATGGATGGCGGCCGCCACCGGCTCCCCCTTCAAGGCACTCGGGACGGCGACCGCCGTGGGCGCGATGACCCAGAGCGGGACGGCGCTGTGCGTCACGGCGCTGTCGATGGTCGCTTCCGGCCTGGTGGGCGCGGCGAGCGGGTTGGCGGTGTCGATGGGCGCGAAGCTGGGCGCCACCGGCGCGATCCAGCTGGCGGCCTTCAACGTCTCCGAGTACGCCCTGCCGCTGGTGGGGATCGGGTTCTTCCTCTCCATGTGGCGCAGGGCGCGGGCGCTGGGCGGCATGCTGCTCGGCGTCGGCTTGCTCTTCATGGGCCTCGACCTGACCGTCGGGGCGATCCGCGGCCTGACCGAGAGCGAGGTCTTCATGCTCATGGTCGACGCGGCCGAGGCGCAGCCACTGACGATGCTGCTGGTCGGCGCGCTGCTGGGAGGGATCCTCTCCAGCGCGAACGCGGCTGCCGCCGTCGCCATCGGCTTGGTCGTGAGCGACGCCGTAACGCCCGCGACGGCCTTCGCGCTCATCGCCGGCGGCAACGTGGGCGGCACGTTCCTCCCGCTGCTGGTGTCGCGCGGCTTCGACTCCGCCGCTCAGCGCGTGGCCATCTCGCACGTGCTGGTGAAGGGGGTGGGCGCCCTGGCCGTCGTGTTCGCCGCCGAGCCGGCGATGGACCTCGTCGCGCGGCTGGGTGGCGACGGCGCCAGGCAGGTCGCCAACGCGCACACCTTCTTCAACCTCGCCGTGGCCCTCGTGTTCACGCCGGTCGCCGGCCTCGTGACGCGGCTCGTCGAACGCATCGTCCCGACGAGCGAGGACGACTCCACGCCCAAGTACCTCAGCCGCGACGCCCTGAGCGACCCCTCGCTGGCGATAAGGCTGGCGCTGCGCGAGACGGTGCGCATCAGCGACCAGGTGTTCGTGATGACGGAGCTGGCCGTGGGGTACGTCGACCAGGGCAAGTGGGACCCGGCACCGATCGAGGGCAGGGAGGCGAAGACCGACAAGCTGACGCGCGCCGTCGTCGACTACCTCGCCGACCTGCGGCGGGCCACCGACCAGGAGGACTACGCCAGCGAGAAGCTGCTCCTCGTCGCCACCGAGCTCGAGAACATGGGCGACCAGATCAGGCGGCTCTACCGGCGGGAGGAGCGGCTGCGCAAGGAGGGCATCGAGTTCAGCGAGCAGGGCAGGGCCGAGCTCGCGGCCACCGGGACGATGGTCCTGGAGAGGATGCGGCTCTCGTTCACGGCGTTAGCGACCGGCGACCGCGGCATGGCGCGGCAGGTGATCGATGGCCGCAAGCCGCTCGAGGAGCACGTGGCCAAGATGCGCCTGGCCCACCTCGGGCGGCTCGAGGAGCGGCTGCCGCAGTCACAGGCGTCGAGCTCGCACCACCTCGAGGTGCTCACGCTCTTCAGGCAGCTCGACGCTAGCGTTACGCGCGTGGCCGGCTGGATCCTCGAGGTCTACGACGCGGGCGGCGCCTGAGGCGTCCGTCCGGGCCGCGCTGCGGTGATGACATGATCGAGGCGGAGGTCGAGGTGGGCGTCTCGCGCCACGCCAACTACCCAGCACCGGAGCGCAGCTTCGCCCTTCAGCTCGACGACGACCTGGCGCTGCGCCTGACGGAGCGCCACCACGCGCAGGGTCTCTACCGCCTCGTGGAACGCGACCGCGACCACCTCGGTCGCTGGGTGCCCTGGACGGCGACCGCCACCCCGGAGTGGGTGGAGAGCCTGATCGCCGACGAGCTGCAGCGCTTCAGCGCGGGCCGCGGTTGGCGCGCCGAGCTGTGCCTCCGTGGCGAGCCGGTCGGCCAGGTGTGGCTGCACGACTGGGGCGGGGCGGGCGGCTCCACCGAGGTCGGCTACTTCGTCGTCCGGAGCCACGAGGGCAAGGGGATCGTGACGCGCTGCCTGGGAGCTCTGATGCGCCACTTCTTCGAGGAGCGCGGCGTGGGCCGGGTCGCGATCGGGCTGGACGCCCGCAACACCCGGTCGCTGGCGGTCGTCCAGCGGTTGGGCCTGAAGCCCGAGGCCGTCCTCAGGCGCGTGATCGTCGTCGACGGCGAGCCGGCCGACCTCAGCATGTTCGGCCTCCTCCGCGAGGAGCACGCCGCTGCGTCCGGCCAGGCGCCGCTGCCGCGGAGGCCGCCGCGTTTCGCGCTGCGGGCCGACCCGGAAGACGACCTCTACGTGGCGCTTCTCGAGAGGGAGGACGCGCCAGCCCTCCACGGCCTGGTGGAGGCCAACCGCGAGCGCCTGCGGCGCTGGCTGCCGTGGGCCCGCGAGCTCGGGCTCGAGGCGCAGGAGAGCTTCATCGTCCAGCGCGCGCTGCCGGCGTTCGCGCGGGGTCCCGGCCTCGAGGCGGGCGTCTGGAGCGGCGGCGCGCTGGTCGGCTCCGTCGGCGTGCACGACGTCGACGCGAGGACGCGCAGCGGCTCCGTCGGCTACTGGCTCGACGCCGGCCTCGAGGGGAAGGGCGTGGCGACGAGGGTCGTGAGGGCGCTGCTCGACCGGTGCTTCACCGAGCCGCTGCTGGGCGGGGAGCCGTTCGAGCGCCTATCGGTGCTGGCGGACGTCGACAACCTCCGTAGCCGGGCGGTGGCGGAGCGCCTCGGGTTCGTCTTCGAGGGTGTCTTGAGGCGTCAGAGCCTCGGGGCAGAGCCCACCGACGTCGCCGTCTACGGCCTCCTCAGGAGGGAGTGGGAAGAGCGCCGCGGTGAGGAGGCGCCACAGGCGCCTGTCGCCGTAGTCACCCCGAGCTCCGCTCGGTAGAGCTCTCCGGCCGACCTGGCTGCCACGCGAGAGGTGCCGCGGTCTCATCTCCAGCCCCTAGGGTGGACTCGTACGCGCACGACCACGCACCGCCGCGAGGCGATGGGAGGAGCCGCCCTCATGGAACGTACCCACGACGTCCGGAGCGACCGGGCCATGGACCGCATAGAGGACCTCGAACAGCGCGCCCGCGACCTCGAGAGCGAGATCGATCACCGGGAGCGCGTCGCCTACGAGTCGGAGCACAGGGCGCGGAAGGACGCGCTCCTGGCGGCGGGACGCGAGGACATCGGCCTCGACGAGGCCGTCGACGGCACGTTCCCCGCGTCCGACCCCGCCTCTCCCACGGCCGGCGCCGGCGGGTCCGGCGACGCGAGCCGCGCTCGGGAGCTCAGCGCCGAGCTCGACGAGGCCTTGGACGACACGTTCCCCGCCAGCGACCCGCCTGCGATCGTCGCTCCACGCGGCGACGGGGACCCGGGTTAGTTCCCGGGCGCTTGCTACCCCACCCCAGGAGGGGTAGAGTGGCACCATGACTCACGACACCACCAGTCTCGAGGTCAAGGGCATGAGCTGCACGCACTGCGCGGCGGCCGTCAAGAGCGCGTTGGAGAAGGTCCCCGGGGTCGAGAGGGCCACCGTCGACCTCGCCAGCGGTACGGCGGAGGTCGTCGGCGCCGTCGATGCCGCCGCGCTCGTCGCCGCCGTGGCGTCCGAGGGTTACGAGGCGGCGCCGGCGCGGTGAGCGACCTCGGCGCCGGGAGCGCCGCTGACGCGCGTGAGCTCCGGCCTCAGGGGGCCCACTGCCTGCACCTCGACCCCCAGACCAGGCAGGACGCGGTGCTCAGGCTCAAGAGCGTCCGTGGACACGTGGACGGCGTGCTCCGCATGCTCGAGGACGAGACCGTCTACTGCGTGGACGTCCTCAAGCAGATGAGCGCCGTGCAGGGAGCGCTGCGGAAGGTGTCCGAGGCGGTGCTCAAGGCCCACGTGCGGGACCACGTCGCGACTGCGGCCCAGCGCGGCGACACGGAGGCCATCGTCGACGAGCTGATGGAGGCCCTCAAGTACCGGGCGTGATGACGTGCCGACCGTGACCGACCCGGCGCCGCAGGGCGCCGACATCGCGCACCTCCCCTCTTCCGACGAGCGCTCCGCGGTCGCGGAGCTCTCCGTGTCTGGCATGACCTGCGCCGCTTGCGTGGCGCGGGTCGAGCGCGCGCTCAGGAAGGTGGATGGCGTCGTCGACGCCAACGTCAACCTCGCCACGGAGCGCGCCGGGATCGTCTATCGCCCCGAGCTCGTCGACCTCTCCCAGCTCCGTGAGGCGGTCGAAGGCGCGGGCTACGACGTCATCGCTGCCGAGGGGGAGGACCGTCTCGAGGCCGAGCGCGAGGCCAAGGCTGCCGAGGTCGCTTCCCTGAGGCGCGACGTCCTGATCGCCGCGGCGTTCACGGTCCCGCTCTTCGCGCTCGAGATGGGCGCGATGCTGGTGCCGTCGTTCGGCCACTGGCTTCACGGCTGGCTGACCGACAGCGTCAGGTACCCGCTCTTCTTCGTGCTGGCCGCGGTGGTGCAGTTCGGCCCGGGCCGGCGCTTCCTGCGCAGCGGCTGGGACGCGCTCGCGCGGCGCGCTCCAGACATGAACTCGCTCGTGCTGCTGGGCACCAGCGCGGCGTTCGGCTACTCGACGGTCGCGACCTTCCTGCCCGGCCTGTTGCCGGAGGGCTCGGTACACGTCTACTTCGAGGCGTCCGCCGTGATCGTCACGCTCGTGCTGCTGGGGCGCTACCTCGAGGCCCTGGCGCGGGGGAGGACGGGCGACGCCATCCGGGCGCTCGTCGCTCTGCGCCCCAAGTCGGCCCGGGTCGTGCGCGATGGCGCCGAGACCGAGGTCCCCGTGTCGGCCGTGCGCCGCGGCGACGTCGTGGTGGTCAGGCCGGGGGAGCGCCTGCCCGTCGACGGGGTCGTCGTCGATGGGGAGTCGTACGTCGACGAGTCGATGGTGACGGGCGAGCCGACGCCGGTGCTCAAGGCACGCGGCGACGGCGTCGTCGGCGGGACAGTCAACGCCAACGCCAGCTTCCGCTTCCGCGCCACCAAGGTCGGCAGCGAGACGTTCCTCTCGCAGGTCATCGACATGGTCCAGGCGGCCCAGGGCGCGAAGCTGCCGATACAGGCGCTGCTCGACCGGGTCGTGGCGGTGTTCGTGCCGGTGGTGTTGGGCGTCGCCGCCCTGACGTTCGCGGCCTGGCTCGCCTTCGGCCCGCAGCCGGCGCTCGGTCTCGCCGTCGTCAACGCCGTCGCGGTCCTGATCATCGCTTGCCCCTGCGCCATGGGCCTCGCCACGCCCGTCTCGATCATGGTCGGCACCGGCAAGGCGGCCGAGTTGGGCGTGCTGTTCCGCAACGGCTCGGCGCTGCAGGCGTTCGGCGGCGCCAAGGTCGTCGCGTTCGACAAGACGGGCACGCTGACGGAAGGCGCTCCGCGCCTCACCGACCTCGTGCTGGCCGAGGGCGCCCCGGAGACCCGCCTCGAGGCCCTGGCCCTGGCGGCCGCGGCGGAGGCCAGGAGCGAGCACCCGCTCGCGCGGGCAGTGGTCGCGGCCGCGCTGGAGGAAGGCGCGGCCGCCCGCGAGGCCGAGTCGTTCGAGGCGGTCACCGGCCGCGGCGTGAGGGCCGTGATCGACGACATCACCGTGCTGGTCGGCTCGGGGCGGTTCGTGGAGGAGTCCGGCGCCCAGGCCGGCCCACTACGGGAGCTCGCCAGGCAGCTGGCCGAGGACGGCAAGACCCCGATGTACCTGGTGGTGGTCGGGGCAGGCGCTTCGCCCCGCGTCGTGGCCGTGCTGGCGGTCTCGGACCCGGTGAAGGCGTCGGCGGGCCCCGCTCTGGCCGCGTTGCGCGCCCTCGGCGTGCGCACGGTGATGGTCACGGGCGACGACGAGCGCACGGCGCGCGCGGTGGCCCGGCGCCTCGGCATCGGCGAGGTGCGCGCCGAGGTGCTGCCGGCGGACAAGGCCGCCGTCGTGGCGGGCCTGCAGGCGGTTGGGGCGAAGGTCGCCTTCGTCGGGGACGGCATCAACGACGCGCCGGCGCTGGCCGCCGCCGACGTCGGCGTGGCGCTCGGCACCGGCACGGACGTCGCGATCGAGGCCGCCGACGTCGTGCTGATGTCGGAGGACGTGCGCGGCGTGCCGAACGCGGTCTCCCTCTCGCGCGCGGTCCTGCGCAACATCAGGCAGAACCTGTTCTGGGCGTTCGCCTACAACACGCTGCTGATCCCGGTGGCGGCCGGCGTCCTCTACCCGTTCTTGGGCGTGTTGCTGTCGCCGATGCTAGCCGCCGCGGCGATGGGCGTCTCGAGCGTGTTCGTCGTCGGCAACGCGCTCAGGCTGCGGCGCTTCGCGCCGGCTCAGAACCCAACGGCCTGACCGTCCTTCCGGTGGTCGCTGCCGGCCACGTAGCCGCCGTCCGGGAGGCGCGCGATCACCTGTGCCCCGCCGAAGAGGAGCGTCTCGGAGGGCTCGGCCACGCGCACCTCGTGACCCCGGGCCGCGAGGTCCTCGAGGACGACCGGATCGAAGCCAGCCTCGACGAGCAGGCCCCGGCCGCCCATCACCTGCCAGCGCGGCGCGTCGCTGGCGGCCTGAGGGTTCTGACCGTGCACGGCCATGCGCAGCGCGAGCTGCAGGTGACCCTGCGGCTGCATCGGCCCGCCCATGACGCCCAGAGCCGCGACGGGGAGCCCACCGGCGCTGAGCATGGCCGGGATGATCGTGTTGAACGGCCTGACCCCGGGCGCGACGGCGTTGGGATGGCCCTCCTCCGTCGAGAAGCAGTTGCCGCGGTTCGTGAGCGCGATGCCCGCCCCAGGCACGACGACGCCGGAGCCGAAGCCCCGGTAGTTCGATTGGATGAACGAGACGAGCATGCCTGTGGAATCGGCGGCGCAGAGGTAGACGGTGCCGCCTGGACGCGGCCGGCCGTGGCCGGGGTCGCCGGAGCGCCCGCGGTCGACGAGCCGCGCGCGCTCCGCGAGGTACCCGGTGTCCAGGAGGTCACGCGGGTCCAAGCGCATGCGCTCCGGGTCGGCGACGTGGGCGTGGGCGTCGGCGAAGGCCAGCTTCATCGCCTCGACCTGGAGGTGGACCCAGTCGGCCGAGTCGACCTCCGTCTCCTCGATGCCTGCCAGCCGCGCGAGCTCCAACGCCTGCAGGGCGGCGATGCCCTGGCCGTTGGGCGGCAGCTCGTGCAGCTCGAAGCCGCCGACGCTCGCCGACAGCGTGGAGGTCCACTCCGGAGCGTGGGACTCGAGGTCCTCGTGCGACAGCGCAGCCCGCTCCGAGCGCGCGTGCGCGACCAGCGCGTCTGCGAGCTCGCCGCGGTAGAGGGACGCGCCGCGGGTCTGGGCGATGAGCTCGAGCGACCTGGCGTGGCCGGGCAGGCGACGGGTCTCGCCGGCAGCGGGAGCCCCGCCGACCAAGAAGGCGGCGGCGAAGTCCTCACGCTGCCCCAGGTACTCGCCGGCCCGCGCCCACTGGGCGGCCACGCCCGGCGAAACCGGGAAGCCGTCCTCGGCGTAGCGGATCGCCGGCTCCAGCAGCGTCTCGAACGGCAGCCGGCCGAAGCCCTCTGAGAGCGCCACCCACGCGGAGACGGCGCCCGGCACCGTGACGGGGTCCCAGCCGACGCGCGGCACCTCGGCAGCGCCGAGGTAGCGCCCGGGGTCGAGGCCGAGCGGCGAGCGCCCGGAGGCGTTGAGGCCGTGAAGGCCCTGGCCGTCCCAGAGGATCGCGAACGCGTCCGAGCCCAGGCCGTTGCCGGTCGGCTCGACGACCGTCAGGGTCGCGGCGGCGGCGATCGCGGCGTCGACCGCGTTCCCGCCCCGGCGCAGCATCTCGAGCCCCGCCTGGGAGGCCAGCGGCTGCGAGGTCGCGACGACGTCACCGGCCATCACGGG
>JBIQIQ010000064.1:0-6166 GCA_044507975.1 Deinococcaceae bacterium
CTGACCGGCACCCGGATCGAGCGGTCGCGCATCGCCTGGGCGAACCCGACGATCTCGTCCACGGTCTCGCCGCGGGTGCGCAGCGCCGCCAGGAGCGCCGCGGCCTGCATCTCAGAGAGCTCGCCGTCCATCAGGCGGCCCATGACGTCGCGCGCGCGCTCCACGCTCAGCGTGCTGCCCGCGAAGACGTCCTCGAGCAGCTCCGTCACCTCGAAACCCGGCGAAACCGTCATCTCCCGCTCCTCCGCTCGGCCCGAGCCTGCCACGCGCCGCGCGCGTACGCCAGCTCGGCCGCCAGACGCCCTCCGAACGCCCTAGCCAGCGGCGGCAGCAGCGCCCGCTTGCAGGCGAGCAGGGGCAGGCTCACGCCGAGGCGGAAGGCCAGCTCGGGGTGGGCGCCAGCCACGCGCGCAGCGTTGCGGCCGGCGCTCTCGGCCTTGTCCAGGTCGTGCCCGGACATCGGCTCGGGGCCGACGTGCACGGCCAGGGCGTCCGGCAGGGCCACGAACCGCAGGCCGAGCTCGGCGAGGCGGTAGCCCAACAGCACGTCCTCGACACCGTAACCCTCGAGCGACTCGTCGAAGCCGCCGCACTCGCGCAGCGCGGCCAGCGGCGCTGCCGAGTTCGCGCCGTTGAACTGCCACCACCCCACCCGCGCGGGGCTGCGCAGCTCGCTCTCGCCGCTCGCGGCCTCGAACGCCAACCCGCCCACCGTGGCCACGCCGGGCGGCTCGGCGCTCGACACGCCGTCCACGTGAGCCGCGAGCGTCCCTTCGGCGGGCACGCAGTCGTCGTCGGACAGGTAGACGACGTCGCCCTCCGCGAGCGCCAGCGCGGCGTTGCGGGCCGCTGCCGGCCCGCTCGCCCGCTCCAGGCGGGTGAGCTTGACCTCGAACGGCGGACGCTCCGCCAGGAGCTCGGCGAGGCCGGGCTCGCGCCCCCCGTCGTCGCAGACGATCCACTCCAGCGCCGCCGGCGCCACCGCCTGGCCGGCGAGCGCGTGGAGCTTGCGCCTCAAGAGATGGAGGCGCCCGCCAGCCGTGGCCGTGACGACGCTGACGGTCTTGCCCACGGAGCTAGAGGGCGAGGAAGTTGCGCAGCATGTCGTGACCGCCCTCGGTGAGGACGCTCTCCGGGTGGAACTGCACGCCCCACACGGGGTGATCGCGGTGCCGGAACCCCATGACCACGGCGTCGCCTTCCTCTTCTACGTGGGCGTTCACGACGAGCTCTTCCGGCACGTCCTCGACCACCAGCGAGTGGTACCGGGTGGCGGTGACCGGTCGGGGCAGTCCGGCGAAGATGCCGGTGCCGTCGTGCACGACCTCGGAGGTCTTGCCATGCATCAGGGTCCGCGCCCTCACGACCCGCGCCCCGTACGCCGCGCCGATGGCCTGATGTCCGAGGCAGACGCCCAGCACCGGGACGCTGCTCCCGAAGCGCCGCACGACCTCGACCGAGAGGCCCGCGTCGGCCGGCGTGCAGGGCCCCGGCGAGACCACGATGCGGTCGGGGGCGAGGTCCTCGACCTCCTGCAGGGTGAAGGCGTCGTTGCGCCACACGGTGACGTCGGCGCCGAGCTCGGCGAGGTACTGGACGAGGTTGTAGGTGAACGAGTCGTAGTTGTCCACGACCAGGACGCGCTGGCCCGCGCCCGGGCGCCCCGCGCCGCTCACGCCAGGCCCTCTGTCGCCATGGCGACGGCGCGCCTCAGAGCTGCGAGCTTGTTGTGGGCCTCGCGCCACTCGTAGGCGGGGTCGGAGTCAGCGACGACGCCGCTGCCGGCCTGCAGGTGCATGCGGCCGTTCGCGACGACGACCGTGCGCAGCGTCAGCGCCATGTCCATGTCGCCGCTGGCCGAGAGGTACCCGAACGCGCCAGCGTAGGGGCCGCGCCGCACCGGCTCGAGCTCGTCGATGATCTCCATCGCCCTTATCTTCGGGGCTCCCGAGGCGGTGCCCATGGGCAGCGTGGCCGAGAGGGCGTCGAGCGCGGTCTTGCCCTCGGCGAGCTCGCCCTCGACGGTGCTGACGAGGTGCATGACGTGGCTGTAGCGCTCGACGCGCATCAGGTCGGTCACCTTGACGCTCCCGGGGCGGCATACCTTGCCCAGGTCGTTGCGGCCGAGGTCGACGAGCATGACGTGCTCGGCCCGCTCCTTCTCGTCGGCGGCGAGCTCGAGGGCGAGCGCCTCGTCCTCCTCCGGGGTCGCGCCGCGCCAGCGCGTGCCGGCGATGGGCAGCGTCTCGACATGCCGGCCCTCGGCGCGCACCAGGCTCTCCGGGCTGCTCGCGACCAGAGTCACCGGCCCGAGGTCGAGGTATCCGAGGTACGGGCTCGGGTTCACCGTGCGGAGCGCCCTGTAGACGGCGAACGGGTGCACGCCGAGCTCGGCGGACTGCCTCAGGCTGGGCACGACCTGGAAGACGTCGCCCGCCCTGATGTACTCGACGGCCCGGGCCACCGCCGCCTCGAACGCGCCCTGGTCCATGTTCGTGGTGAACTCGGCGGCGCGCCCGGCTCGGTCGCCCGGGACGCCGGGCAGCGGCCCCCTCAGGCGGGCGTAGGCCGCGTCGACGAGGGCCTCGGCGCGGGCCTCGTCGGCAGCGTCCCCCTCGATGGCTGGCGCGACGATGAACAGCTTGCGCTTGAGGTGGTCGAAGACGACGATCAGCTCGGGCTCGACGAACAGCAGGTCGGGCAGCCCGAGCTCGTCGGGGTTGGCGTCCGGGAGGCGCTCGTAGGCCCTAACGAGGTCGTAGCTGGCGTAGCCGACGGCCCCGGCCCAGAGTGGCGGCAGGCCCGGCTCCGGGCGCGTGTCGCGCACGACCGCTTCCCACAGCTCCCGCAGCGGGTCCTCCGCCTCGTAGGTGCGGGTCTCGCCGGCGGTCGTGACCGTCACCTCGTGGCCGCGGGAGCTGAGCCGCCGCCTCTCGCCGGTGCCGATGTACGAGTACCGGGCCACGCGCTCTCCCTGCTCGACGCTCTCGAGCAGGAAGGCCGGGTGGCCGGCGACCTTCAGGTAGGCGGTGAGGGGCGTCTCGAGGTCGGCCAGGACCTCGCGGTAGACAGCGCGCGTGCGCGCCGTCTCGACCGGGGCGACGGCGGTGTCATGCATGGCCGGGAGCATACTGCCCCGGCTCAGGTCTCCTCGCGGGGCAGGAACATGCCGATGGCGTGGAAGCCCGCGTCGACGTAGAGGGTCTCGCCCGTGACGCCGCCACCGAGCTGGTCGGCGAGCAGCGCGAAGCCCATCCCGCCGACCTCCTCGACGGTGATGTTGCGCCCCAGCATCGAGAGCGTGCCGGCGTGCGAGTACATGTCACCGAAGCCGGCGATCGACCGGGCCGCGATCGTGCGCACCGCCCCGGCGCTGATCGCGTTCACGCGGATCCCCTGGGGCCCGAGGTCGTAGGCCAGGTAGCGGACGCTCGCCTCGAGGGCCGCCTTGGCGACGCCCATCATGTTGTAGTGCGGGATCACGCGCTCGGCGGCGAGGTAGGAGAGCGTCAGCACGCTGCTGCCGGCCTTCATCAGGGGAGCGGCGCGCTGGCAGGTGGCGACCAGCGAGTAGGCAGACACGTCCATCGCGGTCTTCCAATCCTCGCGCGTCGTGTGCAGGAACGGCCTCTCGAACGTGGTGGCGGGGGCGAAGGCGACCGAGTGGACGAGGTAGTCGAGCCCGCCCAGCTCGCCGCTCACGCGGTCGAACAGCCTGTCGAGCGAGGCGTCGTCCGTCACGTCGGCCTCGAGCAGCATGGGGCTGTCGAGGTCCTCGGTGAGCTTCTCGAGGGCCGGCAGGAGCCGGTCGCCCTGGTACGAGAACGCCAGCTGGGCGCCGGCTCGCGCCAGCGGCTGGGCGATCGCCCAAGCGATGGAGCGCTGGTTCGCCACGCCCATCACGAGGCCCTTCTTGCCACTCAGGTCGACCTGGAACATCTGTCTCTCCTCGGTTGGGAAGTCGTCGGGCGCTGAGCCCGGAGTGAGCGTACTAGCCGTCCAGCATCAGGCGCTCGAAGCGCTCGCGTGCGTTCTCCGCCTTGCCGCGCTCGCCCCTGCGCTCCCACACGTCGGCCAGTCCTTCCCAGGCGATCTCGCTGAACGGCTCGTGCTCCGTCATGGCCTGGAAGACGCTGGTGGCGCGGTTCAGGTCGTTCTCGGCCAGCGCCAGCTCGGCGGCGGCCTGCAGCAGGGTGAGATGCTCGCCCTGCAGCCCCTGCCGGAGGTTGTCGACCCAGTCGGACTCGATGCCGACCATGTAGTGGCCGGTGTAGATCTTGGCGGCTGCCACGTGGTCGGACAGCGTGCCGGTCTCGCGGGCGCGCGAAGCGGCCTTCCGGTAGTTGTCGACGTCGTAGTCGATGCTGAAGCTGCCCTTGAGGTAGTAGCGCCGGTTGGCGGACTCTACGAGCTCGCCCCCCATCACCTTGCGCAGGCGGTAGAGGGTCGTGTGGAAGCTCGACGAGGCCTTCGACTCCGACTTGCCGGGCCAGAGGGCCTCGGCGACCTCGAACGTGCTCACGCCCGAGCGGTGCTCGAGCAGGTAGAAGAGCAGCTCGAGCGCCTTGAGGGAGTCCCAGTCGAGCCTCTCCCCTTGACGCATGACGATGGGCGGGCCGAAGCCGCGAGCCTGCACGACGCCCTCGAGGGGTCGCCTCAGCTCCTCGACGCGCCGCAGCCGCACCCGCACGGCCTCGAGGAGCTCCTCCTTCTGTACCGGCTTGGTGAGGTAGTCGTCCGCGCCGAGCGTCATGCCCCTCCGCATCGAGGAGCGGTCCTCCAGCGCTGTGAGGAAGATGAACGGCACGGCGCGCAGCTCGGGCATCTCGCGCACACGCTCGTAGAACTGGAAGCCGTCGATCTGGGGCATGGAGACGTCGGAGACGATCACGTCGGGCCGTAGGCCCTCCCGGATCTCCTCGAGGGCCTCCGCCGGGTCGTCGATGGTCAGGACGTTGTAGCCGGCCTGGGTGAGGGTCATCTCGCTGACCTTGAGCATCGCCGGCTCGTCGTCAACGACCAGTACGAGCGTGGTCATCACGCGGAGTCTAACCTCATCGTCGGTGTCGGCTCGCGCTCGCCCCCTGCGCGCCTCAGGAGTCGCCCCATGACGCGGTCTCCTGGTAGTGCACGAGCGCGCTGTACTCGACCCCGCCGTTCGCTCGCGCGGCGGTGCTGAACTTGACGTCGACGATGATGTCGTCCCTGCCCATGGCGTCGACGAAATCGGCCAGCCGCCTCTCGAACAGGTCCTGCTCGTGCGAGCTGATGAGCTTGAACTTCGGGTCCACCTGATATCCCTCCCCCAGGCCAGGTTACCCAGGCCGCTCCAGCGACCGAGGCGGGCGCACGCGGGATGTCCCGGATGATAAGGCGGGGCGGGGCGCGGGCCGGGCGAAATGTTCCCCACCGGGATAGTCTTGCGCGTGATGGGTCAGAGCGCCGGCGTCAAGCCGCGGCCTCGTCACGAGCTCGTGATGCGGGCCGTCCATCCCCTCGTCGGTCCCGGGGTGAGGGCGCTGGCGCGGCTGGGCGTGGAGCCCTGGCAGGTCGTGGTCGCCCACGGCGCGCTCGGCCTGGCCGCCGCCGCCCTTGTCGCGACGTCGAGCCCGGCGGCGTGGGCGGTCGCCGCGCTGCTCCTGCAGCTCAAGACGCTGCTCGACAACCTCGACGGCTCGCTGGCGCGCGCGACCGGCCGCGTCACCGAGCTCGGCCGCTACCTCGACACCGGCGTCGACCTCATCGTCAACGCCGCGCTCTTCGCGGCGCTCGCCGCCCACGGCCCGTGGCCGGCGGCCCTGGCGGCGTTCCTGGTGCTGACGGGCCTCCTCTCCTACGACTTCAACGCCGAGCGCCTCCATCGCGAGGCTCACGGCGAGGTCGCCGGACAGCAGCTCGGCGCGCCGCCGGCCACCGCCTGGGAGCGGACGACCCTCGTCCTGTTCCGCGGCCTCTACCGCGCCCTGCTGGCCCCGCAGGACGCGGCAGTGCGCGCCCTCGAGCTCCGCCTGTTCAGGCTGGCGTCCGGTCGCGCGGCAGCGGAAGCCACGGAGGCGGAGACGCGTGCCTGGTGGGGCGTCGGCTCGACGGCGACGCTGGTGAACCTCGGCCTCTCCACCCAGTACGTCGCGCTCGGGGGCTGCCTCCTCCTCCGTGCGCCGTTCGC
>JBIQIQ010000064.1:6266-12527 GCA_044507975.1 Deinococcaceae bacterium
CGCGCCCTGGGAGCTCGGGCCGTGACGCTCCGGGCCGACGTCACGGTGGAGAGCGAGGCGCGCGCCCTCGTCGACGCCGCTCACGACGCCTTCGGGCGCCTCGACGTCCTCGTGAACAACGTGGGCGACTACCACCACGGTCCGCTGGAGGACCTCGACGGCGCGACGTGGCGCTACATGCTCGACAGCAACCTCAACGCGACGTTCTACACGTGCCAGCAGGCGGTGCCACTCCTGCGCCGCTCGCCACGGGGCGGCCGCATCGTCAACGTCGGCTACGCCGGCGCCCAGCACGTCGTCGCGCGACCGGGCATCGCCGCCTACGGCATCGCCAAGACCGGCGTGATCCTCTACTCAAAGGCCCTCGCCAAGGTCGAGGCGCGGCACGGGCTGACGGTCAACGTCGTGAGCCCCGGCGTCCTCGAGAACAGCGTCACGAAGCCCCTGGCCGAGATCCCCATGGGACGGCTCGGTACGCTCGACGAGCTGGCCGCGGCCGTCAGGTACCTCGTCTCCGAGGAGGCGGCGTACGTCACCGGCGTGACGATCGAGGTGGCCGGAGGCTGGAACGTGTGAAGCGGCGGCCCGAGCCGCCCGACTAGGACCCCGCGGCGCGGAAGTCGCGGCCGACCGGGCTGGCGACGTCGAACAACGCCCCGGCCAGCGCCACGTTGACGGTCACGAGCGGGTGCCGCGCCACGACGTCGAACTGCTCGATGCGGGCGCCCTCGCGCGGCCGGGTGACGTGGACGTCGGACAGCTCGACGAAGGGCCGCTCACCGTAGAGGTTGGAGAGGTGGTCCGACATGCGCACCCGGGGCGGCAGGAGCATCGTGCCGGTCAGCACGAAGTCGGGGTACATAGCGCACACCTGCCGCGGCTCGCGGTTGGCCCTGTCCCCGGGCGGCTCACCGATGCCGCCGACGAGGAAGGCGAGCCGCGACTTCGGCACGGCGGCGAACTCGGTCTCGTACAGCAGGGCGCCGTCGTCAGGCTGCTCCGGGCCGGGCCGGAATACCCGGCAGAGGGTCATCGGCACGTAGGTGCGCTCCCGCTGGTTCAAGAACCGCGACGTCGGGGTGCCGCGCCTGATGTGGACCAGGCCCTGGATCCGGAAGTCGAGGGTGTGGGCCAGGGCCTCGCTGGCCTCGACGTTGTGGGCGAGGACGGTCACTCCCGGGCAGGCTAACACCACCCCGCGCGGCGGGGTGCCGTAGAATCCGCGCCATGTCCGCACGGCGCTACTTCGGCACCGACGGCGTTCGCGGGGTCGCCGGACGGCATCCCATGACCGCCAGCTTCGCCCTCAACCTCGGTGTCGCGTTGGCCGAGCTCCTCAAGGCCGGCGCCGGAGGCCGCCCTTCCGTGCTCATCGGCATGGACACCCGTCGGTCCGGGCCGATGCTCGCCCAGGCCCTGGGCGCCGGGCTCAGCTCCCGCGGCGCCGACGTCACCGACCTCGGAGTCCTGCCGACACCGGCGGTGTCCTACCTCACCCGTACCTTGGGCGCCGACGCCGGGGTCGTCGTGTCGGCCAGCCACAACCCGTTCGACGACAACGGCATCAAGGTCTTCAACGCCTCCGGCGAGAAGCTCGACGACGCCCTGGAGGCGGAGCTCGAGGCGTTGATCGAGCGCCTCGGCGACGGCCTCGGCGAGGAGGTGGAGCCGATCGTCGGTGCGGCCGTCGGCCGCTTCCGCCGCCTCCCCCGCGAGGGCCGCGAAGGGCTCGGCGCCGGCGCGTACACCTCCCACCTGCTCGCGAACGCCCCCTACCTCGACGGCATGAAGGTCGTGATCGACTGCGCCAACGGCGCCGGGCACCTCGTGGCGCCGCGGGTGCTCGCCAAGATCGGCGCGCGGCTCGAGACCCTGAACGCGGCTCCCGACGGGGAGAACATCAACGTCGCATGCGGCTCGACGAGCCCGGACGGGATCGTCAAGCGGGTGGTAGAGGGCGGCTTCGACGTCGGCATCACCCTGGACGGCGACGCCGACAGGGCACTGCTCGTCGACCGCCGCGGCCGCATCGTGAGCGGCGACCACATCCTGGCCGTCTGCGCCGTCGCCCGCGGGGAGCGCGAGATCGTCGCGACCCACATGTCGAACCTTGGCATGGAGCGCTACCTCGAGGAGCGCGGTGTGACCGTCAGGCGCGTCAACGTCGGAGACCGCTACGTCTACGAGGAGCTCAAGCGCTCGGGCCTCACCCTCGGGGGCGAGCAGTCCGGCCACGTCCTGTTCCTCGACAAGGCGCCCACCGGCGACGGCATACTCACGGCCCTGCAACTGTTGGCGGCCGTGCGGCAGTCGGGCCGGAGCCTGGAGGAGTGGATGGACGAGATCCCCGTCTACCCTCAGGAGCTCGTGAACGTCGCGGTGCCGCCGGAGCTCAAGTCGCGCGTCTCCCAGGCACCCGACGTCGCCGAGGCCGTCCGCCAGGCGGAAGGCCGGCTCGGCGAGGCCGGGCGAGTGCTGCTGCGGCCCAGCGGCACCGAGCCGCTCGTGCGCGTGATGGTGGAAGGCCCCGACCTCGCCGAGGTGCGGTCGGTGGCCGACAGCGTGGCGGAGGCCGTGAGGCGCACCGGCGCCGCCGCGGCCGAGTCCTGACCGCAGCCCAGGTACCGCCTTCTCGACCTCACAGGACGAGCGCGGCCAGCTCCGGCAGCAGGCGCCCGAGCCGGCCCTCGACCTTGACGTCGGCCTCGTCGTCGGCCCTGGTCGGGCCGTCGTTGACGATGGCGACGGGCTTGCCGGCGGCCTTGGCCTGCCTCACGAAGCGGTAGCCGGAGAGCACGGTGAGCGAGGAGCCCACGACGAGCAGGGCGCCGGCGTGGTCCACCATGCCGCGGGCCGCCTCGTAGGTCGGCTTGGGTACGTTCTCGCCGAAGAAGACGACGTCGGGCTTGAGCACCCCGCCGCACACCGGGCACGGCGCGACGCGGAAGCTCGCGACGAGGTCGTCGGGCACGTCTGCGTCGCCGTCGGGGGCGAAGCGCGCGGCGACGGCCTCGAAGCCGGGGTTCAGCCGGCCGAGGAGGGCCTGGAGCTCGGCCCGTGGGGTGAGGGTGCCGCAGTCGAGGCACCGAACTTCGCGGAGGTTGCCGTGGAGCTCGAGCACGACCTCGCTGCCTCCGCGCTGGTGCAGCCCGTCGACGTTCTGCGTCAGGACCCCGGTGATCCTCCCGCCCCTCTCGAGGTCGGCGATCGCCAAGTGCCCGGCGTTGGGCTCCCGCGCCGCCATGAACGGCCAGCCCGCGAAGCTGCGCGCCCAGTAGCGCTGCCGCGCCGCCGCGCTGCGCACGAACTCCTGGTAGGTGATCGGCCTCCGAGCCCTACCGGCCGCAGCCGGTCCCCGGTAGTCGGGGATGCCCGACTCCGTCGAGACGCCTGCGCCAGACAGCACCAGCGTGCTGGACGTCAGCAGCGTCTCGGCGACCGCTTCCAGGGGATCAGACGCCACGACCGCGGCCTCCGACCGCGAGGACCGGGCCAGGGCGTTCTCCGGCTACCCGCGGGGGCGAGGCGCGTAGGGGCCGAGCCATGCCAACATGTTCGCACGCGGGATGGGCCCGGCCGTTCGCGTGCCTGACGCGCGTTGACCGGCTACTCCGCCGCTCCTATACTGCCGCGTACCCCCTTCGCGGCCGCCACCTCGCCGGCCGGCGAGCCCAGCGCGCCCCGGCGCCAACCACCTGGAGACGGCCCCGAGCCGGCTCACACGACTAGGAGGACCACATGTCCAAGACCCGCCAGACACGGGCCTTGCCCCGCCTTCTGCTCGCTCTCGCCGCGCTCTTCGCGCTGGCATCGGCCAGCGCCCAGGTCGAGCTGCGCGTTACCTGGTACGACGACGGCAACGAGGGTCAGGTCCTGCGCGAGCTCCTCGACCGGTTCGAGGCGGAGAACCCCGACATCCGGGTCGTGGTCGACACGGTGCCTTACGCCAGCGGCATCCTGCAGTCGCTGCCCCTGCAGCTCGCCTCCGGGGAAGGCCCCGACATCGCCCGCGTCACCGACCTCGGCGGCCTGTCCGAGCACTTCCTCGACCTCCGGCCGTACCTCTCCGACGCCGCCTACTGGGACGCGAACTTCGGGCCGTTCCTCGATTGGATGCGGCCCGCGGGCTCCGACGCGATCCCCGGCTTCATGACCCAGCTGACCGTCACCGGGCCCTTCGTGAACACGACCCTGTTCGAGCAGGCCGGCGTTCCCGTCCCGACCGGCGACATGACCTGGGAGGAGTGGGCCGAGGTCACCCGCCAGGTCGCCGATGCGACCGGCACGCCGTTCGCGATGGTCATGGACCGCACCGGCCACCGGCTCGCGGGCCCGGCCATCAGCCAGGGGGCGCGCGTCTTCGACGACGGGGGCAACGTCGTGATCGACGACGAAGGCATGCGCCAGATGATGCAGCTGATGGTCGATTGGCACGCCGACGGCACGATGAACCCCGACGTCTGGATCGGCTCCCAGGGCGCCTACGCCGCTGGTAACGAGTTCTTCGTCAACGGGCAGGTCGTGCTCTACATGTCGGGCAGCTGGCAGGTGGGTCAGTTCGACTCCCTCATCGGCGACAGCTTCGATTGGCAGGTCGTGCCCAACCCCTGCGGTCCGGCCGCCTGCACCGGCATGCCTGGCGGCGCCGCGATCGTCGGGATCGCCGACACCGATCACCCCGAGGAGGTCGCGCGGGTCATGGAGTACCTCGCCAGCGAGGACGTGCTCGGCGAGTTCTACGCCCGCACCCTTTTCATCCCGGGTCACCTCGGCCTCGCCGATCAGGGCGTCGACTTCGTGAGCGACTCCTCGGCCGCCGTCGACGCGCTCACGGTGTTCTCCTCGCAGGTGGGGAGGCTCGACCCGGTCGCTTACGACCTCCAGGCCTACCCCTACAACCGCTTCGTGTTCGACGCCATGCGCGACCGCCTGACGCAGGTATTCGTCGGCGAGCTCACGCTCGACGAGGCTCTGGAGAGGATGCAATCGGACATCGAAGCCGGCATCGCCGAGGCTCAGCAGTAACGTCGTAAGCAAAGGGAGGTGAAGGCCCGCGGACCAGCGGCCGGGCGCCGGAACCGGCGTCCGGCCCACCGCGGGCCCTTCGGTACATGGACGGCGCGTCGGACGGCAGTCGAAGGGGCTCACTTCTGGGTAGGGCTGCCGGGGCGGTCTACGCCCTGGCGATGTCGCTCCTGGGCCTCGTGCTCGAGCCCGTCCAGCGGCTCGTGGGCGTGCGCCGCATGCCCTGGGTGTTCCTCCTTCCCAACCTGCTGATCTTCGGGCTCTTCATCCTCTTCCCCGTCTTCCTCAACCTCTACATCTCGCTGACCGGCGGAACGGAGCTGTTCCCCCAGGACCGACCCTTCGTCGGCCTCGACAACTACGAGCGCCTCTTCGACTGCCAGGACTTCGCCAACCCCAACTCCTGCGCCGAGGACCGCTTCTGGCGGTCCGTGCGCAACACCGGCACGTTCGTGGTGTTCCAGGTCGGCGGCATGGTGCTCGTCTCGCTCCTCACGGCCCTAGTGCTCAACCGCGAGATCCGCTTCCGGGCGTTCTTCCGTAGCGTGTACTTCTACCCGGTGCTGCTCTCCCCCGTAGTCGTGGCCCTCATCTGGAAGTGGATCCTGCAGCGCGACGGCGCTCTCAACGCCCTGCTGCTGGGGGTCGGGCTCTCACCGGTCAACTTCCTGCTCGACGGCACCTGGGCGATGACCTGGGTGATCGTCGTGAGCATCTGGGCGCACATGGGCTTCTACACCCTGATCCTGCTGGCAGGGCTGCAGGCGATCCCCAAGGAGCTCTACGACGCCGCCTCCATAGACGGAGCCAACGCGTGGCGGAGCTTCCGCGACGTGACCCTGCCCCTCCTCATGCCCACGATGATGGTCGTACTGGTCCTAGCGCTGATCCGGGCCGTGCAGACCTTCGACGAGGTCTACGTGCTCACCGGCGGCGGACCCGGCACGGCGACGATGATGATCGTCCAGTACATCTACCAGACCGGCTTCGCCACGCAGGTGCAGCGCTTCGGGCTGGCGGCCGCCGCCAGCGTCCTGCTCGGCCTCGTGCTGCTGGTCGCCACCCTGCTCCAGCTGCGCGTCGGGCGCGGCACCGAGGGGCACCTCGCGTGAGCCGGGCCCGGAGCGGCCGGGAGGACGCGTCGTGAGCGTGACCGGCTTCCTCACCCGTCGACGCGGGCGCCGGGGTCCGGACGCCACCGACTGGCTGACGTACGGCTACCTCTTCGCAGGCGTG
>JBIQIQ010000065.1:0-10813 GCA_044507975.1 Deinococcaceae bacterium
CGCCTGATCATCGCCGGCGCGTCGGCCTACAGCCGGCTGATCGACTTCGAGCGCTTCAGGCAGGTCGCCGACTCGGTCGGCGCCTACCTGATGGCGGACATCGCCCACATCGCCGGGCCCGTCGCGGCTGGTCTGCACCCTCACCCTCTGCCGCACGCTCACGTCGTGACCAGCACCACCCACAAGACCCTGCGCGGCCCGCGCGGCGGCCTGATCCTGGGGCAGGACGAGGAGGTCGGCGCCAAGGTAGCCCGCATGATCTTCCCGGGCACGCAAGGCGGGCCTCTGATGCACGTGATCGCGGCCAAGGCCGTCGCGTTCGGCGAGGCGCTCACGGAGGGCTTCCGCGACTACACGCGGCGGGTCCTGGCGAACGCGAGCGCCCTGGCGTCGGCGTTGCAGGAGCGCGGCTACCGCATCGTCTCGGGCGGCACCGACAACCACCTGTTCCTGGTCGACCTCAGGCCGCAGGGCATCAAGGGCAACAAGGCGAGCAACCTGCTCGACGCGGCCGGGATCACCGTCAGCAAGAGCATGATCCCCTACGACCCGGAGAAGCCCTGGGTCACCTCGGGCATCCGGATCGGCACGCCGGCGATCACGACGCGCGGCTTCGACGTCGAGGACATGGGCGAGGTCGCCGACCTGATCGACCAGACTCTGCAGGGCGCGGACCCCGCCGCCGTGGCGGCCCGCGTGCGGGAGCTCACCGAGGGCAAGCCGCTGCCGGCCTGAGCGGTCGAGCGGGACCGCCCCCGGCGCTCAGCGCCTGCGCCTGAGCCGCTCCATGCCCTCGCGCAGGCTGATGCGCATGCGCTCGACGGCGGTCGCGATCTGTCCGAGCTCGTCGTCGCGCCTCAGCTCGACGGGCCGCTCGAGGTCGCCGTGGCTGATGCGGTCGGTGGCGACGAGCAGGTAGCGCACGGCGTCGGTGATGCCGCGACTGAGCGCCAGCGCCGCCAGGACGGCGAACAGCACCGGGATGAGGCCGACGAGCAGCGTCGTCAGGAGCACGCGTCCCAGCTCCTCGCGCATGCCGGCCGGGTCGACGCCGACCACGACGGCACCCAGCGGCGAGCCGTTGCGCTCCATGGGGGCGGCGGCCACGACCGGCTCGACGTCGCCGAGGCCGACGACGGCGAGGAAGGTCCGCCAGGTGCGCGCCAGCGAGTCGACCAACCCGTCCTGGGCGCCCTCGCCCTGACCGCGCAGGACCGCCTCGGCCTGTGCTCGACCGGCAGGAGACAGCTCGCGGGCGTCGCCCTCCCAGCGCAGGAGGGTGTTGCCGTCGGGCTCCAGGACGACCATGTACGACACGCCCTGAGCCGAGAGCTGGGCGGCGGTGCGCTCCTCGACGACCCTCAGCTGGGTCCTCACCAGCGGCGAGGAGAGGGGCAGGCCGCCCGACAGCCCCTCGATGGTGGCCGCGACCGCGGTCGCGGTCCCCTGCGCGCGCTCGAGCTGCTGGGCCCGCAGGGCCGGCAGCAGCGTGAAGGTCAACACCACCAGCGCCGCGAGGAGGGTCAGGACCGCCGGCAGCGTGGCGGCCGTGGTGATGCGGCGACGCAGTCCGTGCCTGTCGACGTCGGGTGGCTCGCGCGTGAGGGTCGTCTTCATCGGGTCGCGCGGGGGCAGCGTCGTCGTCGTGCCGGCCGGCGGCGCGTGCGTCGACCTCCCCTCCCCTTCGGTCCGCGTTGGCGCCTCGTCGCTCGGCCCGTCGAGCTCGTCGGCTACCGCCGGCGCGGCCTGCTCCCTGGCGGGGGCAGGGTCGATGTCGAGCCTCTCGGCTCGCGGGTCGAACGGCGGGGCCTCCGTCCCGGCGCCTCGTTCCGGCAGCGCCTCGCCCTCCAGGGGCCGAGCGCCCTCGGCTGCGACGTCGGCCTGCGTGGGCTCCGGCTCCGAGGCGGGGGCGAAGGCGGGAGGGGCCGCCGTCGCGAACGGCACGGCCGGGCCGTCGGGCCCGCCCTCGCGCAGCTCGACGTTGAGGCCGGCCTCGGCCAGGATGGCGGCCACGGTGCGAGCCTGAGCCTCCGGGACGGCCTTGGTTACGGGGCCCGGCACCCGCCGCAGGAGCTGGGCGGCCCTCTCCTCCGGGATCTTGAAGCGCTGGGCGACGAACGCGACCGTGCCGGAGAGGTCCTCAGGCACGGGTCCAACCACGACCACGACGTGATCCATCACAGCCTCCCAGCGACGACCGGATCGAGCGAGAAGAGGCGCCTGAGCTCCGCGGCGCGGCGCGAGAACTCCTGCCGGGGCCGCTCGTCGCCGAAGGCCGTCAGGATCGCCTCGACGAGCTCTTCGACGCGGCTGACCGGCACGGCGTCGACGGTCATGCCGAGGTCGTACAGCGCGTCCTCCACCACGATCTCGCCGACCGGGCCGAGCAGGTCGACGGCCTCCCTGGCGAGCTCCTGGGCGAACCTCCGGTCCGCGACGGCGACCGAGGCGTAGCTCGCGAGCCCGCAGCCGAGCAGCTCGGCGGCGGCGGCGATGACCTCGGCCAGGGGCCGGTCGCCGATGGCGGCGAGGTGGCGGAGGCTGCTCGCCCCGTCGAGTCGGCGCCACAGGTGCAGCGCGGCCAGCGACAGGGAGACGTTGTCCTCGGCGTCGTCGGCCCCCTCGCCGAGCTCGGGCCCCCCTCCGCCGATCTCCCCCAGCACGCGCACCGGACCGAACGGCGAGTCACCGAGGAGGTCGCGACCCAGCGCGGTCGGCTCGTAGCGCCGAGCGGTCCGCGCGGGCTTCCCGTTGACTACGGACAGCACGGCGTCGGGGTCGATCGCGCTCTGCGCCTTCTCGTCGGCGTACCGCGTGGCCTCGATGAGCAGGGCCTCCGTAGCGATGTCGAGCGTCCGGCGCGGACCGGTCAGGCCAGCCCGGAAGGCGAAGCGGCCGTCCTTCCAGCCGAGCAGCTCGCTCAACGCCGCCACGTCGTAGAGCGGCCTGGCGTCGACGAACACTACGCGCCCCCCCTCCAGGTAGACGTAGGCGTGCCGCCGCTGCGGGTGCCTGAGCAGCAGGCACCCCGAGGCTCGCGCCATCGAGAGGTACTGGAGGATGTCGGCCAGCGCCCCCTCGGAGAGGCGCCCGCTGAGGCTGGTCACGCGTCGGCTCCCGGCATGTTTCGCGCCATCCTAACAGCGCCCTGGCCACGCCGCGCCGCGTGTTACCTTCGTATGGCTTCGACCGCCTGGATGACGAGTGAGGGCGGACGCTGCGAGGAGTGCTCAATGCCTACCATCTGCCTCGTTCCCGGTGACGGCATCGGGCGAGAGGTCATTCCCGCGACCCGTCGGCTCCTGGAGGCGACCGGCCTCGACCTGACCTTCGTCGAGGCCGATGCCGGCTGGGCCACCTTCCAGCGCACCGGCTCGAGCGTCCCGGCCGAGACCCTGACGGCCGTGACGAGCTCTGACGCCACGCTCGCAGGCGCCTTCACCAGCCCGTCGCACAAGGTCGTCGGCCACCAGGGCGCGATCCGCTACATGCGCCGCACGCTCGACCTGTTCTCGAACCTCAGGCCCGCCCGCTCCCGCCCCGTGCCCGGGTCCCTCGCCGGCATCGACATGCTGATGGTCAGGGAGAACACCGAGGGGCTGTACGTCGAGAACGAGCGCCGCTACGCCGGCGGCGACCTCGCCATCGCCGACGCGGTGGTCACGCGCCGGGCCAGCCAGCGCATCGCTCGGGTGGCGCTGGAGCAGGCGCGGAAGCGCCGCGGCCGTCTCGCGGTGATCCACAAGGCCAACGTCCTGCCGCTGACCTCGGGGCTGTTCCTCGAGACGGTCATGGAGGTCGCCAAGGAGTACCCGGACGTCGAGACCTACGACGTCATCGTCGACGCCGCGGCCCTGCGGCTCGTGCGCGACCCGGCCAGCTTCGACGTCCTGGTGTCGACGAACCTCTTCGGCGACATCCTGTCCGACCTGATGGCCGGCCTGACCGGCGGCCTGGGCGTCGCGCCCAGCGCCAACGTCGGCGAGCGTTACGCGATCTTCGAGCCGGTCCACGGGAGCGCCCCCGACATCGCCGGGCAGGGGATCGCCAACCCCACCGCCACCATGCTCACGGCCGCGATGATGCTCGACCACCTCGGGTTGACCGAGGAGGCTCGGCGCATCGAGGCGGCCGTCGACAGAGTCCTCGGGGAGGGACCCTTGACGAGGGACCTCGGCGGCGACGCCACCACCGACCAGTTCACGGACGCGGTGCTAGCAGCGTACTCTTCGAGCTGATGTACGCGCTGGCGCAGGCCATGCGCGCCATCCGGGCCAACTGGGTGGCGAGCGTCTCGACGATCACCACGATGACGCTCTCGCTGACGATGTTGGCGGCGCTCAGCCTCACCAGCGCGAACCTCAGCCAGGTGCTGTCGAACCTGCAGAGCGAGCTCGAGGTCGCCGTCTACCTGGCGCCCGGGGCGAACGACGAGCAGCTGATCAGCACGGTGCGGGCGTGGCCCGAGGTCGCCGGGGTCGAGTACGTGCGCTCCGACCAGGCGCTGGCCGACCTCGTGTCCGACCTGCCGGCCCTCTCCCGCGCGGCGTCGTTCGTGGACAACCCGCTGCCCGACACGCTCCACGTCAGCCTCTTCGACCCTGCCCTGACCCAGACGGTGCGTTTCCGGCTCGAGCAGCTGCCCGGCGTCGAGGAGGTGGACGACGCCAGCCAGGCCGTCGACACGTTCCTGGCCGTCTACGACGCTCTGCGGGTGGGCGGCTCGATCCTCGTCGTCGTGCTGCTCTCCGCGGCCCTCTTCGCGATCGTCAACTCGATCCGCGCCGCCATCACCGCCCGCCGCGACGAGATCGACGTGATGCGCCTCGTCGGCGCGAGCCGCCGGTTCATACGCTCGCCGTTCCTAATCGAGGGCGTGCTGCTGGGGCTCATCAGCGCGACGATCTCGCTCGGCCTCGTGATCCCCGGTTACCAGTTCGGGATCTCGCGGCTCTCCGACCAGTTCACCTTCGTGCCCTTCGTGCGCGACCCGGCGCTGCTCGGGACGATCGCCGCCGCGCTCGCGGCCCTCGCGATACTCGTGGGCTTCGTGGGCAGCGCCATCGGTCTCTCGCAGTTCCTGAGGGAACGCGCGTGAGCCCTCGGCTCGCCGGCGCGCGCAGCGCCTCAGCGCGCGCGCTGCTGGTGGCCTGCGCCCTGGCGCTGGCCGTCCCGGCTGGCGGCCAGGTCGTACTCGACTCGCAGGAGCGCAGGCAGCTCGAGGCCGACATCGAGCGCTTCGAGCAGCTCGAGGCGCAGCGGCGCGCGGAGCTCGCGGAGATCGAGGCCGCCCTCGGCGCCACGGCCACACAGCTGCAGCAGCGGATCGAGGAGCGCAACCGCGTCAGCGCCCAGCTCGCCGAGCGGCGCCGCGAGCGGGAGTCGATCGTCTCGCAGATCGCGGACCTCGATGCGCAGAGGGTCGAGACCGAGGCCCGCATCGCGGGCCTCGAGGAGCGGCTCGGCGAGATGCACGTTAGGGTGGGCGAGCTCCTCGTGGCGCTGTACAAGCAGCGCGGCTCCCCGGCGCTGACGGCCTTGTCCCGCAGCAGCAGCTTCTCCGAGCTGCGGGTGCGCAACCACTACGTGTCGCTGCTCTCGCAGCAGGACGCCGACGTGATCGGCGAGCTGGACTCGCTGCTCTACGCCCTCCAGATGGAGAGGGAGAGCCTGGCGGCGCAGCAGGCCGCGCTGCGGCGTGCCGAGGCCGACCTGGCTGCGGCCGAGGCCGAGCTCTCCGCCGCGCAGTCCCGGCTCGACGCGGTCGTGGCCGACCTGGAGGCCACCCGCGCCGGCCAGCTCGCGCTGCAGGCCGACCTGATCGAGGAGCAGCGGCGCATCGAGTCGAGCCTGGCGACCCTGGGACGGTCCCTCGAGGCCGAGATGGAGCGCCTCCGCCTCGAGGAGGAACGCCTGCGCGCCGAGGCCGCCCGCGCCGCCCAGGACAGGGCCGCCCAGATCGAGGCCGAGCGCCTGGCCGACCAGGCGGCAGCTCAGCGCCAGGAGCTGGCGGCCGTTCTGGAGCCGACCGGCAGCGGGCTCTCGCGGCCGCTAGAGGGAGCGCGGCTCGTGACGCGCTTCGCCCAGGCGAACAACTCCTACATCGAGCTCGAGGCTCCCATCGAGAACGCCGCGGTGCGCGCCGTCGGTCCAGGGCTGGTCGTCGCGGCGAACTACCTGGGGGCGAACCTCGGCTACCTGGTGGCGGTCGAGCACGGGGGCGGGCTCACCAGCGTCTACGTGAACCTGCGCGAGCCGCTCGTCGACGAGGACGAGGTGGTAGCGCGCGGCGCGCTCCTCGGCTACCTTGGTGGCGGTACTTTGGTGCACAACGACACGCTGCATTTCTACATGCAGCGCCGGGCGAACGGCAACGCCACCTACGTCGACCCCGCCCCCATGCTTGGTTGGTGACTGTGTGACCTGCACGACCTGCGGCAACTCGAACCCCGAGGGCCATCGCTTCTGCGGGATGTGTGGGAGCCCGCTGGCGCGCCAGCTGACGGGTCGCGAGCGCCGACGGGTGAGCGTCTTGTTCGTCGACCTCGTGGCATTCAGCTCCATGACGCGCGGCCTCGACCCGGAGGAGGTGCGCGACCTGGCGGACAGCGTGCTCACCGCGGTCGCCGGCGTCATCGAGGACTTCGACGGCTACGTGGACTCGTTCCGCGGCGACGGCTTGATCGCGCTCTTCGGTGCGCCCCACTCTCACCCCGACGACCCTCAACGCGCGGTCCTGGCCGCGGCCCAGGCGCTGGAGACCATCCAGGAGATCGGCCGCTCCCGCGGCCGCGACCTCGACGGCAGGGCGGGCGTGAACACGGGGATCGTCATCGCCGGCGCCATCGGGTCCGGCAAGGTCCGCAGCTACACGGTGATGGGCAGCGCCGTGAACCTCGCCGCCAGGCTCGAGGAGGCCGCCGGCCCGGGGGAGGTCTGGGTCGGTCCCGAGACCTACGAGGCCACTCGGCATCGCCTGTTCTACGAGCCTACCGGCGAGATCGAGCTCAACGGCTTCCCTTCGGTCCGCGAGGCCTACCGGCTGGTGGCCCCGCCCTCGCAGCCCGAGGCCGACCCGTTCGCGCACCTGGGGTTCGTCGGGCGCGAGGACGAGCTGGTGCGCCTGACGGCCGCGCTCGACACGGTGACCGCGACGGGCGCCGCCGCCGAGGTCTGGGTCGCTGGCGAGGCGGGCCGCGGCAAGACGCGCCTCCTGCGCGAGTTCCTGTCGCGTGTGCAGGACAGGGCGGTCCCCCTGTGGCTCGAGCTCACGCCCGCGTCCGAGTTCTCCTGGGAGGCGCTGGCGCTGCAGGTCTTCGACCTCGCGCCCGGCATGGACGAGCACGTGGCGCTCGGTAAGGCCCAGGCGGTGCTCGACGCCGTCCTGCCGGGCGACACCCGGGCCCAGAGGGCCGTGCTCGGCAGCCTCGACCTCGCACCACTGCAGGCCTGGACCCGTCTCGAGCGCCGGCGCATCGACCGCACCAGCCTCGCCTGGCGCGACCTGCTCGCCCGCCTGCCCGGGACACAGGGGCGACCCGCGGCCCTGGTGCTGGTCGTCGAGGGCGAGCCGCGCGACCGCCAGCTGCTGCAGTTCCTCGAGCTGCTCAAGGGTGTGCAGGCGCCGATCCTCGTGCTCCGCTCGAGCCGCACCCGCGCTCTCCCCGAGGACGCCGACGCCATCCACCTCTCGCCGCTGTCGTTCGAGGAGAGCATGCACCTGCTGGGTGAGGTCGTCAGCCCCGCGCTGCGCGTCGCGGCCGACACCCTGGTGCGCCAGGTCGGCGGGGTGCCTGCCTACGTGCTCGAGCTGGGGCGCGCCCTCTCGATCACGCAGGAGGACTCCTTCTCCGGCTCCCTGGCCTCGCTGCTGCAGTCGCGCCTCGACATGCTCGACCTCAAGCCCCGCCGCCTCCTGGCGCAGGCGGCGCTGGTCGGCGAGAAGTGCTGGGAGGGGCTCCTCAAGGAGCTCGGCGGCGGCGCCGACAACGCCGACATCCGCACGCTCGTGAACGAGAACCTGCTAGTCAAGCAGTCCGGCTCCCAGATCCCCGACCAGGTCGAGTACCGCTTCCAGAGCGAGCTGCTGCGCAACGCCGTGCTGCGCATGGTGCCGTACGGCGATCGCCCGCACCTGCACCTGCGCGTCGCGACATGGCTCGAGCTGCACGCTCCGCTGGTGCTGGCCGAGCTGACCGCCGAGCACTTCGAGAGGGGCGGCTCGCCGGACTCCGCCTTCGACCACTACCTGACGGCCGCCGAGCAGGCGCTCGCCGAGGGCGACGCCGCGCGGTGCTTCGCGCTGTTCGACCGCACGCTCTCGCAGCCGGTGCCGGTCGTGACCCTGGCGCAGGGGGCCCTGGCCTACCTGCAGGCCGCGACGCTGGTGGGCGACGAGCTGCGGCTGGCGGAGGCGCTGGGCAGGGCCGAGCGCGCCGTGGCGGCCTGTCCGGAGGACGTGAGGCGCGACCTCGGCCCGCTGCTCGATCAGCTCAGGTCGGCGCCGCCGACGCCGGTCTGATCTTCCGCTCCGAATACCGAGAACCACTGCCTGAAGCTCGGCTCGACCTCGACCAGCGCGCGCGCGACGTCGCCGCGGTCGGGAGCTGACGCGCCCGCCTCACGCGCCAACGCCTCCCTGAGCGCCACGGCCAGCTCCCAGCCACGGTGAGGGGCGAGCTCCAGCGCGCGGGCGGTGAACACCCCCTGGAACCACAGCAGGCGCGCCAACGGCATGCGCCCGCGCGGGTACTCGAACTCGTCGAGCGCGCCCTTGAGGGCAGCGGTCGCCGCGACCTGCACCCGCGTCCAGCGCTCGAGCAGGGCATGTCCCTCCTCGCCGCCGGTGGCGAGCAGGCCGGCGACGAGCAGGTACGTCGCCATGAGCTCGTCGAGCCACTTGACGCCAGTGCGCAGGCCCGCGCGGTTGGCCACCGCGTGCCCCCACTCGTGCCCGACGAGCATGTCCAGGAACTCCGCCACGGGGCCGGGGGCCGCGCCCGCCTTCCCGGCAGTGAGCAGGAGGTCGTCGAAGCGCTTCTTGAGTCGCTCCGGGTAGTCGGCGGCGGCGATGATCACCGAGGTGCTCGGCAGGTTGCGGGTGAACGGCAGCCCGTACGGGTAGCTGCACACGAGCTGCCAGTCGCGGGAGTGGGCGACGAGCAGCGTCACCTCCCCATCCGGTCGCAGCGCCTCCACGGCCGCCAGGTGCAGAGGCTCCAGGAAGCCGAGCAGGTGGGCCGTGCGGGTCCGGGCGCCCGAGGAGTGCCGGGCGGAGAGGGCCTCGCCCCGCAGGGCCCTGAGGTAGAGACGGGCCGAGTCGAGGCGCTCGCCGGGCCTGCGCCGGTTCATGGAGCGATGATAGCGAAGCATCTCATCCGGCCCCGTCCGGGGCCGGTGATAGACTCGGCCGCGACGTGCTCAAGAGGCTTCTGACCGTCGTACTCGTGCTCATCGCCGGCCTGGCCGCCGCTCAGCAGCGGCACAACTACCTGGCCGTCGACGGTCAGCTCGTCGAGGCCGGACCCTTCTACTTCATCGCGCACGGCGACAGCTCGAACGCCTTCGCACGAGCCGCCCCGCTCGCCGAGGCGATGGGCCTGCGCGTCGAGTACGTCGGCGCCGAGAAGGTGCTGCGCTTCTCGGACGGCTTCCGGGTCGTCACGTTCGAAGCGACGTCCGACGTGACGTTGGGCCTGCAGAAGCGGCCGGGCATCGTCAAGCTCGACCCGCCCCTGCGCGGCTCCAACACCCTCGACAGCCCCATGGCGATCGTCGTCGACGGCGTGTCGTACGTGCCGATCACCCCCCTGGTCACAGCCTTCGACGGCCAGAGCGCTTGGAACGCGAACGCCAGGCTCGTCTCGATCGATACGGCCGACCTCCTCGGCCACGTCCTCCCGGCGCCGCGCGTCGGCGCCACCGCCGGCATCAGCCGCGTCGCGATCGACCTGCCGACCGGCGCGACCTACCAGCTGTCGGCTGGCGGCCGCAGCTTCGCCATCGTCGTGCCGGGAGCTCGCGCCGAGGACCGCACCATCAACGTCGGCGACGACAACCTCGCGAGCGTCACCGTGTCCAGCTCCGGCGGGAGGGTGACCCTCAACGTCACCACGCGCTTCGACCTCGACCCGAACGGCGTCGGCTTCGACGTCGGGACCGTGCCCAAGGACGGCGGCACGACCCTCTACGTCGACTTCGCGCCGCGGCTGAACGGCGCCGACGTCGAGGCCATCGCCCAGCCCGCCGCCGCGGCCCCCGGCCCGCAGGCGCTGGCGCAGGCGCCGCGCGGGAGGCAGATCGTCGTGATCGACGCCGGGCACGGCGGGCACGACCCCGGCGCCACCTCCCGCTACGCCGTCGAGCGCCAGGTGGTCCTCTCCGTGGCGCTGAAGCTGAAGCAGCGTCTCGAGGCCGCCGGCCTCGAGGTGATCCTGACGCGCGACACGGACGTCTTCCTCACCCTCCAGCAGCGCTCCGAGTTCGCGACGACGGAGCGGAACATCTTCGTCTCCATCCACGCCAACTCCGCGCCCAACAACAAGGCCCAGGGCATCGAGACCTGGGTGTTCGGGGAGCCGCTCGACCCGGCGCTCATCGAGAGGGCGATCCGCGAGAACGGCGGCGGAGCCGTCGGCGAGGAGCTGACGCAGGCCGCCAGGCAGGTCGCCAACCAGCTCGCCTTCGACATCCTTCGGGAGGCGCAGTTCAACCTCTCGCTCTCCCTCGCCGAGTCCGTTCAGTCGCACCTCGTGAGCAAGACCGGCGCCACCGACCGCGGCGTAAGGTCGAACCTGTTCTACGTGATCCGCAC
>JBIQIQ010000065.1:10913-12467 GCA_044507975.1 Deinococcaceae bacterium
GGTGTTCCCCAAGGGGCACATCGAGCCCGGCGAGACGGCCCTGGAGGCTGCGCTTCGGGAGGTCGAGGAGGAGACCGGCGTGAGGGCCTGGTGCGACGACCCGACCGAGCACGTCACGAGCTACGTCAACCCGCGCGGGGTGCCCCGGCGCGTGGTCTGGTTCGCCATGACCTGTGAGGACCCGGCACCGCGGGTCACGGAGCCCGGCCTCCGGTCGGCGGAGTTCCTCCCGGTCAAGGAGGCGCTGCGGCGCCTGACCCACGCCGCCGACCGCGACCTGCTGCGCGAGGTCGTCGCGGCGAGAGGAGCGGGAGCGTGACGCAGGGCCTGGTCGGGGAGACCGGCGGCCTCGGCGCCGAGGCGGTCCTCGGAGACCTGCGAGCCCTCAAGCACAGCGGCACCCTGCTCGTCTCCGACGACGGCGGCTCGCTGGTGCTGCTGATCGCCCGCGGGCAGGTCGAGGCCAGCTTCCGGCTCGGCTCCTACGGGCGCCTGGAGGCGCCGGGTCAGTCGTACCACCTCCACCTGCACGAGCCCGCCCCCACGCCGCAGCTGCCGAGCCGCTCGCCCGAGAGCGCCTCCGCCCTGCTCCGTGCCCTGCCCCGCACGCGGGCACCGCTCCGCATGCCGACCGGGGTCGTCGACCTGCAGGCCCTGCTCGAGAGGCTGAGCGACCTCGCCTTCGACGGCCTGCTGACCTACGTCGCCGACTCCGAGCTCGCCGTGGTGGTGCTGCTCGACGGCAAGGTGAGGGCAGCCGTCCACGAGCGCTCCGGCCGGCCCTCGAGCCGGGCCGAGGCCCTGCGGGTGCTGCAGAAGCGCTGCCAGGAGCCGGGCCCGGGCGAGATCGAGATCGAGCGCGTGGAACGCGCGGTCCTCGAGCCCCTGCTGGCCCTCGCGGTCGAGAGCGTCGCGCCCGCCGAGGCCGGGCCCTTCTCCGGGCTCGAGGTCGACGAGCGGGGCTACCGGTACGTGAGCCAGGGCCAGGTGTTCCTGACCGTGCCGTCGTCGCCACTCGGCCCGCCCCGGCGGCACGCGCTCGACCTGGCGCTGAAGCCGCTGCCGCACATCGACATGCCCACCGAGCCTCCCGGCTGGGAGGAGAGCCGCTACACGCTGACCTTGCGGGGGAAGGACGCCCTCAACCCGATGACCGACCTGAACATGGACTTCCGCTCCTCTCACGGCGACGAGGGCCAGAGGGTGCTGACGCTGCTCGGCAGCGGCGCGCCCCTCACGGGCTGCGCCGAGCAGCTGGGTGTCGACCTCGCCGACCTGAAGCCCTGGGTCGAGCGGTTCGAGTCGGCCGGCTTCATCAGGGCGCACCGTGTCTGAGGAGGACCTGCGCGCCAGGCCCGCGGCCGCCGGACCTGAGCCAGCCGCGCCCGACGGCAGCGGCCGCACGCGTCCCGCCCGGGCCGACGACCCCTACCGCACGCCCGACGACACGGTCTCGCTGCGGGAGCTCTACCTCGTGCTCCGCGCCGGCATCCCTCTCATCGTCGTCGTGGCGGTCGTCGCGGGGCTGCTCGCCTTCGCGTACCGGGCGCGCCA
>JBIQIQ010000066.1:0-12405 GCA_044507975.1 Deinococcaceae bacterium
ATGGCGGAGAGGGAGGGATTCGAACCCTCGATGGAGGCTTTGTTCCCCCATACTCCCTTAGCAGGGGAGCGCCTTCAGCCGCTCGGCCACCTCTCCAGGCCCTGCTCGCTTCTCGGGTCGATCGTGGCGGAGGGTGAGGGATTCGAACCCCCGGACGGGTCTCCCCGTCTACGGTTTTCAAGACCGTCGCCTTCGACCGCTCGGCCAACCCTCCGGTCAACCACCCGGTTGCCGCACCGACGCGACCGAGTGCTGACACTGGCCTGCCGGACGGCGAACCCGAGTATATGTGCCGTGCTCGGCCACAGTCAACGCGCCGCGAGGCGGGCTCACCCCCGGGTCAGAGGTCTGGATCTCCCCCCTCCAGGGCACCCGGCAGCCGCGCCGGGTCCTGATCGGCGGCCCAGCGCACCTGGCTGACGAGCCCACGCAGGGCGGCCAGCTCGTGGGCGCTTAGGTCGGCGCGGTCGAAGACCGCTCTCAGCATGCGCATCACGCTCGGAGCCCGTCTGGGGTCGGTGTAGCCGATGTGCAGCAGGCCGTCTTCCAGTTGCGCGTAGAAGCGCTCGAGCTGATCCCGGCTAGCCCCGTCCTCCCCCGTGCGGCCCCCCCGCGCCGCGCCCGTGCACGCACCGGGATCGCCGGCGTCGCCGTGCGGCCCGACCCCGGCCTGCCAGGCCTCGTACGCGACGACCAGCACCGCCTGGGCGAGGTTGAGGGAGGAGAACTCGGCCGTCGGGATCGCTAGCTGGAGCTGGCAACGGGTCAGCTCCTCGTTGGCGAGCCCGTGGTCCTCCGGCCCGAACAGCACGGCGCTGCCCGCACCGAGGCTCGGCGCCGCCTCGCGCGGCGTGGCGACTCGGTACGACGGAGCCCGGCGCGGCCGCGCGCTGGTGCCGGCCACCAGGCGGATGCCCTCCAGCGCCTCGTTCAGGGTGTCCACCACCCGAGCTGACTCGAGCAGGTCCTCGGCGTGCGAGGCGAGGGCCCTGGCCCTCTCGTCGATGCGGCACCGCGGCGCCACGAGCCACAGGTCGTCGAGCCCGAAGTTCCGCATCGCCCGCGCCGCAGCGCCGACGTTGGCCGAGTCCTTCGTCCTGACGAGCACGATCCGCGTACCGGCCACGGCTGCGAGCTTATCAGCGGTGCGGGCGCACGCCCGAGGCGAGGGTTATGGTCCGGCAGCGTGGCGACGACGTTCGACCCCTACCCTCCCGAGCTCGCCGGCTGCCGGCTCTGCCCGCGGCTTGCCGAGTACCGCGAGCAGGTGGCCCGCGAGAAGCGCCGCGCCTACCGCGAAGAAGAGTACTGGGGCGCACCGCTGCCCGGCTTCGGGGACCCGGAGGCGCGCCTACTCCTCGTGGGCCTGGCACCAGGTGCGCACGGCAGCAACCGCACCGGCAGGATGTTCACGGGCGACGCCTCCGGCGACTTCCTCTACCCTGCCCTGCATCGCGCCGGCCTGGCGAACCAACCGACGGCCAGCCACAGGGGCGACGGCATGAGGTTGAGAGGCGTGTGGATCACGGCGTCGGCCCGGTGCGTGCCACCCGGCAACAAGCCGAGGCCCGACGAGCTGCGCAACTGCAGGCGGTGGCTCGAGCACGACTTCCGCGGCCTGCCCCAGTTGAGGGCCCTGCTGGCCCTGGGCAGGATCGGCCACGACTCGGTGCTGCGGCTGTACCGGGCCCGCGGCCTGCGGCTGCGGCTGAGCGAGTTCCCGTTCGCGCACGGGAGCGTGCACCGTCTCGATCAGGTCGATGGCGCCGACGCGGTCGGGGCAGTGCCGCTGATCGACGCCTACCACGTGAGCTTCCAGAACACGAACACAGGCCGGCTCACGCCGGCCATGTTCGATGCTGCTCTGGCCCAGGCGAAGGCCTGGGCGGGTCTGCCTGACTAGTGGTGGCCTAGAGAATCAGGCCTGCGCCTGCTCACGCAGGGTGTTGATCCGCCTCGCCAGACGGGACTTGCGACGCGCGGCGTTGTTCTTGTGGAACGTGTTCGTCTTGGTGGCCTTGTCGACGAGGCCCTGGACGACCTTCTCGAACTTGGCTGCCGCCTCGAAGTCGCCGGACTCGGCGGCCGTGACGGCCTTCTTCGTGAAGGTGCGGATCGTGCTCTTGCGAGCGCGGTTCGCCAGACGCTTCTTGTCGTCCTGGCGCTTGCGCTTCATGGCCGAGGGGTTGCTAGCCATCTGTTCTCCTTCGTAGCTTCAATCGACGGCGGCGCCGAAACGGCACGCGCCAACTCCCAGCGTGGTCGCTGGTCCCAAAGCCTGCCGATGTTAGCACGTCGGGGCGCGGCCGCTCAACGGCGGCGAACGTCGAGGGGGCCGTGTCGGCCGTCTGCCACGCGGAGGCGCCTCGATGGAGTAGACTCAAACGCTTCCCGCTGGCGAGATCCTTTCTTCAGGCTAGTGGTTGGCTGAAGGTAGGACATAGATGCACACCAGCTTCACGAGCTTCGCGCTCGACGAGCCGATCCTCGCTGGCGTCAAGCACGCTGGCTACGATAGGCCGACACCCATCCAGGCCCAGACGATCCCGGCAGCCCTCGAAGGCCGCCACGTCCTCGGGCTCGCGCAGACCGGCACCGGCAAGACCGCCGCGTTCGTTCTGCCCATCCTGCAGCGCCTCGCGCGCTCCGCCCCGGGAGGCAGGAAGCGCGTGCGGGCGCTCGTCGTCGCTCCCACCCGCGAGCTCGCCGAGCAGATCAACGACGAGTTCAACCGCCTCGGCAGGCACACGGGCCTGCGCAGCGCCACTGTCTACGGCGGCGTCGGCTTCCAGCCCCAGGTCGAGGCGCTGCGCGGCCGCGCCGACGTCATCGTCGCCTGCCCCGGCCGCCTGCTCGACCACGTCGAGCGCGGCAACGCCGACCTGAGGCACGTCGAGGCCCTCGTGCTCGACGAGGCCGACCACATGTTCGACATGGGCTTCCTGCCCAGCGTTCGGCGCATCGTCGGGCTCGTCCCTGCCAGCGCACAGCGCCTCCTCTTCTCGGCGACGATGCCCGCCGAGGTCCGGCACCTCGCCGACGGGCTCCTCACGGACCCGCTGCGCGTGGAGATCTCGCGCTCCAAGACGGCGGACACCATCGACCACTACCTCGTCCCCGCCGACGAGGACCGCAAGACCGACCTCCTCATGCACCTGCTCGACCGGCCGGAGGCCAGGTCGGTGCTCGTGTTCACCCGCACCAAGCACCGGGCCAAGCGTCTGGCGGCCAACCTGAAGAAGGTTGGCTTCGAGGCGGCCGAGATCCAGGGCAACCTCTCCCAGACGAGGCGGCAGGCCGCGCTCGACGGGTTCCGCGACGGCACCTTCGACGTGCTCGTGGCCACCGACATCGCCGCCCGCGGCATCGACGTGGCCGCCGTCAGCCACGTAATCAACTACGACTTCCCGGACACTCCCGAGGCCTACACCCACCGCATCGGGCGCACCGGTAGGGCCGAGCGCACCGGCGAGGCGCTGACCTTCGTCACGCCCGGCGACTTCGGCAACGTGCGCGATCTCGAGCGCGTGCTGGGCCGCCGCGTCGAGCGGCGCCCGGTCGAGGGCTTCGTCCCTGCGCACAGCGCCCACCTCGACGACCTGGGCCCGAGCCAGGGCCGCGGCGGTGGCGGATCGAACCGGTCGCGCCGTGGCGGCGGCCGCCCTGCCGGCACCCCCGGTCGGACGCAGCCCAGCGGTCCTCGCCCTCAGGCGCCTGCCTACGCCAGCGCAGATCGCGCCGGCAACGGGGTCGCCCTCGGTCGCTCGGAAGCCCCCGCAGGTGCGTCGGTGGCCGGAGGCAACCGCAGGCGCCGCCGCCGTTCGCGCGGCCGCCGCCCCAGCGGCACGGCCAGCTGAGCTGAGCCCGCGACCGACCATTAGCCTGGACCGCCGCTCTCTCGAGAGAGCGGCGGTCTTCGTCTAGCGGTTCTAGGCAGCTGCCCGCACGCTCCCGGCGCCTGCCCGTGGCCGCTGTCCTGGGCGCCGCACGATCATGCGCGCATGCAGGCCAACGCCTACCAGGAGGCGGTGCTCGGCTTCGTTCGCGCCGGCGGCGAGCACGGCGTCGTCGAGGCCACCGCCGGCAGCGGCAAGACCACGACGCTCGTCATGGTCGCCCGTACGCTCGTCGAGGAGCTGCGCGTGCCCCCATCCGAGGTCGCGTTCCTCGCCTTCAACCGCTCGGCGGCCGTAGAGCTGGCCCGCCGGCTGCCAGAGGGGGTCGTCGCGCTCACGCTCCACGCGCTCGGCCTGCGAGTCGTCTCCTCTGCTGGGGTTGGCGGGCATCTCTCCGAGGGCAAGTACGAGAGGTTGGCGGCGGCCATCCCTGGTCTGCCGCCGCAGGCACCAGCCATGCTCGCCGAGCTAGCGCGCTTCGCCCGGCTCGAGCTCACCGAGCTCCGGTCCGCATTGCAGGTCGAAGCTCTCGCCGCCCGCTACCGGGTCGAGCTACCGCTGCCCGCGGCCCGAGCCCTCCCGCTGGTGGTGGAGTTCCTCCGGGCCGGCGTCGCCTCGCCCGAGGTCGATTTCACCGACCTGCTCTACCTCCCGGTGAGGCTGGGGCTGAGGGTCCCGCGCTACGCGTTCGTCTGCGTCGACGAAGCTCAGGACCTCAGCCGGCTGGCGCTCGCGTTCGTCGAACGGCTCGTCGCCGCCGGGGCGCGGGCGCTGTTCGTCGGCGATCCGCATCAGGCCATCTACGCCTTCGCGGGTGCCGACTCCCGCTCGCTGCCGCGCATCGCGCGCCTCACGCGGGCAAGGACCATGCCGCTGTCGGTGAGCTTCCGCTGCCCGACCCGCCACGTCGTGCTGGCACGGCGCTTCTCGCCAGCCATGCTGCCCGCTCCGGGGGCGGCCACCGGCACCGTGCGGGTCACGCAGTTGGCGCGCCTCCCTTCGGAGGCTGAACCTGGCGACCTCGTCCTCTCCCGCACGAACGGACCGCTGCTCGACGTCGCCCTCGCCGTCGCCGCCGCCGGCACCCCAGTGGTCGTGCTGGGTGACGACCTGCTACCGGCAGCCTCCTCTCTGGCAGAGCGGCTCTCCACTTCGGCCGACCTCGGCAGGGAGAGCCTCGCGGCCTCGCTCGAGTCGGAACGCAGGCGCCTCGAGGCCGAGCACCTCACGGACCTCGCGCTCCCACGTCTCCTGGAGGCCAGTCGGCAGAGCCACGTCGCGGTCGCGCTGGCCGCCGCGGCCGCTGGCACGTCTCGGCCAGCGCCGGTGATGGAGTCGCTGCGGCGCCTCTTCCCGGAGAGCGCCGTGGCCGCCGACGCTCCGCACCTTCTGCTATCCACCATCCACAAGGCCAAGGGCCGGGAGGCGCCCCGGGTCTTCCTGCTCGCCCCCGAGGAGCTGGGCGTGGGCGCCGGCCCGGAGCAGGCCGCGATGCACGGCGACCCGAGCAGCCGGACCGGTTCGGAGGGAGAGGCGGACCGAGTGGGCGGGCCGCCGGACGAGGACGCCTCCGAGGCCAACGTGCTGTTCGTCGCCCTCACCCGCGCCAAGCGCGAGCTCGTGCTGGTAGAGGGCTCGCAAGGGGCCGTGGCCAAGCGCCTGCGCGGCCACGCTCAGGCGGGCGGCGCGGCGGGTCTCACCCGCAGCTGGGACGACGTCCTGCGCCTGGCCCTCCGGATGAGCGAAGGTCTCTCGAGTCCGGGCATATCATCGCGGCATGGCCAGGCACGGGGAGTACAAGACGCCGGGCGGCAAGCTGGTGGTGGCCGACGTGGTGGTGGAGGGAGACAGGATCGCCTCGGCCGAGGTGAGCGGCGACTTCTTCCTCGAGCCAGAGACGGCCCTCCAGGCCCTGATGGGAGCGCTCGCGGGCGCCCCAGCTGACGCCAGCGAGGCCGACCTCGCGGAGCGCATGGACCGCAGCCTCCCGGAGGGAGCGCAGCTGATCGGCTTCACGACCGCGGCGGTCGCCACCGCGGTCCGGCGCGCGATCGACGACCACACGCCACGGGAGCGCCTGTGAGCTCGGACGGCGGGGGGCGGTTCACGCGTGAGCAGCTGGCGCGCTGGCGCCACCACGACTGGCTCCTGATCCGTGACGACGCCATGGCGCCCCGGCTCCACATGGCTGTCGACGAGGTGCTCACGCTCGAGGTCGGCGCCGGGCGACGCCAGCCGACCGTCCGCATCTGGGAGTGGGCGAGCAACGCCGTGATCCTCGGGCGCTTCCAGTCGGTGCGCAACGAGGTCGACATGGAGGGCGCAGAGCGCCACGACGTCACGGTCGCGCGCCGCATCACGGGTGGGGGCGCGATGTTCGTAGAGCCCCACAACACGATCACCTACTCCGTCTACGCGCCCGAGAGCCTGGTCAAGGGCATGTCGTTCGTCGACTCCTACGAGTTCATGGACGCGTGGGTGATCGCCGCCCTCAGAAGCCTGGGGGTGAACGCCGAGTACAAGCCCATCAACGACATCTCCTCGGACCAGGGGAAGATCGGCGGCGCCGCCCAGACACGGCGTGCAGCAGCCGTGCTCCACCACGTGACGATGGCCTACGACATGAACGCCAAGAAGATGCTCGAGGTGCTCCGGATCGGGCGCGAGAAGCTGTCGGACAAGGGGTCGGTGAGCGCGAACAAGCGCGTGACCCCGCTGAGGGAGCAGACCCGGCTCCCCCGCGAGGCGATCGTCGACCGCTTCGTCGAGACGTTCGCCGACAGCTACGGGCTGAGCCCCTCGCGCCTGAGCGAGGCCGAGCTGCGGGCCGCCGAGCGGCTCAGGCGCGAGAAGTTCGAGACCGACGAGTGGCTCTACCTGCTGCCCTAGGCTAGGGACGCGGGCCCCGCCGTCGGCCGCCTCAGCGGAGCGGCAGCCGCCAGGTGGACCAGCGCACGCCGTCCCTGACCTCGCTCGTGCCTACGGCCACACCGGTGCGGTCCGCCAGTAGCTCCAGGGCCTCGGCCACGAGGTCGGCGAGCCCGATGAGGTCGTCGAAGCTCGGCAGATCCGGTGGCGCCGACGTCGGGCTGGCACCGCCCTCTCCCTCGAGCAGCTCCGCGGCCTCGTTCACGCCGAGCCACGCCGCGGTCGCGACCGAGCCAGCCGCGAGGTCCCAGACGTCGGCGATCCCGCGCAGGAACGCGGAGGTGTCGGTCAGGCGGTATCCGACGACGCCGCCGGCACCGAGGTCGAGGCCCTCCAGCGTGCGCCATACCGTTCCGGCCGGCTGCGGTGTACCGAGGTGCACGTCGATCGCGGCGTGAAGGCTCTCGACCGGCCAGCCCACGACGAGCTGCCCCCCGAACACGGCCACGCCGAGGTCGAGAGTCGGCCCAGACCGCACGCGGAGGTACTCGACGCCCCTGTAGGCGCGCTCCCGGAAGGAGACGGCGTCCTCGAGCCGAACGTCGCCCGCCGGACCCTCGGCGCCCAGCGACCCGACGAGCTCGCCGAGGCCCTGGAGCGCCTCGGGCCACAGCGCGACGCCACGCCGCGCCTCTGGCTCGGAGGTGACAGGCACGGTGACGACCGTGGGTAGACCCTGCAGCCAGCCGCGCAGGTCGGTCCCGAGCACGTCGAGCGTGGCGGCGTGCCAGGACTCGCCGAGCCATCCGAGCAGGGCCGCGTCGACGTCGACGCCGAGGACCTCCCCGAGGAGGTCGCGCAGGTCGGCGCCACCGACGCCGAGCTCGCCGGCGCTCGCGAGCCAGGAGTCGACCCAGTCGACGAACGCTCGGAGCGAGAAGGCACCGCCGCTGATCGCTACCGCATCTCGTGGCAGGAGCGTCGGCTCGGCCGGGAGGCAGTCCGAGCAGGTGAGCAGCGCGAGGAGCGCTTCCTCGCCCACCTGTTCCGCGAGCCGCTCGTCGAAGGCCGCGACCGACTCCACCAACAGGCCGCCGGCGTCGGCCGTGACGTGCCAGGCGAAGCCCCCCACCACCCGGAGCGTCGTGAGGAAGCGCTCGGCCAGCGGTGCCGCCTCCGGCATGTCGCCCAGGGCGCCGCGGTAGAGCTCGAGGGCGTCGGCGGCGGCCGCGAGGTTGAGGCTGACGGCGAGACCGCGCGAGGTCATGCCGGAGGACAGAGCGCCTAGACGGGTGTTCGCGAACCCGCGTTCCCCCGCCGCCCCGGAGCGCCTGACCGCGCCGCGTGCGAGCTCGGGGTCGGTGGCGACGATGAGGGTGCCGGATGTCTCCGCCAGGATCAGCGGCATGTCGCTGCCGTCGGCGAGGAGGTAGAGGGGCGAGTCGCCTTCCACCCCGAGCTCGGTGCCGTCCAGGCATCCGACGGCCGCCTGCAGCAGGCGCGCCGCCAAGCCCGGGTCCGCCGGCCGCGTGGCCGCCACGAGGCCTGGCATCGGGTCGAAGCGCGAGACCGAGACTCCCAAGACGGTGGGGCCCAGAGCGGGCTCGACGTCGCGCAGCGCAGCGGCCAGCTCGGGGCATCCCGCGGCGATCTCCTCCAGCAGGTCGACCGGCTCTTCGGCGCCGGCGAGGTCGGCGTCGCCCAGCAGCCCGCCGAGCGCGCTCAAGGCCTCAGTCGCCTTGCCCACGTCGAGGTCGGAGAACAGCGCCTCGAGCGTGGTGGGGTCGAAACCTTCAGGCGACACGTGCAGCGCGAGCACGGTGGTCTCCGGCAGCAGCGAGCTGAGGGCGGGCTGCGCCAGGGCGGGGGGTGCCGCCAGTGCCAGCGCGGCAGCTACGGCGATGAGGGAACGCTTGAACATGGCGACAACGCTAGCGCCTGCGCGCCTCGGCCGCTACGACACCGAGGCGAACGCCGTCCCGGGCGATAATGCCAGCGCCGACATGCGCCCCTCGGATCCCATCGTCAACGTCTCCCGGCTCACCAAGCGCTACGCGCCGCACGCGCCGCCAGCGGTCGACGAGCTGAGCCTGTCGGTGGACCCCGGGGAGGTCATGTGTCTGCTCGGGCCGTCGGGATGCGGCAAGACCACGCTCCTGAGGCTCATCGCCGGCTTCGAGAGGCCCGATGCTGGCACCGTCGAGGTGGCGGGCAAGGTGGTCGCCTCCGACCGCGTGATGGCCCGGCCCGAGGAGCGCCGCATCGGCTTCGTGTTCCAGGACTTCGCGCTCTTCCCGCACCTGACCGTGCTCGACAACGTCGCCTTCGGCCTCAAGGGGACCCGCGACGAGAAGCGCAGGCGGGCTGCGGAGGTCCTAGCCCTGGTCGGCTTGACCGTCTTCGACTCGCGCTACCCGCATCAGCTCTCCGGTGGGCAGCAGCAGCGGGTCGCCTTGGCGCGGGCGCTCGCCCCTCGGCCACACATCCTCCTGCTGGACGAGCCCTTCAGCAACCTCGACGCCTCGCTGCGGGGCAGCACCCGCGACGAGGTGAGGGCCATCCTCGCCCGCAGCGGCATCACCGCCATCGTGGTCACTCACGACCAGGAGGAGGCGCTCTCCTTCGGCGACCGCGTCGCCGTCATGCGCGACGGCAAGCTGCAGCAGGTGGGAGCGCCGGAGGACGTCTACTTCCATCCAGGCACCGCCTTCGTGGCCAGCTTCCTCGGCCGCACCAACCTGCTGCGCGGGCTGGCGGAGGGCCGCACCGCGCGCACCACGATCGGAGCGGTGCCCCTCTCCGAAACGGCCGACGGCCGCGTGATCATCTCGCTGCGGCCCGATCACCTCGAGCTCGTGCCGGCTTCGTCCCCGGAGTCGGGCCCGCCGGTCGGTGCCTTCGGGTCGGCGGGCGGCGCGGTGCGAGCCAGGGTGGTGAGGCGCGAGTTCAAGGGTCACGTGGTCACCTACGAGGCCGTCGTCGATCCCTCCACGGGCGAGGCGCCCGCTGGGGGCACCGGCCAGGAGGAGCGGCTGGTCGTGTTCGCGTCACCTGAGAGCCGCCTGGCCGTCGGCGACGAGGCCTGGGTGCGCGTCACCGGCGACGGCGTCACACTGCGGCGTCGCGGCGCCGGCGGCGCCTGAGGCGCCCCCTCCCGCGGCTCAGCCGGCCCGGCGCCCCTCGTAGGCGATCAGGAGCCCGACGAACAGCGACGAGAACAGCACGATGGCCATGGCGTACGGTGCGGCCGCAGCCATCATCGCCTCGTTGGTGAGGCCGAAGACCCTCACCGCGAGGTTCCGGTACCCGCTGGGAGCCAGGAGGTAGGTCATCGGCAGCTCCTTCATGACCGCCATCAGCGCCAGCGCGCCGCCGGCCAGCACGTTGCGGTAGATCGACGGCATCACGACCTGGGCGAACGCGAGGAACCGCCCCCGGCCCAGCGAGCGCGCCGTCTCCTCCATCCGTGGGTTCACCTGCAGCAGGCCGCTGCGCACTGGCCCGATGGCCAGGGCGAGGAAGCTGATCACGTATGCGAAGAGGAGGAGTGGGTAGGTCTGGTACAGCCCTGGCACGAAGCGGATCGCGAACATCACCAGCGCCAGCGCCAGCGCCACGGGCGGGACGGCGTAACCGAGGTACACGAGCCGCTCGAGCAGCTTGCCTCCGAACCAGCGTGAGCGCAGCCCGGCCACCGCCACCGGTACGGCCAACGCGGCGGTGAGGACGGCTGCCGGCACGGCGAGCACGGCGGTGCCGAGGAACGTCGAGACGACCGCACCGATCTGCGCGGCGCCGGGCGGGACCAGCACCATCCAGCTCACCAGCGTGAGCACGGGGAGCCCGAGCGCTGCCCCCAACGTGACGGCGACGAAGAGGTACGCGAACGGCGCCCGCCATCCGAGGCGCGCCGGCGCGGACCGCCGGAGCACGCCCTTGCCGACCCGTGCGTAGCGGCGGCGCCCGAGGAGCCTGAGCTCGACGGCCACGATGAGGGTGGTGATCGCGAGGAGCATCAGCGAGAGCAGCGCCGCGTTGCTCCGGTCGAAGGCCGCGGTGTACTGGGTGTAGATGGCGAAGCTGAACGTCTCGAAGCGCATGAGGGCGACGGCGCCGAAGTCGCCGAGCACGTAGAGAGACACGACCAGCCAGCCGGCGAGGAGAGCAGGTCTGAGCTGCGGTATCACTACGCGCCAGCGGACCGCGCTCGGACGCATGCCGAGGCAGCGCGCGCTCTCCTCCAGGCTCGAGTCCAGGCCGAGCAGAGCGCTCCGCACGTTGAGGAAGATGTAGGGGAAGGTGTAGAGCGTCAGGGCGGCCGCGGCCCCCCATAGTCCGCTGGGGCGCGGGACGAGCACGTCGAAGACGCGCATCATGACGCCCTGGTACCCACCCAGCCCCAGCAGGGCGTAAGCCATCACGTAGCCGGGCACCGCCAGGGGCGTGACCGACAGCCAGGTGATGAGGCGCCGGCCGCGGATGTCCGTGCGCGTGACCAGCCAGGCGAGCGGCACGGCGATCAGGGTCCCGCCCGCCAGGACGAGCCCGGCGAGCGCTGCGGTGTTGCCGAGCAGCCGGACGTTCCGGCTGCGGCTGGCGAGCTCGGCGAGCGTCGCGACGTCGAGCTCGAGCGCCCTGACCACGAGGTAGACCAGCGGCAGCAACGTCGCCGCCCCGACCAGCACGGCCGGGACGACGACGTACCAGGGCGAGCGCTGCGCCCTCATGCGCACTGGGAACAGCGCCATGACGCTCAGAGCAGACCGACCTCACGCAGGAGCTCGAGGGTGCCCTCGAGGTCGTCGATCGTGCCGAGGTCGACGTTCGGGGCGGCCTGCACGGCCTCCTCGCTACTAACGAGCGACGGGTGCGGCTCGACCGTCAGCGTGATCGGGTACTCGTGGTTCTCGTTCGTGAAGAACGACTGGGCCTCGTCGGAGAGCAGGAACGCGATGAACTCGTGCATGAGCTCCTGCTGGTCGGAGGCCCCGACCACGCCGATGCCGGTCACGTTCGCGAGGTTCCCGATGTCTCCGTTACCGAAGAAGGTCTGGGCCACGGGGAACGCCGGGTCCTCGGCGAGGCGCCTGAGCAGGTAGTAGTTGTTCACCAGCCCGAAGTCGACCTCACCGGAGGCCACCGCGTCGAGCTGGGAGTTGTTGTTCGAGTACGACTTGGTCCCGTTGGCGATCATGCCCCGCAGCCAGGCCTCGGCGGCCTCCTCGCCGTGCGTGGCGCGTAGGGCGGTCACGAACGACTGGAAGGAGGCGTTGCCGGGGGCCCAGGCGACCCTGCCTCGGTAGGCCGGATCGGTGAGCTCCAGAACGCTGGCCGGGAGCTCCGCAGCGTCGACCCTGGTCGTCGAGTAGATGAGCGTGCGGTTGCGGGCGCTGACCGGCACCCAGGCCTCGCCAGGCACGCGGTTCTTGTCCGCGACGTTCTCGAAGAGCTCGGCCGGCACCGGCGCGAGGTGCCCTCCGCGGGTCAGCGCTCCGAGCGCGCCGGCGTCCTGGGCCCAGAAGCCGTCGGCTGGGCTGGCGGCTCCCTCCTCGCTGATGAGCACGGCGAGCTCGGCCGTGCGGCCGTAACGCACGGCGACGGCGGTGCCCGTCTCCGCCTCGGAGCGCTCGGTGGTGGGGCC
>JBIQIQ010000067.1:0-8826 GCA_044507975.1 Deinococcaceae bacterium
CAGGCCCACAGACCCAAGAGGCGCGTCTACTTCGTCTCCGACCACACCGGCGTGACCGCCGAGGTCGTGGGCCAGAGCCTGCTGTCGCGCTTCGACCACGTCGACATCGAGACGGTGACCAAGCCCTTCGTCAGCACGGTCGAGCGAGCCGCCGAGGTCGCGGCCGAGTTCGGGCGCCTGCCCGAGCCGCCCATCGTCTTCACCACCGTCACCGACCCCGAGGTCCGGCGCATCATCGCCGACGACGCCGCCGTTCACTTCGACGTCTTCGACCCGTACATGACCAAGCTCGAGGCCGCGTTGGGTCGGCCTGCGGCACCGGTGGTCGGCGCGGCGCACAGCATCCGCGACCTGGCCCGCTACCAGGCCCGCATCGACGCCGTGGAGTTCACCCTCGTCACCGACGACGGCTCCAACGTCAAGCGCTACGGCAGCTCGGACGTGGTGATGGTCGGCGTCTCGCGCGTGGGCAAGAGCCCGACCTGCCTTTACCTCGCCATGACGTACGGGGTGAAGGCCTCGAACTTCCCGCTGGTGGAGGAGGACCTCGAGGGCGACTCCCTGCCGAGCGCGCTGGCCCCGTACCGCGGCAAGCTCTTCGGCCTGACGATCAGCCCGCGGCGCCTGCACGAGCTGCGCACCAAGCGCAGCCCCGGCACCAACTACGCCGCTCTGGAGAGGTGCGAGTTCGAGACGCAGCGCGCCGAGCGGCTGTTCCGGCGGCACAACGTGCCGTTCCTCGACACGACCAACGTCAGCGTCGAGGAGCTCGCCTCGCAGGTCCTGCAGCGCTCCAACGTCGAGCGGCACCGGTAGGCGGCCGCCTCAGTCAGGCAGGGCGGTAACCAGCGCGCCATCGAGGAAGACGCGCAGGGTCCGCTCGACGTCGGCACGGACGATCTCGGGGTCCGCTTCGTACTCGGCGGCCAACTCATCAGCGGCCACGGCTGCAGTCTTGCCTTCGCCCAGCAGCTCGAGGAGCCTGGCTGCGGTCTCGTTGAGCTCGTGGATCTGGTCGGTGGCCAGGTTGACCACCACGGTGGCATCGCCCATGCCCTCGACGACCACGTCGTCGGCGACGGCGAAGCGCCGGGCGAGGATGTCGCTCTCCATGTGCCGACCTTATCCGGGCTCGGGGCGGGACGGCGTGACGCGGGCCCATGTGCGGACGCATCGACCCAGGCACTCCGAGGACCTCAGGCGTCGAACGTCGCGGTGCGCGTGAAGTCCTCGAGGCCCTCATCGCCGGTGACGACCTGCCCGCTGACCTCGAGCCAAGCGTGGCCTGACACGTCGCCCTGGGGCGAGCGGCGGAAGCCGAAGTGGATCCGCGACGGCACGCCGCGGCTGGCGAGCATCACCTGGGCCGCTAGCGACTGCGCCACGCACAACGCTCCCGGCACGAAGCGAGCCGCGGACTCGACGGCCCGCCCCACCTCCAGCGGCGGACCGCCAGCGCGCGACCTGGACGCGTTGCCGCCGACCAGGTCGGAGTGCGCCTCCAGGAAGGTCGACTCCCTCAGGCGCCGCTGGACACGCCGCAGCTGGCGGAGGGCCTCGAGGCGAAGCGCGAAACCTCCCGGGCCGACGCGCCTGAGGCGCGCCAGGAAGCTGGGAGGAGGGGCCTTGGCGCGGGCGGGCCACCGCGTGGCGCTGCCTCCCACCGGGGCGCCCAGGTGCGTGAGGGGTAGCGGCTCGCCGGTAGCCAGCAAGCGCAGGTGGCCACCGGCCACGACCGGCTCGACCGCCAGTCCGCGGCGCGCGGCCGCCGTCGCCAGGCACGCAACGGCGAGCAGCGGGTGAGCGGACGCGTCGATGCCGCGCAACTGGAGAGCACGGCGCGTTCCGACCTGGACGTCGCGCCAGGTCCGATGGTCGGGAGCGGAGCCGCCGGCGGCGCTCGCGCCGGGTTCGGGGAGTCGCAGCTCCCCACGCCGCCAACGGCTCACCTCGGCGCCGACAACCGGCCACACGCGCGCGGTCGCCACCGCCTCCTCCCAGTGCCTGCTCACTCGCCTGGCCCTGGTGGCGAGGCCCCGCGGCCAGCGCTCCGGTACCATCCGCAGGTCGAGGGTGAACCGCTCGAAGGCGCCCGGCGGCCGAGCGTGGAGCACGGAACGCGACGGGTCGCAGCGGGTCAGGAACGCCCGGGTGGTGCGGGCCATCCCCAGCTCGCGCGCCCGCTCCAGAAGCTGCTCCCGGCCGATGGCGCCGGCCTCCATCAGCGCCGCGAGGTCGAGGTAGTCGTGCGCCCTGAGCTCGTGCCTGTCACCCGACCAGCTGCGCGAGGCGATCAGCCCGACGAGAGCAGAGTCGACGAACGCCGGAGCCTTCACCGAGGCCCCTGCCAGCTGGATCGTCACGGCAGCGTCCCACACCGCGGCCGTGATGCGCTCGGCGGCGACCGGCGCCCGCGCGACGTTGACGTTGTTGTGTACGAGCCGCCGATGGACGTCGAGCTGGATGCCGGTGCGCGCGTGCACCAACTGGAGGAGCTCGTGTCCGTCGTAGCGGGCCTGGTGGAGGGCGCCAGCCCTGTCCTCCTCGCCGTAGCGCCACAAGACGCGCCAACCGGTGGAGGCCGCCACGTCGGCGGCGAGCTGGGCCAGGGCCGCGGGACCGACGGCAGGGCTGCCCGGAGCCGCTCTCAACGCGACGTCCACATCGCTGTAAGCCCGGTCGGCGGAGTCTGCGTAGACGCTCTCGGCGAGGTAGAAGCCCTTGAAGACCAGCACGTCGATGCCTGCCGCGCGCCAGCCGGACAGCAGTGGCGCGACCGCCGTCCTGACGGCGGCGTGGCGCACGAGCGCGTCGCGTCGGGCGGCGCTCAGGTCGCTGCGCGCTGCGGCATCCAGACCCCCTCCGGAGCTCGTGCCCTCGACCGCCGACGCGGCGCGCAGCGCCACGGAGGCGAGGCCCTGATCGATGAGCTCGGCGACGTCGGTGAGGTCGACGCTGCCACCTACGAGGAGCGACTCGACCGCGCTGTTCCGGAGGCCGGCCCTGCGGGCGGCGCCAAGGGTCGGCTCGCGCGTTGGTGCCGTCATCGCCAGCCATTAGACAGCCGTTCGGAGCTCAGAGGGGTGCGATTCTCACCCCGCCCTCAGGGCGGGCGCGGTAGCGCTGCTCGGACCTGCGAAGCTGTGCGACTTGCCCCCGCCGGAACTGCGCAGCACGCCTATACTCCGCCAGATGAGCGACATGAGAGCCCTGGCACGGTTCGCCCGCGAGATGGCGGCGACCATGCGCTGGCGGCTCCTGGTGCTGTTCGGGTTCGGCCTGCTGTCCGGGGTGACCGCCGGGGTCGGCCTCGTGATGATGGTACCGCTGCTCGGCCTCATCGGCGTAGAGACCGGAGGCGGCACCACCGAGCCGTTCGTGCAGTACGTCGTCACCGCGCTCGACCGGCTGGGCCTCTCCCCCACCGCGTCGGCCCTACTGGGTCTCAACGCCCTCGTCCTCGTCGGCACGGCGGTCCTGCGGAGGGTGCAGGACGTGGTCGAGACGCGCATCTACGAGGACTTCGTCCACGGCCAGCGCGCTCGGCTGTTCGAGGCCCTCACGCTCTCCCGGTGGCGCCTGCTCGCCTCCGAGAAGGCTGCCAGCAACCTCCACCTTCTCACACGCGAGGTCGACAGGCTCGGGGGTATCGCGGGGCGCATCGTCTCGCTGGTCACCAAGGTGCTCATGGTGCTCGTGCACCTCGGGGTGGCGATCGTGTTGTCCCCCCTCCTGACGGCGCTCGTGGTGGTGACCGGCCTGGTGCTGGCCGTCGTCTCGGCGCCTCTGACCCAGCGGGCCAAGGAGCGCGGCAGGGACGTCTCGGCTGCCTTCAAGCAGCTGTACGCGGTGGTGAGCGACCACCTCACGGGCCTGAAGACGGTCAAGGCGCACGGCGCGGAGCCCGCGAGCCTGCTCGCCTTCGGCGCGCGGAGCCGGGGCGCCGCCGACGCCGTGGTGAGCGTGGCGTCGAACCACGCGAACGTCGGGCTGCTCCTGCAGACCGGCTCGGTGGTCATGCTGAGCGGCATCATCTGGCTCGCGCTGGGCATGGAGAGCGTCACGCCCGCCGGCATGCTGCTGCTGGTCTACCTGTTCGCACGTCTCGTCCCCATGCTCACGGGCCTCCAGCGCTCGTACCAGTCACTGCTCTCGAGCCTGCCCGCGCTCGAGCTGGTCGAGGAAGCGCTCGACCGGTTCGCGCCGGCGCGCGAGCCCGACGCGGGGCCGGACATCGCGCCGCTGCACGACGCGATCGCGCTCGACGGCGTCACGTTCGCCTACGAGCCAGGCCGCGAGGCCCTGCGCGGCGTGTCTCTCACGGTGCCGGTCGGCAAGACGACCGCGATCGTCGGCGCTTCTGGCGGCGGCAAGAGCACCGTGGCCGACGTCCTCATCGGCTTACTCGAGCCCGACGCCGGCCAGCTCCTGCTGGACGGCCGGCCCCTCACGCCGGCGCAGCGCCCGGCCTGGCGGCGGCGCGTCGCCTACGTCGCCCAGGACGTCTTCCTGTTCCACGACACGATCCGCTCCAACCTCCTTCTCGCCGACCCCGGCGCGGACGAGGCTCGCCTCTGGGAGGCCCTCGAGGCCGCGTCCGCCGGGTTCGTCCGGGAGTTGCCCGAGGGTCTCGACACGGTGGTGGGAGACCGCGGAACGCGCCTCTCCGGCGGCGAGCGCCAGCGTCTGGCCCTCGCGCGGGCCCTGTTGCGCGACCCCGAGCTGCTGGTGCTCGACGAGGCGACCAGCAGCCTGGACGCGGTCAACGAGGCCCGGGTGCAGGAGGCGATCCGCCGTCTCCATGGGCGCGTGACGCTCGTGGTCATCGCCCACCGCCTCGCGACGGTGAGGGACGCCGACACGGTGCACGTGATGGCGGAAGGTCGTCTGGTCGAGTCAGGGACGTGGCGCGAGCTGTACGGCTCGGAGGGTGGCGCCCTGAGGGAGCTGGCCTCCGCGCAGGGTCTCAGCTTCTAGCTTCTAGCTTCTAGCGAAGTCTTGCAGCAGGTCGGCGACGGCGCCGAGGTGCTCGTACCCGCTCGGGTAGGTGAGGGAGTACACGGGCACGTCCCGCGTCACCCGCAGGTAAGCGGCGATCAGGCGACGATGCCTGCTGTCGTCGTTCGAGTAGTGGAAGTAGCACCTCGAGAGCAACGCCTTCAGGGCCGCGCTGCTCGCGAGCCGCTCCAGCGTCGGCCGCGACACGTCCTCGCGGCGGTCGAGCATCACGAAGCCGGCCAGGGGCACGGGATCGCCGAGCCGAGCCGCGCCAGCGACGACGGTCCTGTCGCGGATCGGTCTGGAGTAGCGGGCTGCGGAGTCGTCGCGGAGGCGCGCCACGAACGGCAGTGGCCGGAGCGCGGGCGAGGCAGCTTGGGTCGGCACCTCGAGGACGACGGCGTCGTCAGCCACGAGCTCGTGGCCGCGGGCGAGGAGCTCGCAGGCCAGCGTCGTCTTGCCGGTACGGGATGGAGCGAGCAGCACGAGCGCGCCCGACGGCCCGCGTACGGCGGTGCCGTGGAGCGCCTCCAGGCCGTAGACCTGGAACGCCATCGGAGCGACGGAACGGTAGTAGTCGTCGACGGCCTCGGTGTCGGAGGCGCCCTCGTCGAGGACGACGTCGCACCGAAGGGCGCCGTCCTGGGGGAAGGCCGGGAAGCGGAAGGAACCCACTCCATCGAGCCACAGCCAACACCAGTCCCCGTCCCGGCAGGCGCGCGCGACGAGGTTCTGCCCGTCGGCGTCCTCGAAGTTGAGCGAGTCCTCCTCCGAGCCGAGAGCGCGGGGGAGGGGCAGGTCCGGGGCGAAGCGGAGGGGCTCGATGATCATGCGAGCGGGTAAGGGGATGCGCCGTGTGGCCGCCAGCGTGGCGGCCACACGGCCTCGCGAGTCAGAGGAACCGAGGTCCCCTGGGTCCCTTGCTGGACGAACGGCTGCGGCTGCCGCGGCTGCCGTAGGAGCCACGCCCGCTGTGCTTGCGGCCACCCATGACCACTTCGGTGACCTGACCGACTACCGTGACCTTCATCGGGGTCCAATCTTTCATATCCGACACCTCTCCTTCCAGAACTCCTAGCAACGCGCCGCTGCGGCGCGGTGACTAGCGAACGATTCGATGCGCTCGCAGACGGCTGGCAGGTCCCCGAGACCGTCCGGGTAGGACAGCCTGAACACGGGCACGCTGGCGGTCAGCCGGAGGTACGCCTCGACGAGGGACCTCTTGCGAGCGCGGTCTGAGATCGCGTCGACGAACGCTTCGTTGAGCAGTCGACCGAGGGCGTATGAGCTGGGAGCCGGCTCGATGTGGATCCGGTCCGCCCCGCGGTTCAGCAGGAAGATCGCGCCGAGGGGCAGCCGCTCGTCGAGACGCCGCAACCAGCCGACGCTGGTGGCAGCCACCTCGCTGCGACGAGGGGCGCCGAAGCGCTCGGCGCTGGGGCGCCTCAGGCGAGGAACGAACGGCACGGGCAGAGCCCGTGCGGTGGTCGGGTCGTGGAGCACGAAGTCGTCGGCCAGGTGCCGGGCGCCGCGCTGACCCAGGACGTAGGCGAGCGTGGACTTCCCGCTGTTGGAGTCCGCGCAGAACAGTGCGGCTCCGAACCCATCGAACGCGACGGCGCTGGCGTGGACGGCTTCGAGCCCGTGGGGCTGCACGGCCACCGGCATCACGGTCCGTAGGAAGAAGTCGTCGAGCACCTCGGCCGAGACGCCCTCCTCGGGAACGACCTCGACCTCCACGCGGTAGAGGTCTCGCGGCTCGGAGCGGAACCTGTAGGCGCCGACCCCGACGACGACCAGCCAGCGCCAGGCGCCGGCCGTGAGGCCGTACGCGGCGGCCTCGCCGCGCCGATCCCGCCAGACCGCCACGCTCGGGTCCGATTCCACGAGGCGCGGCACCGTCGCTCGCACGACTCGGAGCTCGTCCACTCGAACCGTGGACGGCCCAGGCGTGTTCCGCGGGGCGACGGGGGCCGGCAGGGCGAGCGTCATGCTTACGCCGCTCGCTCCGCGATGACGCCGCCGTCCAGGAGCACCTGAACGGTCTCGGCCACGTCGCTCGCGACGGCGGCCGGCGTGGTCGCGTACTCGGCAGCGAGCGCCTGAGCGGCTTCGCGGTCCGAGCGGCCCTCGGCCAGGAGCTCGAGGAGCCTCGCGGCCGTCTCGTTGAGCTCGATGATCTCGTCGGTCGCGAGGTTCACCACGAGCACGGTGTCGTCGATCTGCTCGAGGAGCACGTCGTGCTGGAGGCCGAAGCTACGTGGATCGGTGGGGGTGGAAGGCGTTGGCTGCAAGACGTCGGCCTCCTTGGCCTGAGAAGACGCGGAACGAGGTGGAGGCGCCTGGGCGCCGGTGGGTGCTTCCGAGGAGATGATAGAGAGATGAGGGGGCGGGCCTCGCGCATCCGTCACAACGAGAGCCGGGCATCGCTCGTGCGATGCCCGGAAGGCGTCCCAGACGCCGTTCATGATGGTTCCGCCGGGCTAGGGCCCCGCCGTCAGCCACCGATCCGCGGCCGCCGACCCCCGCCTCACGCCACCGTGATCGACCCGTCGAGGTAGACGTCCTGGATCAGGTTGAGGAGCCTCACGCCCTCGCCCATCGGCCGCTGGAACGCCTTGCGGCCCGAGATGAGGCCCATGCCGCCGCCGCGCTTGTTGAGCACGGCGGTGAGGACGGCCTCCTCGTAGTCGTTGGCGCCGCCGGACGCGCCGCCCGAGTTGATGAGGCCGGCGCGGCCCATGAACGAGTTCGCCACCTGCCACCTCACGAGCTCGATCGGGTGGTCGCCCGGCATGAGCTCCTCGTACATCCGCTTGTGCGTGCGGCCGAAGCCTACGGCCTTGAACCCGTGGTTGTTCTCCGGCAGCTTCTGCTTGACGATGTCGGCCTGGATGGTGACGCCCAGGTGGTTCGCCTGGCCGGTCAGGTCGGCGGCGGCGTGGTAGTCGGTGCCGTCGACCTTGAAGGCGTCGTTGCGCGTGTAGCACCACAGGATCGTCGCCATGCCGAGCTCGTGGGCGTACGCGAACGCCTCCGCGATCTCGACGATCTGGCGGTTGGAGTCTGGGTGGCCGAAGTAGATGGTGGCCCCGACGGCGACGGCGCCCATGTCGTGCGCTTCGTCGACCGTGCCGAACAGCACCTGCTCGTAGGCGGTCGGGTACGTCATGAGCTGGTTGTGGTTGATCTTGACGATGAACGGGATCTTGTGCGCGTACCTGCGCGCCACCATGCCGAGCGCGCCGAACGTGGAGGCGACCGCGTTGCAGCCCCCCTCGATGGCCAGCTCGACGATCTTCGCCGGGTCGAAGTAGTCGGGGTTCGGAGCGAACGAGGCGCCGCCGGAGTGCTCGATCCCCTGGTCCACCGGGAGGATCGAGAGGTAGCCGGTGCCGGCGAGGCGCCCGTGGTCGAACAGCGTCTGGAGGCTGCGCAGCACCCGCGGGTTGCGGTCGGTCTGGGCGAACACGCGGTCGACGAAGTCGGGGCCGGGCAGCTGCAGGCGCCCGGCCTCGATGCCCTGGGCCTGGTAGGCCAGGAGCGCCTCTCCCTGTTCGCCGAGCAGGTCGCGGATCTCGGTGTTCACTTAGGACCTCCAGTGAGATGCGGGCGCCTCGGCCCGGGTGAGCTTCGGCCCGGCCACCCGTGCGTGAACGCGGGCCAGCCGTGCCCCGCGGTGCGGCGTCAGCCCAGGGCGACGTCCAACACCAGCATCAGGACCACTCCGACCATGGTACCCATCGTCGCCGCGCGCTCGTGCCCGCGCGTGTGGGTCTCGGGGACTATCTCGTCGAGGATCACGAAGAGCATCGCGCCGGCGGCGAA
>JBIQIQ010000067.1:8926-12225 GCA_044507975.1 Deinococcaceae bacterium
TCGACGAAGCCGTCCACGGTCGCCCCAGCATACGGGCGACGAGTCGGAGGTCGGCGGTAGACTCCGTCGTGGTCGAAAGAACCGAACTCGCACCCGGGCTCGAGGTCTCACGCGTGCTCACCGGCCTCTGGCAGGTCGCCGACATGGAGCGCGGTGGCCGGACCCTGGACCCGGAGGCCGCCGCCGCGGCGATGGAACGGTACGTGGCTGCCGGCCTCACCACCTTCGACATGGCGGACCATTACGGCAGCGCCGAGCTGATCTCCGGGCACTATCGCGCCACGCGCGAGGGCTCTGGCGCCGCCGGAACTCTGGCGCCCACGCAGATGCTGACGAAGTGGGTGCCACCGCCCGGGAAGGTGACGGCACCGCAGGTGAGGGCGGCCGTCGACCTCGCGCGGGCGCGCCTCCGCACGGACCGCATCGACCTGCTGCAGTTCCACACCTGGACCTACGACGACCCGGCCTGGCTCGACGCGCTGTTCCACCTGACCGACCTCGTGCAGGAGGGCCTGATCGGCGCCATCGGCCTGACGAACTTCGACGCGCCGCACCTGAACATGGCGGTGGCGAGCGGGGTGCCGGTCGTCTCGAACCAGGTGAGCTTCTCCCTGATCGACCGGCGTGCCGCCAACGGGCTCACCGAGCTGTGCCGGCGCAGCGAGGTGAAGCTGCTCGCCTACGGGACCCTCGCCGGCGGGCTGCTCACCGAGAGGTGGCTCGGCCGCCCCGAGCCCGACTGGGACGACGCCACGACTACGTGGTCCCTCAACAAGTACCGCCGCTTCGTGGCGGAGGCCGGCGGCTGGGAGCCTTACCAGGCTCTACTGGGCACCCTGGCGCGGATCGCGGCGAAGCACGGAGCCTCGGTCGCGAACGTGGCCACCCGCGCGGTCCTCGACACGCCGGGCGTCGGGGGCGTCATCGTCGGCGCCCGCCTGGGCGAGAGCGAGCACATCGACGACACCCTGCGCCTGTTCGACCTGCGCCTCGACGACGAGGACCGCGCCCAGCTGGACGAGGCCACGGCCGGGCTGGTGGCCATACCCGGCGACTGCGGCGACGAGTACCGCCGCCCGCCGTACCTGACGGCGTCCGGTGACCTCAGCCACCACCTCGACTCGCTGCCCAGCCCCTACCCCGTCGCCGAGGGAACGGGCGGACGGCGCTGGGTCGGCACGGGCACGACCTGGGAGGCCATGGCCGGCTACGCCAGGGCCGTGCGCAAGGGCGGCCGGGTCCTCGTGTCCGGCACGACCGCGATGCATGGCGACCGCCTCGTCGGCGGCGTCGACGCGGCGGCGCAGGCTCACTTCGTCATCGACAAGATCGAGGGCGCGCTCCGCTCCCTGGGGGCGACGCTCGAGGACGTCGTCCGCACGCGGGTCTACGTGACCGACGAGCGCCACGTCGAAGCAGTCGCGACCGCTCACGGGCGGCGCTTCGCGCACGTGCGCCCCGCGAACACCCTGGTGGTGGCCGGGCTCGTCGGTGGTGGTCAGCTCGTGGAGATCGAGGCCGAGGCGGAGCTCGGCTGAGCGGCCGGCCTCAGATCGGCTTGGGCGGCGCGGAGATCGTGAACAGCTCGGCCTCCCCGGGTCCGAGGTTCTCGTACGCGTGGCTGAGGGCGCTCGGGTAGTAGGCGGAGTCGCCCTCCGCCAGCTCGCAGCGCTGGTCGTCGACGACGAGCGCGATGGTGCCCCGCAGCACGAGGATGAACTCCTCCCCGGCGTGCCCGGTGGGGTTCACGTGCACGGCGCCGCGCGCCAGCGTCAGCAGCACGGGCTGGATGCGCCGGTGCAGGTCGCGCACCAGCATCTCGGCCCGCACGCCAGCCGCGAGGTCGGGAACCTGCGGCCTGCGCTCCACTCTCACTGTCTGGATGAGCGCGTGCGACCCGGACTCCGGCAACAGGTCGCCCGCGGAGAGCCCGAACGCCTCGGCGATCGCCTGCAGGCGCGAGGCGGCGACCCCGGTCTTGCCGTTCTCGAGCATCGACACGAACGACGGCGACAGCCCGGCCAGTGCGGCCAGCTGCTTGAGCGTGTAGCCCTTGGCCAGCCGCAGCGACCTGATGCGCCGGCCCAGCCGGCCGTCGTCGAGCTCGCGGCCGCCCGGAGGCTCGCCCATGGCGTCCCTCATCAGCGGCCCGCCCGCGGGTTGAGCGCGTCGCGCAGGGCGTCGCCGAGGAAGTTGATGCTCAGCACGGTGCCGAAGATCGCCAGGCCCGGCGGCAGCCACAGCCACGGCTGCGACTGCAGCACCGTGATGCTCCGGGCGTCGGCGAGCATGTTGCCCCAGGACGCCACGGGCGGCTGCACGCCCAGCCCCAGGAACGAGAGCGCCGACTCGGTGAGGATCGCCTCCGCCACGCCGAGCGTGGCCTGCACGACGATCGGGCCGAAGGCGTTGGGCACGAGATGGCGGCGCATCACCCGCACGTCGCCGGCCCCCACGGCCGCGGCGGCCTCGATGAAGTCGGTGGAGCGGAGCCTGAGCACCTCGGCGCGCATGAGCCGAAACGCCGGCATCCAGCTCAGGAAGCCGATGATGACGATGACGTTGAGGATGCTCGGCGCGACGAAGCTCGAGACCGTCAGGATCAGGAACAGCGCCGGGAACGTGCTCACCGCGTCCGAGAAGCGCGACACGACGCGGTCGACCATCCCGCCGTAGTGGCCCGCCACGACGCCGAGGACGCTGCCGACGGTGATCGCGACCAGAGCGGCGACGATGCCGATCGTCAGGCTGACGCGGCCGGCGTAGATCAGCCGCGACATGACGTCGCGCCCGACGCTGTCGGTTCCCAGGGGGAAGGAGGCGCTCGGAGGCGCGGCGAAGGCGAGCTCGCCGTTCGGCCCGACCGCCAGGTCGTAGGGGTCGTAGGGCGCCAGCGTGGGAGCCAGCACGGCGGCAGCAGCGAGGAGCGCGAGCACCGCCGCGCCAGCGACCGCCAGCCTGTGGCGCCGGAAGCGCTTCCAGGCCCGGCGACCCGGGCTCGCCGCTGTGCGCCCGCCCCGCGGGTCGGAGGCGACGGTCGCGGTGCTCACGAGTACCGGACCCTGGGGTCGGCGACGGCGTAGAGCATGTCCGCCAGCAGGCTGCCGAGGAGCACGAGCACGGCGGCGAGCATGTTGATCGCCATCGCGACCGGGTAGTCGCGGGCGAACACCGACTCGACGAGCAGGCGGCCCATGCCCGGCCAGGCGAAGACCGTCTCGGTGATCACGGAGCCGGCGAGCAGCCGCGGGAGGGCCACGCCCAGGAGCGTGATGACGGGCAGCAGGCTGTTGCGCAAG
>JBIQIQ010000068.1:0-12149 GCA_044507975.1 Deinococcaceae bacterium
GGTGAGCTGACCCGCTGGTCGCCGGACGCCGAGCTCGCGCGCGTCGACCGCTTGATCGGCTCGAGCGAGCCGGAGCGCAGGCGCTTCGCGGCCAAGGCGGTCGGCGAGCGCGACCACGAGGCGTTGTGGCTGGTCGTCCGCGCCTACCTCGAGGCTCAGCAGCGCTCGGAGAACACGATCAGCTCCTACCGGAAGGGCGTGGCGCTGCTCCTCGAAGCGTGGGTAGGCGTCGACCTCCTCAGGCCGACCCGGGCCGACGCGGAGGCATACGTGAGGCGGCTCCGCGACCCACGTCGCCAGGCGGACCCGGAGGACCGGCATGTCGAGGGCCAGCGGCGCTCGGGTAGGCAGCCCGTGAAGGCGCTCTCCCCCGCGTCCGTGCGGCAGCGCGTAGCGGCTGCCAGGGCGCTCTACGAGGCGCTGCGCTGGACCGGCGTCACCGGCGCCGACCCGTTCGCCGAGGTCGCGCTTCCCAAGCTCACGGAGAAGCCCGTGGAGCGCGCGAAGGCCAAGGCCTACACGCTCGAGGAGCTCGAGTGGATGGCGAGCGTCTCCCGGGACTGGGACGACCGCTTGATCCTCCTGCTGGGAGCTCACGCCGGCCTGCGCGTCAGCGAGATGCTGGCGCTCACCTGGGACGACGTCGACCTCCGCAACGGGCGCCTGACCGTGCGTTTCGGCAAGGGCGGCAGGACCGCGGGGGTCACGATGAGCGACGAGCTCAGGCGCAACCTGGTCGCCCGGTCGCAGGACGTACCTCCCGCGGGAGCGGGCGTGGAGGCGCCTCCCGTGCTCGAGACGCGCTCCCGGTCCCGCGTGTACACGCGGCTCGAGGAGCTCTGGGGCCTCGCGCTCGAGGCCAGGGGCCTCCCGCCGGAGCGCTTCACGAAGGGCGTGCACGGCCTGCGGCACTTCGCGGGCGTCTACTACGCCGGGCAGACGTCTGACCTGCGCAAGGTGCGCGATCACCTGCGGCACGCGAGCATGAGCAGCACCGAGATCTACATGGCAGCGGCCCAGGATACCGACGAGGTGAGGGGCTGGAGCCTCGGGTTGGACGGACCTGACTGAGCCTGAGCCCTGACGTCAGTCGGCGGCGGTGAACAGCTCGGCCTGCGGGAAGAGGTCCTCGAACGAAGGCTCGAGGCCGAGCTGGTCGTAGTCGTAGACCGCCCCCTCCTGCTCCTTGTTCCGGGACCAGCGGTGGTCGTTATCGCGTTTGCGCCTGTACTCGATGACCCGTACCCGGTTGTCCGGGAGGGGCTCCAGCGTGAGCCTCAATGTCGTGTGGAGGGCTTCGAGGCGGCGTTCCACGGTCGCCTTCTGGCTGGCATCACGCTGCTTCGTATCGGGCGCTCTCGTCAGTTGTCTCTTCGTCACGGCCTGTCCTTCCAGAAGGTCGCTCGCCTGCCGCGCAGGGCCGCAGGACCGAGCCGGTAGCAGCCGGCCCGGACTCCTGATGATACCCTCAATATCTAAGGGTACTCGCTACCTGCGTACTGTCCTCGGTCATCGTCGCAGGCCAACGCCACGCCACCGCCGCGCTGTTTGGCCCGGTACATCGCCGCGTCGGCCTTGCCGAGCGCCGAACCTAGGTCTCTTGCGCGCGTCACGACCCCGAGGCTGGCGCGCAGCTCGAGGAGCGCGCCTGCGACGGCGAACGGGGCCGTGGCCGCGGCGTGCACACGCTCGAAGAAGGGCTCCACCGCCCCCAGAGGTATACCGGCCGCGAGGACGACGAACTCGTCGCCGCCGAGGCGCGCCACGAGGTCGGAGCTGCGCGTCGCGGCCTTGAGCCTCTCGGAGAAGACCTGGAGGACCCGGTCCCCCGCCTCGTGGCCGTGGGCGTCGTTGACGGCCTTGAAGCCGTCGAGGTCGATGTAGCAGAGCGCGGTCGATCCGGGGGCGGCGCCCGCGATCAGGCGCGGGCCCTGCGCCTCGAGGCCGCGGCGGTTGAGGAGACCGGTCAGAGCGTCGGTCTCCGCCAGAGCGACCGCCCTGACCTCCGTCTCCTTGAGCTCGGTGATGTCGACGAGGGTGGCGGCGATGCCGGTGCGCGACGGAGCGGCCGTCACCCGGAACCAGCGCACCCCCGTCAGCGTCGGGAGGGTGGCGCTGATCGTGACCTCGGTACGACGGTCGTGCGCCTCCGCCAAGCGCTCGTGCAGCTCACGAGCCGCGCCCAGCGGCCCCCCGGTCGCGAGGTCCTCGCCGCCCTCGAGCCCGAACACCGCGGCGGCCGCCTCGTTGGCGAAGGCCACCTCGAACGCCTCCACGGCAGCCCCGGGGAGCTCGCCCGCCGACGGGGGACGCCTGCGCGGAACGAGTAGGACCATGGCGTCCCGAGAGCTCCGCATGACCGCCTCGAGCAGGTCCCGGTCGGAACGTAGCTGCGGGAGCGCGAACAGGAGCAGGATCGTCACGGCGTGCCAGAAGCCTGTGAACGCCGCGATCCACGGCCCGGTCGAGTGCCGGTCGCCGAGGATGGGAGGCAGGGTGAGCTGGAGCGCGACGACGGCGCCGCATGTGATCAGGGCGCCGACCAGCGCCTCGGCGGGCGGCCTGAGCAGGAAGAACAGGATGTACGAGACCGGCAGCGCGAGGTAGGCACCGAGCAAGGCGTTGGTATGCGCTGCGTCCGACGCATCGCCCACCGCCTGGAACACGCCCAGCGTCACGAGCCCCAGCCCGGCGACGACGTAGGGAGTCAGGGCGACCAGACGGCGCCGGCAACGGGCTGGGGCGGCCGCCAGCGCCGCGCTCCACGCGGCGACCGCGAGGAGTACCGCGCCCACGAGGAGGTCGGGCTCGCGGCCGATGGCCCACCGGTGGACGATGAGGGCAGCGCTGGCCGCGCCAAGAGCGCCGAGCGTGGCCATCACGAGACGGCTGCCCGGCTCGACTCCTCCCGAGGGCGACCCCGGACCGCGCTTCGGGGCGCCTACGTTCCCCCGCCGTCGCCGCCACGCGGGCCAACGCCCTGCTACGGCCAGGCCGCGGCCCGACACCCCGACGTCTCGACCCTCGACTGCAACCCACCGCACGGACGCGCCTCGCTCACGGGCCGGGCGCGGGCGCCTCGGGGCGACCTCTGCTGCCTCGGCCTCTCCCCGAGTCTGGCAGGTCCGGTGTCACGCCGCTCTTATGGCCGAGCCGCCACCGTCCGCGCTCTACTCGGGCCGTGGTCAGGGCTCATCTTCGTCGTCGTCTCCGAAGTCGAGGTCCTCGTCCTCTTCTTCCTCGTCCTCGTCGTCCCACAGGCTGGGCCTACCCAACGCCCCTCCTTCGACGTCCTCCCACGCGTCTTCATCTTCGTCGTCCCAGTCGTCCTCGTCGTCTTCTTCGTCCTCGTCGTCTTCGTCGTCCCAGTCGTCTTCTTCGTCCTCGTCGTCCTCGCCCCAGTCGTCGTCCTCATCGAAGACGTCGTCCTCGTCGTCCTCGTCCGCCAGCGAGGCCGCGAGGAGGGAGCCGATCCCTGCCGGGTGCTCCCGGGAGACGAGGGCCCGGGGAGCGTAGAGGTCGTTGATGTCGGGGTCGAACCGATCGGTCGTCATCTCTGCCCTCCTGTCGGGTGCCAGCGTGAGGCGCGGCATCCCGGGGCCCGATGCGGGCTAAGCCGTGGTCCGGCACCCTCAGCCTAATGGCTGCCGGGCGACGCGGAGAGGGAGTCGGAGGGTTGACAGGTGCTGCGTCCCGGCGCTATCTAGGTGAAGTGAGAACCGGTTCTCAAACTTGTCGCCGGACCGCGCTGCCGGCAGCGCTCATCGCCGTCGCCCTCACGGTCGGAACGTCGTGGGCGCAGCCGGCAGACCGACTCTCCGTCGTCGTGTCGCTCCACCCGTGGGCCGACATCGTGGCCCAGGTAGGCGGCGAGGCGGTCTCCGTCACCACCCTGCTGCCCGCCGGCGCTTCCCCGCACGCGTTCGAACCTCTCCCCTCCCAAGGCGCGCTCCTGCACGTCGCGGACCTCGTGGTGATCAACGGAGGCCTCGACGGCTGGCTCGAGCGCCTGCTGCGAGCGGTCGCACCGGGCGCCAGGCAGCTCGTGATCATGGAGAGCGTCGCGTTCGAGCCCCTGCACGAGCATGCTCCCGGCTCGGCCGAGGAGGCGCACGGCGCCCAGGGCTCGAACCCCCACGTGTGGCTGGACCCGGACGTCGCGGCGGAGGCGGCATCGGTCATCGCTGAGGCGCTGGCCGAGCTGCGCCCCGGCCTCGGAGACACCTTCAGGGCCAACGCCGCGGAGCTAGCGGCCGAGCTGGAAGCTCTGGCGGCCGAGCTGGAGGCGCTACTGGCGCCGGCGCAAGGGGCACCGTTCGTGCAGTTCCATGACGCTTGGGGCTACTTCGCCCGCCGCTTCGGGCTCGATGTAGTGGCCACGTTGGAGCCGTTCCCGGGGCGCGAGCCGAGCTCGCGTTACGTCGCCGAGACGGTGTTCGTGGTGAGGCGCTCGGGCGCCAAGGCGATCTTCGACGAGCGTCAGCTCTCGGGCCGGACGGCCGAGGTCGTGGCGGAGTCGGCCGGGGTCGAGGTCGTCATGCTCGATCCGATCGGCGGTCCCCCGGGACCCAGCACGTACCAGGAGTTGCTGCGGCACAACGCCAGGCTCATCGCCGACGCCCTGGGTCCCCGCTAGGGGCCGCACGCTACGCGGCTGACGAGACACGCCCGAGGCGAACGCCCCTCCCAATTTGATAATGCGATCCAGGTCACGCTGGGGCGGCTGGCTCTCGGCTAGCCTGCCGCCGTGGAGGTCACCTCCCTCGAGTTGTCATCGGCCACCCGCGAACAGAGGGTGGCGCGCCTGCAGCGGCTCTCCGCGGAGGCGCTCGAGCGCCACGCCGCCGCAGCGGCCGCGCAGCGCGACCCCGACTCGCTCTGGGAGATCGTCGAAGCGCACCTGACGCTGCTGGGCGATCGGGAGGCGCCGCTGAGCCTCCATACCGCGCGCGCCTACCGCCGCGGCATCGAGGAGCTCCTCGCCATGTGGGGGTCCGAGGACCTGCTCGCGCCCGGTCCCGGCGCCGGAGCGGCGTACCTGAGGAGGCTCCAGGCGGGAGACCGGGAGCCGGTCGTCGACGCGCAGCCGCGCGGACGGCGCGGGCGGCGCGTCAAGCGCGGCCCCGTGTCACAGGCCACGGTCGCCGTGCGCCTCGCCAGCGCGCGCGCCCTCTACGACGCGCTCCGGTGGGCGGGCGCGACCGACGCCGACCCGTTCCGGGACGTGCGCGTCCCGCCTGCTGCGAGGCCGGCGCCGGGCGAGCCGGCTTCCCCGCGCGTCTACACCGAGATCGAGCTGGGCGAGCTGCTCGCCGCCGCGCGGGACGCCCACGAGCGCGTGCTCGTCCTGCTGGGAGCGCACGCCGGCCTGCGCGTGAGCGAGATGCTGCGGCTCCGGTGGGAGGACGTGGACCTGCGGACGGGGGCGCTGCGGGTGCGCGCGGACGCCACGGCAGGCGAGGCTGGCGCAGCGGACGCGGCCGAGGTGATCCTGAGCCCGCGTCTCTCCGCCGAGCTCGGCGTCTACCGGCACGAGCTCGAGGCGGACGAGCGCCAGCGCCACAGGGCGGCCGTCCTGGAGCTGAGGTCCCAGTACGGCGTCTACGCCCGGTTGCGTCGGCTGTGCCTGCGCGCTCAGGTGGAGTTCAAGGGCGTCCACGCCCTGCGCCACGCCGCCGGCGCCCGTCTCTACCACCAGACCCACGACGTCGCCGTGGTGCAGGAGCACCTCAGACACAAGGCCCTCGACATGGCGAGGCGCTACGCCGACCCCGACAGGGTGAGGCTCCGGGGTAGCCTCGAGGAATGGGAGTGATCGACGGAGCGAACGCCTCGTCCGAGCGGCCCGCTGCGCTGCGCGGCGTGCACACGATCATGCCGACGCCCTTCACGCAGGACGGGAGGCTCGACGAGGAGAGCCTCGCCAGGCTCACCCGCTTCCTCGTGGGCTCCGGGGTCGACGGGGTGACGGTGCTGGGCTTCCTGGGCGAGGCGCACAAGCTGTCGGAGGCCGAGCAGGACGTCGTGGTGACGGTCACCGTGCAGGCAGCCGGCGGCCGCGTGCCGGTGTTCGCCGGCGCCAGCGCCGGAGGCGTGAAGGTGGGCGTAGAGCGCGGCCTCCGCCTGGTCGAGCTGGGAGCGGCTGGCCTGATGGTCGCCCCGGTCTCCCCCGACCCCGCCGTCGTGAGCGCGCAGTACCGCGAGCTCGACGAGGCGCTCGCGGCCAGCGGGGGGCGGGTGCCCGTCATCGTCCACGACTACCCTGCCTCGACCGGCGTGCGCATCTCGGCCGAGACCCTCGCGCGCCTGCACGGCGAGGCGCCGTCGGTGACCACCGTCAAGCTGGAGGACCCGCCGACCGGGGCGAAGCTGATGGCCATGAAGCGCCTGGCGCCCGCCATGTCCGTGCTGGGTGGGCTGGGCGGCCAGTACCTGGTGGAAGAGCTCGCGCGGGGGGCCGACGGCGTGATGACCGGCGTCTCGTTCCCGGAGCTGCTGCTCGGTGCGGTGCGGGGAAGCTCGGAGACCGACCCGGCGCGTCGTCGCGACGCCGCTGCGGCCTACCGGAGAGCGGCCGCGTTCCTGGCCTTCGAGTTCCAGCCCGCCGTCGGGCTGGCCGTCCGCAAGGAGGTCTACCGGCGGCGCGGCGCGATCGCCACGGCGCTCGTGCGGGCACCCGGCGCGCAGCTCGACGCCGAGCTGGCGAGGGAGCTCGACGAGCAGCTCGAGCACCTCGCCGCCGTCCGCCCGGACGTGGCGCTGGTGCCGGCTCACTAGCGTGGCCGAGCTACGCCTCGAGCGCCTGCGGCGCGAGGGCCGGCGGGACCTGACCGTCGAGCCGTGGCGCGTCGGCGAGCTTGGCCTGGACCCGGAGAGGCTCGCGGCGCACGAGAGCGTCTTCGCCCTCGGCAACGGCTACCTGGGGGTGCGCGGCGTCCTCGACGAGGGCCCTCCGCCAGGCGCCCGGTCGGTGCCTGGCACCTACCTCAACGGCTTCCACGAGATCGACCAGATCGTCCACGCGGAGGGTGGGTACGGGCTCGCGAAGGTCCGCCAGACCCTCCTGAACGTCACCGACGCCACGCGGCTGACGGTGTCGATCGACGGCGAGCCCGTGGGCGTCGGCGAGCGTGCTGCCGACCACGAGCGCGCGCTGGACATGCGCGCCGGGACCCTGACCCGCAGCTTCGTCTGGGCTGGCGCGAGCGGGAAGCGCTCGAGGCTCGCCTACACGCGCTGCGTCTCGCTCGAGCATGCCCCACGCATGGCGATCAGGCTCGAGGTGGAGCCGCTGGACGGCCCGATCGGCCTCGAGGTCACGCACGTCCTCGAGGGGCGGGTCCACAACCAGGTAGAGCGGGGCGACCCGCGCCTCGGCTCGACCCTCGGAGGTCAGGTACTCCAGCCCGTGCTGCACGAGCACGACACCTCCGGTCGGCTGCTGCTCAGCCAGCGGGCGGACCGCAGCGGGATGCAGCTCGTGTGCGCCGCCGACCACCAGGTGATAGGCGCTGGATCCGTCACGGCGGCCGCCAGCGAGGCGTTCTCGGCGGCCTGGTCGGCCACGCTCGCGGCGGAGGGCCAGGTGACCGTGGACGTCCGGGTCGTCTACCTCGACGGGCGCGTGGCGCAGCCCGACGAGCTCGCTTCGGCCGCGCACGCCGAGCTCGACGCGTTCGCCGAGGGCGGCGTCGACGCGCTGCTCGCAGGACAGCGCGCGTTCCTCGAGCGGTTCTGGGCCTCGGCCGACGTCACGGTGGAAGGCGACGAGGCCGTGCAGCAGTCGGTGCGCTTCGGCCTCTACCACCTGCTGCAGGGGGCCGGCCGCGACGGACTGACGAACATCGCGGCCAAGGCCTTGACGGGCGAGGGCTACGAAGGGCACACCTTCTGGGACAGCGAGGTCTACGTCGTCCCGGTGTTCACCCGCGTCTGGCCCCAGCTAGCGCGCGCGCTCCTCGACTACCGCGTGCAGCTGCTGCCAGCGGCGCTGGCGCGGGCCCGAGAGCTGCACCGCGCCGGCGCGCTCTACCCCTGGCGCACGATCTCGGGCCCGGAGGCGTCGGCGTACTTCCCCGCCGGCACGGCGCAGGTGCACATCGACGGCGACATCGTCCTCGCCATCAGGCGCTACGTCGAGGCCACCGGGGACGTCGACCTGCTGTGGAGCGGCGGGGCCGACGTCGTGTTCGAGTGCGCGCGCTTCTACGCAGGCTACGGCTCCATCGGGCTCTCGGGCCGCTTCCACCTGCACACCGTCACGGGGCCAGACGAGTACACCGCGCTGGTGGACGATAACCACTACACGAACGCGCTGGTGCGCGAGACGTTCCGGTACGCCGCCGAGCTCGCCGACGACCTGGCACGGTCCGACCCGGAGCGGTTCGCCGAGGTGAAGGCGCGCGTGGGCCTCTCCGACGACGAGGTCGCACGCTGGTACGAGCTGGCACCGCTCGTCCACCTGTCGGTCGACGCCCGCCTGGGAGTCACGGAGCAGGACGCGAGCTTCCTCTCGAAACCGGAGTGGCCCTGGGACGAGGTGCCGGCCGACAGCTACCCGCTGTTGCTCCACTACCACTACCTCGACATCTACCGGCACCAGGTGCTCAAGCAGGCCGACACGCTGCTGACCCACACCCTGCTGCCCCACGACGTGCCGCGCTGGCAGCTGCGCCGCGACGTCGAGTACTACGCTCCACGCACGACCCACGACTCCTCGCTGTCGCCGTGCACGCACGTCGTCGCGTTCGCCGAGCTCGGCGACGTGGAGACGGCGGCGCGCTTCTTCGACGCCACGGCCCGCGTCGACCTCGACGACACGCACGGCAACACCGACCACGGCGTCCACGTCGCCGCGATGGGTGGCACCTACCTCGGACTGGTCGACGGATTCGCCGGCTACCGCGTCGAGGGCGGGCGCCCCTCGTTCCGGCCGCGCTTGCCGGCACGCTGGACGAGGCTCGCGTTCAGGCTCACCTGGCACGGCTCGCTCGTCCTGGTGGACGTCGGCGAGCGTGAGACCACCTACACACTGTTGAGAGGTAGACCGGTCGAGCTGCTGCACAGGGGCAGGGTCCTGACGGTGACGGACGGGTCAGGGGTGGCAGTGCCCACCGGCCCGGAGCTTCGCGGCGCGGTCTTCGACCTCGACGGCGTGCTCACGGACACCGCGGAGCTCCACTACCAGGCGTGGCGAGAGCTCGCCGGCCACCTGGGCGTGCTCTTCGACAGGGAGCGCAACGAGTCGCTCAAGGGCGTCGACAGGGCGAGGTCGCTCCATCTGATCCTCGAGGGCTCGGGCCTCGTGCTGTCGGAGGGCGAGCTGGCGGCGCTGGCCGACCGCAAGAACGCTCGCTACGTCGACCTGCTCGCGCGCCTCGGCCCGGGCGACGTGTTGCCCGGCGTCCGAGAGCTCCTCGACGAGCTCGACGGCGCCGGCGTACGGATCGCGCTCGGGTCGGCTAGCCGCAACGCGCCGACGGTGCTCGCGCGCCTCGGCCTCCAGGACCGTTTCGCCGCGGTGGTCGACCCCGCCGCGCTCCACAGCGGGAAGCCGGAGCCGGAGACCTTCGAGCGCGGCGCGAGCGGGTTGGGCCTGCTGACCGACGAGTGCGTGGGCGTCGAGGACGCCGCCGCCGGTGTGGCGTCGGTGTTGGGCGCCGGGATGGCGTGCGTTGGCGTCGGCCCGGTCGCCACCCTGGGGGCCGCGCACCTGGTGGTGGCCGACACCACCGAGCTCAGCTTCGCCCGCCTGCGCGAAGCCCACGCCGCGGCTTTCCGGAGGCGGGAACGCGCCTAGGACGCCTAGGCTTAGTGACGATAATTCCATTCGCAACTATCCATCTTGGATTATCCTCCACGCGTGAACCAGACCGAGAACGCCTTGCCGAGCTCGGAGCGTGAGGCCGCGCTCCAGATCTTGGCGAGCCTGCAGCGCACCCGGCGGGCCCTCATCGCCTTCGGCGAGGGCTGCGCCGCGAAGATCGGCCTCTCCTACCCTGAGCTGATCGTCCTGAACGAGCTCGATCACACCGTCTACCCGACGGTCGTGGCGCGCTCCACGGGCATCCCGGCGTCCACCGTGAGCCGTCTGCTGCGCTCGCTCGAGGGCCGCGGCCTCGTCGAGCGCGCTGTCGACCCCGAGGACCTGAGGCGCTTCCGCGTGTCCCTCACGCGCGACGGCCTGCGGGCCGTGCGGCAGAGCCGCAACTGCCTCGCCCGCTCGCTGGTGCCAAAGATCGCCGGGCTCGGCAAGGAACGGGTCGACCGCCTCTTCGAGGCGCTCTCGGTGCTGGAGGAGGTCGCGTGACGCGGGCAGAGGGTGCTCCGCGCCGCCGGCGTCGCGTCTGGGTCGCCGCTGCTGCCGCAGCAGCGTTGGTCCTGGGGACCGTCGCCGCGATACTCGTCTCTCAGGCCAGGAGGCCCGCCGAGGTCAGCTACTCCGCCTTCGTGGCCGAGCTCAGGTCCGGCAACGTCAGCCGGGTCACGACGCACTCCGACACCGTGCTCGCCACGCTGGCCGAGCCCGTCACGCTGGCCACGAGCCGTGGCCCCCGCGAGCTGACGGAGTTCGCGACGACGCTCCCGGCGTTCGCCATGACAGAGCTCGGGACCCTCCTCGCGCAGCAGGGCGTGGAGGTCAGCGCCCTCCCCTCGGACCCGCAACGCAACCCGCTGGTTACGCTGCTCGTCCAGCTCGTGCCGGCGCTGATCCTCATCGGGGGGGGCTTCTTCCTGATCAAGCGCCTCGGGGGCAACCTCGGCTTCGCCATGGGCAAGAGCGACCCGAAGCGCTTCGAGCGCGGCGCCATGACCGTGACGTTCGCCGACGTCGCCGGCATAGACGAGGCCAAGGCGGAGCTGGTGGAGGTCGTCGACTTCCTGCGCAACCCGGAGAAGTACACCCGCCTGGGCGGCACGGCGCCCAAGGGCGTCCTCCTGGTCGGCGAGCCCGGGACCGGCAAGACGCTCCTGGCGAAGGCCGTCGCCGGCGAGGCCGGGGTGCCCTTCTTCAGCATGAACGCCTCGGAGTTCGTCGAGATGATCGTCGGCGTCGGCGCGAGCCGCGTGCGTGACCTGTTCAAGAAGGCGCGCGAGGCCGCCCCCGCGATCGTCTTCATCGACGAGCTCGACGCCATCGGACGCGCTCGCGGCGCGGGCGGCTTCTCGGGCGCCAACGCCGAGCAGGAGCAGTCCCTCAACCAGATCCTCACCGAGATGGACGGCTTCTCGGCGCGCGAAGGCGTGATCGTCCTCGGCGCCACCAACCGCCCCGACGTCCTCGACCCTGCGCTGCTCAGGCCGGGGCGCTTCGACCGGCGCGTCACGGTGCAGTCTCCCGACAAGGCCGGCAGGCTCGCCGTCCTCGAGGTGCACACCCGCGGCGTGCCCTTGGCCGAGGACATCGACCTCGCCCTCCTCGCTTCCAAGACACCAGGCCTAGTCGGCGCTGAGCTTCGCAACCTCGTCAACGAAGCGGCCCTCGCCGCCGCCCGCCGCGGCGCCGAGGCCGTGTCGCGCCAGGACTTCGAGGACGCCCTCGAGAAGCTGGTCCTCGGCCCGAAGCGCCCCCTCGTGCTCCGCCGCAGCGACCGCGAGCGCGTGGCCTACCACGAGGCCGGCCACGCGGTCGTCGGGCTCGTCGAGCCGGAGGCCGACCCCGTCACGCGCGTGACGATCACGCCCCGGGGCCACTCCCTCGGCGTCACCTACCAGGCGCCCGAGGACGACCGCTACAACTACTCGGAGGCGTACGTGCGAGCGCGCATCGTCGGCGCACTCGGCGGCCGGGCCGCGGAGGAGCTCGTCTACGGCGACCGCACCACGGGAGCCGAGAACGACCTCGAGCAGGTGACCAAGCTCGCCCGCATGATGGTGACGCGTTGGGGCATGAGCGAGGGCGTCGGCCCGCTCTCGCTGGCGTCGCGCGACGACCCCTACCTGAGCGGCCAGGGCTCGGCGCCCGCGTCGAAGCCGCTGAGCGAGGAGACCGCGAGGCTCGTCGACGCGGAGGTCAGGCGCATCGTCGACGAGGCCTACGCGCGCGCGAAGGACCTGCTCGTGACGCACCGCGAGAAGCTCGAGGCCCTCACGGCGGCGCTGCTCGAGCGCGAGTCCCTCGACGAGGAGGAGATCCTCGCCGTGGTCGG
>JBIQIQ010000069.1:0-12141 GCA_044507975.1 Deinococcaceae bacterium
GGGCTCGGAAGGATGGGAAGGGTTATGAAGAATACCGGTAAGAGAATCTTTGCTGTAATGTTTCTTGCCATTGTCGCCAGCATGCCGTTCATGGCTTTGGCCGGACAATGGTGGTCCCAGCGCTAAGCTTTTCTTCTTCAGGATGAAGGTTCGTGACGACCGTCAAGCGGTCGTCACGTTCTCATTTGGCGGAGGTGTTCGCGTCCGCATCTGCACAGGTTGTCTTGACTAGGCCTTGTGATATGCAAGTAGTGCAGCAATGTACTGTGCGCGTGACTCAAAGCCCAGCTTCTGAATTGCATTAGAGACATGTGCATTGATAGTTTTCGACGTGACTCGTAGTGCTTGAGCGGCGCTCGCGGTGTCGAGGCCCTGCAAGAGCAGCCTTGTTACGCGAAGTTCCATGTACGTTAGTCCCGATCTCCAACCATATGTACGCATCGCTGCCGCGGCAGCATAGATGCCACTGATCAGCGCCTCATCATCACCCGCCCCTACCACCCCGCTTACGTGATAGCTGGCGACTACGTCGCTATACGAGCCGAGTGAACTCTGAACCACAACCAGTGTGCGCGCACGCTCGACACTGTTAAGAGAGTCGAGAACCCTGAATGACCACGTGGTCGGAAAGTCAAGGAGAACGCGAGCAGCGAACGGCCCGAGTTCGTCCACGAAATAGATATCACTGATACCGGGAACGTGCTGAACGATGGCCTTAAAGGCCGGACGTGCGGCTATCAGTGCAACTCCAAGCTTCCTACCCATAGTCCTCCTCCTTGACTGCAAGAGCATTTTGAGAGACAGGGGTTGAAGCAGGGTTGAAAAGGGGTTGAAGGCCACAATGTGGTGGCCCGCTGTAAGGGCCGACGGCACTCCTGCGAACCCATGAGGATTGAGGTCCCCAAGCGAAGACTTCTGTACGAGGCGACATCTGATGGACGCTGTCGTGAACTCTCAATGAAGTCCGATTGGCAGTCGCAAACAGGATTAATCTGGTCGGACGCAATTGTCCTACTACGAGGAGGAACGCATATGGCACCAGTTCACAAAGTGTGGAGTCAAACGCCTTTCGCTAACTCAGTTAGGTTTCCCGTCCGGCTATTAGTCGTAGTGACGATCGCCCTCAGCTTTGGCACGCCTCTTGTGCTTGCGCAAGGTGTACAAACGCAAGGCATCACCGTCAACGGCTCCGGCACCGCCTACGGCGCCCCCGACACGGCTGTCCTCGACCTGGGCATGAACTTCTATCACGCCAACGTGTCCGAGGGCATGGCCGTGGTGGACGAGGCCATGCAGGCCATCCGTGCGGCGCTGCTGGAGGCCGGCGTGGAGGAGAGCGACATCCGCACGACCGGGCTCTCGGTGTGGCGCGAGCAGCAGTTCGACCGTGACGGCCAGCCGACCAACGACCGCTACAACATCTGGCACAACTACAACGTCACGGTCCGTGACCCCGACGCTGTCGGCGCCGTCATCAACGCCGCGGTCGCGGCCGGGGCGAACAACATCGGCGGCATCAGCTTCACGATCGCCGACCCGAGCGCCCTCGAGCGCGAGGCTCGCGAGGAAGCCATCGCCGATGCCCGCGCGCGTGCCGAGCACCTGGCTGAGCTGACAGGCGTTGCACTCGGCGAGCTGGTCGCCGTCACCGAGGGCTTCCAGGGCGGGATGCCCATGGTGCGTAGCGCCGCCTTCGACATGGGAGCGGGCGGCATCGCCACCGGCGAGCTGGCGATCACGGTCAACGTCACCGTCACGTTCGGGTTGGGAGCCGCCGGACAGCAGTAGCGGCAAGTGCGGTATTGGGTCGCCGGTCGCCTCGGGTGGCCGGCGACTCTCCGTTGCTGGTTCAGTCGAACCGGCGCGAGAGCCGGTCGAGCGCCGCCACCGCGGGCGCGTAGTTCGGGTCGGCGGTGCGCGCCGCGCGGTAGTTCGTCTCGGCGCGCTCCACCTGTCCGAGCTCCTCGTAGGCCTCACCGAGGCGGTAGAACGCCTCCACGTAAGCGGGGGAGCCTGGCCCGGTGGCGCCAGGGTCGAAGCGCTCGTACACCTCGATCGCCCGGTTGAACGCCGCGATAGCCTCGTCGGTGCGGCCCGAGAGCATGAGCACCCGGCCGAGGTTGAGGAGCGGCCACGGCTCGCGGGAGCCCTCGTCGGTCTCGGAAGCCATGCGGAACGCCTGGACGGCCTCCTCGTAGTCGGCCGCCAGCCACGCCACGCGGCCCCACTCCATGGCGTAGTCGTACTCCCGCGTGCGCAGGAACGCGTTCTCGAGGAGCCTCAGGGCGCCCTGTGGGTCGCCCTCGGCCGCCATGAGCAGCGCGTTGAGCTGCGAGTAGGCCGGCACCTCGCCGCTGGCCAGCGCCATGGCGCGGTCGAGCTGGCTGCGGGCGCCGGCGATGTCGCCGGTGAGGTAGAGGGCGCGAGCGTAGAGGTACCTCGCCTCGGCGTCCTCCGGGAAGCGGGCGATGAGGTCGGGCCCGTTGAGGCGCGCCGCCGAGTTGTAGTAGCCGGTCTGCAGGAGGTTGCGCATCTGGTCGAACGCCTCGCGTTGGGCCAGGGCCGCGGGCGAGAGCGCGAGCAGCCCCACCAGGGTGAGCGGAGCGGCGAGCCTGCGCACCCGCCCCCAGCGGTGACCGTGCGGGCCGTTCCTGTCGGGCATCGGGCGTAAGCCTAACTCTTGGGGCGCGCTCGCGGGGTGTGGTGCCGGGGGCTCGCCACGCGAGCGGATGAGCGCGAGAGCCCTAAGCTGAGGCATCAAGGTGAGGAGCGTCCCATGGGCAAGGTAGTCATGTACGCCTCGGTGTCGGTGGACGGGTTCATCGCCGACGACAACGACCAGCCCGGACCGCTGTTCGACTGGCTCACCAGCGGAGACGTCCCGCTGGACGAGAGCGGCGTCCTCAAGGTGTCGCAGGGCTCCTACGACCACACCCGGTCGTACTGGGACGAGATCGGCGTCACCATCGTCGGCCGGCACGTCTTCGACCTGACGGAGGGGTGGGAGGGCAAGCCTCCGGGCGGCGTCGCGCACGTCGTCGTGGTCACGCATAGGCCTCCGCCCGAGGTCTGGGACCCCGCGGCCCCGTTCCACTTCGTCGACGGCGTCGAGCCTGCCATCGCCAAGGCGCGGGAGCTCTCCGGAGGCCGCACCGTCGAGGTCGCCGCCGGTGACGTCGGAGGGCAGGTGTTCGCCGCTGGCCACGTCGACCAGGTGCGCATGGACGTCGCGCCCGTCGTGCTCGGGTCCGGCAAGCGTTTCTTCGGCTCGGTCGACGCGCAGCACCTGTTGGAGGACCCCGAGGTGGTGATCCCGGGCGAGCGCGTCCTGCACCTGTGCTTCCCGGTCCGCCGGCCGGCCTGAGCGCCAGCTTGCGCTACCGGGCCGGCCCCGGCGCCCGCACCACGCACCGGAAGCCGATGTGGCTCGTCGAGCTGTCGACCTCCTGGCCCTGCCTGGCCGCGGGCCGGTAGCGCAGGCAGTAGCTCGGCGCGCACAGGTGCGAGCCGCCCTTCACCACGCGCAGCGGAGCGCCCTCCACAGCGTGGTGCCCGGCGCCGCAGCACGCCGGCGCTCTGTCGCTCGGGCGTCCTGGCGCGTGGGGAGCGTAGGCGTCGGCCGTCCACTCCCACACGTTCCCGATCATGTCGAGCAACCCGAAACCGTTCGGCGGGAAGGAGCCGACGGGCGAGGTGCCGGCGAAGCCGTCCTCCGCCGAGTCGTGCCACGGGAACTCGCCCTGCCAGACGTTGGCCATGTGCCTGCCGCCCGGCGTGGCCTCGGCGCCCCACGCGTACGGCGCGCCTTCGAGCCCGCCGCGAGCCGCCCGCTCCCACTCGGCTTCCGTCGGCAGGCCCTTGCCGGCCCAGGCCGCGTAGGCGGCGGCGTCCTCCCAGGCCACGTGCACCACCGGGTGGTCGCCGCGCCCGTTCACGTCGCTGCCTGGTCCTTCCGGTGAGCGCCAGCAGGCGCCGGGCACGTACGCCCACCACGCCCGGTGGTCGAGGAGGCTCACGCGCCGCTCCGGTCGGCGGAACACCGCCGACCCTGGCACGAGGGCGGCCGGGCTCACACCGGGGAAGGCGGCGGGGTCGAGGGGCCTCTCGGCCACGGTCACGTAGCCGGTGGCGGCCACGAACCTCGCGAACCGCGCGTTCGTGACCGGCTGGACGTCGATCCAGAAGCCCTCCACGGAGGCTTGGTGTTGCGGCCGCTCCTCCGGGTAGTGGTCGTTCGAGCCCATCAGGAAGGCGCCGCCGGGCACCCACGCCATGCCTTCCCTGGAGGCCGTGTCGGTCGTCGGTCGAGGCTCCAGCTCCACGCTCACCCCAGGGTAGCCCCGCCCCGGCCCCCGGGCGATAGTGGTCGGCATGAACCTGCTCGAAGAGATAGGCAGCCACCTCACCGGCATAGAGAAGCTCCGGGCGATCCTAGAGCAGGGCCGCCGCCCGCCGATGGCGGAGCTGCTCGACGTGCGGCTCGTGTCGGTGGAGGAGGGCAGCATCGCGTTCGAGGCCACGCCCGGGGCGCAGCACTACAACCCGATGGGAGGCGTGCACGGCGGCTACGCCGCTACGCTCGTCGACTTCGCCTGCGGCTACGCGACCATCTCGCGGCTGCCGGCGCACACGGTCTTCTCGACCCTCGAGCTGAAGGTCGCCTACCACCGCCCCATGTCGGCCGACACCGGCACGGTGCGGGTGGAGGGGAACGTCGTGTCCATCGGGCGCCGCGTCGCGTTCGTCGAGGCGCGCGTCTTCGATCGCGGTGGCAAGCTCCTGGTCTCGGGCTCGTCCACCTGCCTGGTCGTGCCCGTCGGCTGAGGGTACGGCTCGGTCATCGCCGCTCGCCTGCGGGCGATCACGGCCCGTAGGAGCGGATGAACACGTCGAGGTCGCCGGCGCTTACTCCCTCGAGCGCGCCGTGGCTGGAGCCGACGGCGTAGACGTTGCCTGCGGAGTCGGTGGCGACGGCGTTCGCGACGTCGGTCGAGGAGGTCCCGAACTGGCGCGTCCACCGCACCTCGCCGTCGGCGCCGTAAGAGCGCACGAAGGCGTCGAGCATGCCAGCGTGGGCGATCAGCGCCCCGGAGGTGTACCCGGCCACGTAGAGGTGACCGTTGGGAGCGATCGCGATGCCGCGGGCTATGTCGCTGACAGACGTTCCGAACTGGCGCGTCCAGCGCAGCTCGCCGGTTCCGTCGTACGACCGGATGAACGCGTCGTCGCTGCCGGCCCCGGCGCCCTCGAGCGACCCGGAGGTGTGACCTCCGGCGAAGACGTTGCCGGCGGCGTCGGTGGCGAGCCCGCGGACGACGTCGTACTCGGCCGTCCCGAACTGGCGGGTCCAGCGCGCGTTGCCGTTGCTGTCGTACGACCGTATGAAGGCGTCGTCCGTGCCTGCGTTGTCGCCTCCCAGCGCCCCATCGGTCTGCCCGGCGGCGTAGACGTTGCCGGCGGCATCGGTGGCGATCGCGTGCGCGGCGTCGACGGACGAGGTCCCGAACTGGCGGGTCCAGCGCAGGTCGCCGTTGCTGTCGTAGGAGCGGACGAACGAGTCGTACGAGCCGGCGGTCTCGCCTTCCAGCGTTCCGGAGGTGTAGCCGACGGCGTAGACGTTGCCGCTGGCGTCCGTGGCGATGCCGAGAGCGAGGTCGCTGCCGTCCGTACCGAACTGACGGGTCCAGCGGATCTCGCCTTCGCTGTCGTAGGAGCGCACGAACGCGTCGAACATGCCGGCGTTGGCGCCTTCCAGGGCGCCGGTGGTGTAGCCGGCTGCGTAGAGGTTGCCGGCGGCGTCGCTGGCGAGGGCGCTCACCGCGTCGTAGGCAGCCGTGCCGAACTGGCGGGTCCAGCGCACCTCGCCCTCGCCGTCGTACGAGCGGATGATCGCGTCAGAGCCGCCGATCAGGGGCCCTTCCAGGCCGGCGTAGGTGTACCCGCCTAGGTAGACGTTGCCGCTCGTGTCGGTGGCGACGGCGTCCGCGGCTTCGGCGTCGTCCGTGCCGAACTGGCGCCCCCACCGCAAGGTTCCGGGGCTGCTGACGGTGACCGTGATGGTGTCGCTCTTGGTCGGGTCGGCGGTGCTGGTGGCGCTGATGTCGGCGTTGCCGGGCTGGTGCGCGCTGAGCGTGCCGTCGACCTCCACGCTCGCGACGCTCTCGTCGCTGCTGCTCCAGGCGACGCCGGCGGCGATCGCGCCGATCGTCTGGACCTCGACCTCGAGGGTGACGGTGGTCCCGGAGAGGAGGCCGCGGTCACCGCCGATGATGGTGACGCTCACGACGCTGCTGGCCGTCTGCTGCGGGCAGGCGGTGAGCGCTACGACGAGAGCGCTGGCGACAAGGAGGCGTGCGAGTCTCGAGAGCATGCCGACCCTCCGACGCCAGGTGCGTTCGGCCCGGGTTCAGCACCAGGTTCGCCGTCCGTGGCGGTTGGCGGCAAAGTTAGCACACGCCGTCAGCGGCGCGTAGGCCGTGCCCCCCGCAGCGCCTCGACTAACTCGGCTACACCCAGGCGGGCCAACCGCACTTCCGACCTCCGGCGCTCGAGGTCGAGAGCCGGCCTCGCCCGCGCGGTCTCCAGCAGGGCCGCGTCGTCGACCGGTGCCGAGAACGTGGGCGCGCTCAGGCGGTGCGCGAACCCCTCGACCTTGGGGTCGTAGGAGAGCGCCGCGAAGCCCACCCCGGCGGCGGCGGCCAGCACGCAGCCGTGCAGGCGGGCGGAGACCACGAACGCGGCGCCAGGCAGCAGCACCAGCAGCTCCTCGGGCGTGCGCGCCCGCCAGGCCTCGAGCCCGGGCGCCGCGCGGGCGAGCGCCTCCACCTCCGCTTCGTCGTGCCCCGCGTGCAAGGCGACGGCCGCGACCGACGCGCCGACCTGTGCGAGCGCCCGCGCCAGCCGCGCCAGCGCCTGGTTGTAGGCCGGGTGGCCGGCGCGCGGCACGAGCAGCACAGGGCCGTTCGGGTCGGCGCCGACGGGCTCGTCCGAGGCGAGGAGCAGGGCGGCGTCGGCGGTGGCGCGGTCATCGACGCCCAGCTCGCGGGCCAGCGCGCGCGACTGCTCGTCGCGCCAGAACGCCGGCACGCCCCTCAGCGTCTGGGCCAGTCGGCGCTCGCCGGCGGGCGTGAGCGGGCCCAGCGACTGTCCGTACACGGCCACGCGCTTGCCGAGGAGCCGGGCCGCCGTCACGGCCCCGAGGTAGTAGGCGAGGCTGCGGCTGCTGGTCGTGTCCTGCAGCAGTCCGCCACCGCCCGAGACGAGCGCGTCGCTCCGAAGCAGCGCTCCCAGGAAGCCGCGCGTGCGGTGCGCCGCCGGCAGGCCGTGCTCGCGCGTCGTGGCGTCCGGGTCGCTGGAGAGGACCGTGACGTCCTGGCCGTGCTGGCTCAGCTCCCGCGCCAGCCCCGCGAGGATCGCCTCGTCGCCGATGTTCCCGAAGCCGTAATAGCCGGAGAGGAGCAGCCGCACGCCCGGCTCAGCCGACGGGCTCTTCGGCGGCGCGGGCCTCCGCGCCGCGTTCGGGACGGCCGGCCCGGACCACGGCGGCCGCAGGTGACGGCGCCGCTGCCGGTGCGTCGGGCGAGGACAGCCAGGCCGTCACGCGCCGGCTCAGCCAGCGGGCCAAGGCCAGCAGCACGAGCCCGACGACCACGCCGATGACCAGCGCCACCAGCGTGCGCTCGAGCGAGACCAGGACGGGCGTATGGAAGTGGCTGAAGGAGTTCAGCACGCTCGCCTGCGCCACGACCCCTCCGGCGAGGAGCAGCCACCGCAGCCACGCCGGCCACGTGCCCATGCCCAGGCCGAGCACCGCCATCGGGTGGCCGATCAGCTCCTTGAAGCGCGGCCGCGCGAAGTACTCGCCCAGCAGGGCGCGGAAGGAGAGCTCGAGCTGGCTGACGCCGATGACGGGGTCGTTGCCGCGCCGCAGGAGCACCAGCCCGATGGCCGCGACCGCGACGGCGGCCAGCGCCACGTGCCACACGCGCACCTGGGCGTCCCAGGAGCTGCGCACCCACGTCTTGAGGGGGCGCTGACGCAGCGCGCTCAGGGCGAAGAACACGGCAGGCGGCACGACGAGCGTGGCGCCGACGCCCGCGAACGGCTGTATGGCGAGCACCGTGGCGCGCTCGCTGCCGACGGCCACCAGCAGCGCGGCGCCCGCGAGGCTGAGCAGCGTGGCCGGCAGGAGGTCGAGCACCTTGCGCTGCCACAGGAGCAGTCCGAGCACGGGGAAGACGAGGGCGGCGGCGAGCGCCAAGGCGCCCCAGTCGAGGCCCGCGGCCAGCACGCCGAGGGCCAGCACGGCGGCCGACGACAGCCAGCCCCACGGCGCCGGCGCCGCCAGGCCCAGCAGGGCGAGGCCGGCGAGCACCCCCACGGCAGCCAGGGCGCGCAGCGCCGGCACGGTCTCGAACGTCGTGTCGAGCGTCGTGAGCGGCCCGACCGCGTAGCCCTCGGAGCGCAGGGCGGCGGAGAGGCTCTCGATCATCGCCTCGGTGTTGGCGATCGGGTCGCCGAGCTCGGTCGTCGTCCACGGGCGCAGGTAGAGGAGGCGCACGTTGCGCTCGGAGACCGCGAGCAGGTACTTGTCCACCAGGTCGGCCGGGCGCAGCCGCCGGTCGACGTAGTCCTGGTTGAACGACAGCAGCCTCACGGTCGGCACCTGCCCGCTGATGCGGCTCATGCCGTCCTGCGGCGTGCCCTCGATGATCGCCGTGAGGTGCTCCTGCGAGGCGTCCACCACGGGCCGAGTGCCGTCCTCGCCCTCGCCGAACGGGTGCCCGGCGACCTGGGTGCCGGCGTACACCAGGTAGTTGGCCTGCTCGGGGAAGTCGGCGCCCGGGTCGAGCAGCCGGTAGGGGGCGTTGCGCGGCCGGTAGGCGATGTCGAAGCCGGCGGCCTGCCACAGGTCGAGCTCGGCCAGGTCGGGGCCGCCCGGGAGCGTCTGGCGCACGTCGCCGGGCCAGAGGTACCAGGTGCGGCCGCCGTGCTCGAAAGCCCTCGCGTCGGGCACGTTCTTGGCGATCAGCCCGTCGAGCGCTCCCGGGAAGAGCGCGGCCACCACGGTCGAGTCCGGCGGGATGGGGGGCGGGGCCTCTCCGCGAGCGACGGCCTGCGAGCGCAGCTCGGAGCCGAGCATCACCGCGGCGTAGCCCTTGTTCACCAGCGACTCGGGGGTGTCCTCGTAGAGAGCGATGCCGGTGAGGCCCAGAGCCTGGTAGCGGCGGGCCAGCTCGAGGCTCGTGAGGCCGACCAACGCCGCCTGGTCAGCCAGCGCCTGCTCGTCCATGACCATGGCGACCTCGACGCGGCCGCCCTCGGCGGCCACGCGCCGAGCGACGAGGAACGACGCCGGCACCAGCGACAGGGCCAGCGCGATCCAGGCCAGACGCCTCAAGCCCTCACCCCGATGCGCGCCCTCACGTGGTCGACGAGGACGTGGATGGCGGCGAGGTTGCGGCCCCCCTCGGGCACGATCAGGTCGGCGTACTGCTTGGTCGGCTCGACGTAGAGGTCATGCATCGGCTTCACCGTGTTCCGGTACTGGTCTATCACGCTCTGCGCGCTGCGCCCGCGTTGCGAGACGTCGCGCTCCAGGCGCCGTATGAACCGCTCGTCGGGGGGCGCGTCGACGAACACCTTGAGGTCGCAGCGCCGCCTGAGCTCGGGCTCGTGGAGGATGAGGATGCCCTCGAGAACGACCACCGGGGCAGGATCGAGGCGCAGGGTCTCGGCCAGGCGGTCGGACGCCTCGAAGTCGTAGAGGGGCCGCTCCACCGCCTCGCCAGCCATGAGGCTGTCGAGCTGCCTCACCAGGAGAGGCGTGTCGAACGCGCCGGGCTCGTCCCAGTTGATGGGGCTGCGGCCCTCGAAGTAGGGGTCGGAGCCGCGTCGGTAGTAGACGTCCTGCGGCAGCACCAGCACGTCGCCCGGCGCGGCGTCGGCCATGGCGGCGGCGACGGTCGACTTCCCGCTGCCGGTGCCGCCGGCGACGCCGATGACGAGCGGACGGTCCTGGACCTGCCTTACCGTCACAGGGCGGCGGCGGCTTCCTTGGCCGCGTGCCGGACCGCGGCCTCGATGAAGCCGGTGAACGGCGGGGAGGGCCGCATCAGGCGCGACTTGAACTCGGGGTGGCTCTGGACCCCGACGAAGAACGGGTGGTCCTCGAGCTCGATCGCCTCGACGAGCCCCTCGCCCCGCCCCGCCATGCCCGGCGTGACGCCGGCGACGACGAGCCCGGCGGCCTTGAGCCGCTCGACGTACTCGGGGTTGACCTCGTAGCGGTGGCGGTGGCGCTCGTGGACGGTGCCGCCCTGTCCGGACGGCAGCCGGTACAGGCGCTCGAGCAGCGAGCCCGGCAGCACGCGCATGGGCCAGGAGCCGAGGCGCATGGTGCCGCCCATGCCCTCCACCTCGAGCTGCTCGGGCATGAGCCCGATGACGGGGTGGGGCGTGTACGGGTCGAACTCGGAGGAGTTCGCGCCCTCGAGGCCCGCGACGTGGCGCGCGTACTCGATGACGGCCACCTGCATGCCGAGGCAGATGCCCAGGTAGGGCACCCCGCGCTCGCGCGCCATCCTCGCTGCCTCGACCTTGCCCTCGATGCCGCGCACCCCGAACCCGCCGGGCACGAGGATGCCCGCGTAGCCGTCCAGCGACGGCGGGTCGGCGGTCATGAGGCGCTCGGCGTCGACCCACTCGACGTTCACGGCGGCGCGGTTGGCGATGCCGGCGTGCTTGAGGGCCTCGAGGAGGCTGAGGTAGGCGTCCGGCATGGCCACGTACTTGCCGACCACGGCGATGTCGACCGTGCGCTCGGGCCTCTTGAGCACGCGCACGGCCTCCTGCCAGACGCGCAGCTCGGGGGTGACGTGCTCGAGGTGGAGCATCCTCTCCACGTAGCGGCCGACGCCCTGCTGCTCGAGCATCTCGGGAACGGCGTAGACGTGGTCGGCGTCGAAGGAGTTGAACACCGCGCCCGGCTCCACGTTCGCGAACAGGGCGATCTTCTGGCGCTGCTCGAGCGGCACCTCGGCCTGGGAGCGCAGCACGAGGGCGTCCGGCTGGATGCCGACGCCGCGCAGCGTCGCGACCGAGTGCTGGGTCGGCTTGGTCTTGAACTCCTCGCTCGTGCCGAGGAACGGCACCAGCGTCACATGGATGTAGAGAGTGTTCTCGCGGCCGGCGTCGAAGCGGAACTGCCTGATCGCCTCGAGGAACGGCAGCGACTCGATGTCACCGACGGTGCCGCCGACCTCGACGAGCACCACCTCGGCGTCGGCGGCCTCGCCCGCGGCGAGGATGCGCGACTTGATCTCGTCGGTGACGTGGGGGATGACCTGCACCGTGTGCGAGAGGTAGGCGCCGCGGCGCTCCTTCTCGATGACGCTCAGGTAGACCTGGCCGGTGGTGACGTTGTTGCCGCGGCCCAGGTCGACGTCGAGGAAGCGCTCGTAGGTGCCGATGTCGAGGTCGGTCTCGGCGCCGTCGTCGGTGACGAACACCTCGCCGTGCTCGTAGGGGCGCATCGTCCCGGCGTCGACGTTGATGTAGGGGTCGATCTTCACGGCGGTGACCGAGTACCCCCTCGCCCGCAGGAGGGCCCCGATGCTCGAGGTGGCGATGCCCTTGCCCAGGCTCGAGACCACCCCCCCGGTTATGAAGATGTACTTCCGGTCCATTGCCAGACCACCTTCCCGGGACCGGATCGTAGCACCCGTCTCGCGGCACCTCCGCTCGGTCGCCGGACGCCGAGCGCACCATGATAGAGTCGGCCGGCCGGCGGCGGCAGCGCGGCCGAGCGACTGCGGGGGGCAGCGCCCAGCGGAGGAACCAAGTCCACGACGTGACGCCAGAGGACATCGAAGGGAACCAGCCCGTCGCCGAGAGCGGCGTCGAGCGCCGCAGCGGTCCCGACCGCAGAGCGGCTGCGGTGCCGGGCAGGCGCAAGCGCGGCATCCTGTTCGTGATGACCGGGGCGTCGGGAGTCGGCAAGGACTCGATCCGCCGCGTGGCCCTACCGCAGATCGACGAGATGTACTACTCGGTCTCGGCCACCACGCGGCAGCAGCGCCCGGGCGAGGTCGACGGGGAGAACTACCACTTCCTCACGCACGAGCGCTTCACCGAGCTCCT
>JBIQIQ010000070.1:0-12125 GCA_044507975.1 Deinococcaceae bacterium
AGCTCCGGGTCGCCGGCGACGGCCCTGCGCCCCAGCGCGATGCGCGCCCTGGCAGCGAGCAGCTGCTTGCGGGCCTCGTCCCACGACGGGGCGAGCCGCTCCAGCCCTTGGACATGGCGGGTCAGGTCGTCGAGACGCTGCGGCGTCCAGCGCTCGACGGCGTCATCGGCTCTCGACGCCGCCTCCGGGCCCTCGAGCGCCGCCAGGCGGCCGACCCTGGCAGCGAGTGACGAGATCCGGCCCGCCGCCGTGGCCGCCGCCCGCACGGCCTTGTCGACCTGCCGCTCGAGCACGGCGGCGCGCTCGACCGCGTCGTCGCGCTCCGCGACCGAGTCGACGAGCCGCCGGCAACGCTCGCGCAGCACCGTGGCCGGCTCGCCATCGGCGTGGCGGTCGCCGACCTCGACGAGGAAGTGGTGGAGGCGCGCGCGCAGCTCGCGAGACTCCCGCAGAAGCTCCTCCTTCCTCGCCGCCAGCTCCCGCAGCCTGACGCGGGCGAGAGCGTGCTCGCGAGCCAACGCGAGCCACTGGACGAAGCCGGCGTCTCCTGGGGCAACGAACCCGTGGCGCGACCGCAGCTCGGCCAGGTGATCCGCTGCCGCGACCCGCTTGGCCTCCGCTTCGGCCAGGGCGGCGCCTATCTGCGCGGCGAGCCGGTCCTGCTCCTCGCGCTCCTCTCGGCGCCGCGCCTCGGCCGACAGCAGCTCGACGACCTCGGCCAGACAGGCGGCGACGGGGGCGGAGGACATGTCGGACGGAGCCTCGACGCCGGCGCGCTCGAGCGCGCGGAGCAGTGAGCCTTGGACGGTGGCGCGCTCGCGGACGAGGTCGCGCCGCATGAACGCGTACGCCGCCAGCAGCCAGGCGAACGAGGCCGCCGCCAGCGCGAACGGCCAGGGCGGGGGCGAGAGCGGCGCCGCGGCCGCTGCGAGAGCGGCCACGAGCAGGGCGATGGCCCACGCCCAACGCGGCAGGCGCGGCGTGGGCGCCGGCAGCTCCAGGCACCGGGTCAGCTCGTCGGCCGCGCGGCGCAGGGCCGCGGCTCGCTCCTCCCCCGACGCCGCCTCGCCTGCTGCGGCGCGCGAGACGCCGAGCTCGCCGAGGCGGCGCGACAGGCTCGCACGGTTGAGCTCGGCTTCGTGCAGGCGGAACGCGGCCTGAGCGGCCTCGTCTATCACCGCCCTGTCCGCGCCCTGCGCCCCTGCGTGGCCCGGCGCGCCGCCCATCAGCCGCCACGACTCGGCAGCGGACGCCTCGGCGGCCGCGACGTCGGCGGCGACCGTCCTCGCCTCGTCCTCCAGCCGGCACAGGTCCTCGGCCAGCCCGAGGTGCTCGCGCGCCACCTCGCGCGTGAGCTCTGGCGGGAGGCGACCTTCGCTGGCGACCTTCCGAGCCTCCTCGAGCTGGCCACGGGCGGTGCCGGCGCCGTCGAGCGCGTCCTCGAGGTCGGACCTGAGGTCCTGTAGGGTGGCGACGTAGGTCGGCTGGTAGCCTTCCAGCTCGCGCGGGAGAGCGCGCAGAGATCCCTCCGCCGCCGCCTCCGCGTCGAGGGCGTCGGCCAGCTCGCGCGCCGGCCCGACCAGGGCTCCGCGGCCCGCTACGCGCCTCAACTCCTTCAGCTCCGCCTCGTCGGCGCCGAGCCTCAGCTCGCGCTCGTGCAGCCTCAGGCGGTCGCGCCTGACCTTCTCGAGCTCCTGCTCCGCCCGGCGGAGCGCCCCGGCCTCGTTCCGCCCCGCCGACCCAGGGCCAGGCACCTGCGAGCGCAGGCCCTCCAGGTCGACGCCGCCCGTGAGCTCGAGCTCGAGCCGCCGGGCGATATGGCCGTCGACCGCGGAGGGCCCGCCACCCGGGTCGCCGGGGGCCACGAGGTGCTCGAGGTCGAGGAGGTAGGCTCCCACGACGTCGAGAGGCGGCAGGCGCGGGGGGCCGGTCTCCCTGCCCTCCGAACGCCACGTGACCGAGCCGCCGAGGCGATGGGCCAGGAACCTCGCGCCGCCTGGCGCGACGAGCGTGAGCCTCACGTCCACCAGCCCCGGCACGGCCTCCGGGTAGAGGACCGCCCTGAGGGCTCGCACCAGGCTGGACTTGCCGGACGCGTTGGGACCGAGCACGACGTTGACCCCGGGGCCGAAGCGCTCCGCTGTCAGCGGTCCGTTGAGGCCGTCGAGCGTGCGGACCTCGATGGACTCGATCCTCACGAGGACATCTCCGCCAGCAGCAGGGTGGCGGCGCGGCGCAGCGTGTCGGCGACGACGTCGTCGGAGAGCTCGGGCGGCTCGAGCCCCCTGTAGGAGGCGTGGCCGGCGGCCGCGAGCGCGGCGGTCCTGGCCCTCTCGATGAGGCCGCTTCGCTCCTCGCTGGGCGGGCCGTCTAGCAGGAGCAGGCGGCGCGCGAGGAGCGCCCGCGGGCCCTCCGACCGCGCGACCGCCGCGACGTCCAGACTCGGGTAGACCTCGTACGAGACGCTGTGGACGAAGTACCGGCTGCCGCCCCAGGAGCCCTCGATGCCCGTGGGGTCCTCCTTGCCCAGGTGGGCCTCGACCGCCGCGCGCTGATCGGAGGAGCCGACGAACCGCAGCCGGACCCCGACGGCCAGCGGGCGGCCTAGCCCCCGGTCGGCCAGGCCGGCAGCGTGCTCGGCCAGCGCGTCGGTCACGAGGCCAGACACCTCGGAGGGAACGCCCAGGCCCGTGACGTCGACCTCCACGCTGTCGAACAGCAGCGGCGAGAGCGCGACGTGTCGGCACTCCAGGCCCTCATCACCGACCGACACCTGCCAGGCGCCGCGCGAGCCCTCCTCGCCAGGGTCCGCCCCGAAGGTGGACCCGAGGTAGCCCAGCCACCGGCCCGGCGCATGGACCGCGAACGTCGGCTTGTGGACGTGACCGAGCAGCCACGCGTCGACCTGCGCGGCCGCCAGCTCGGACCGCCGGACGGGCGCGTAGACGCTGCCGGACTGGTCGAGATCGCAGTGGAGGAGGCCGATCGTCGGCGCGGGCCGGATGCTGGAGAGCAGCGCTTCGAGCCCGACGAGCGGCGACTCCTTCACCTGCGCCGCCGGCCACGACCAGCCCACGACGTTCACGGCGCTTCCACCGGCCTCCAGGGCGAGGTGGCCCCAGGCGCCGCCCTCGCCTAGCAGCTCCACGCCGGACACGGAGCTGGCGAGCCGCGGGAGCACCCCGACGTCGTGGTTGCCAGCGACCGCCACCAGGGCGATGCCGGCCGCGGCCAGGTCCTGCGCGCCGCGCCGGAGGTCGCCGTAGGCCTCGAAGTAGTCGAACTCGTCCTCCACGACGTCACCGGCGAGTAGGACCGCCGTGACGCCCTCCTGCACGGCCAGCTCGACCAGCTGGCGCCACGCCCGCGCCGGCGTGAGGTCGGGCGCGAGGTCGTCCAGGTGCGGCGGGAGGCGGCTGGCCTGCCTGCCGAGGTGGAGGTCGGCCGCGCACAGCAGCTTCATGACGGCTCAACCGTACCGCCGAGGCGTCGCCGCGGCCGGATGAAACTTGGCACCGGTCGGGCGCCTCTAGGCGCGAGGCGCTTACTCGAGCCCGAAGCGCCAGGCCAGACCGGCCGGCCTGGCGACCTTGCCGGCCACGACAGGACGCCGCGCTCCGGTGGCAGAAGGCAGCACGTTCGGCTCGCCGTGCACCGCCATGAAGGCCATCACCGCCATGGCCAGGGTCTCCCGGTCCTTGTCGTCGAACCCGACCTCGGCGAACGTGCGCACGCTCCCACCCAGCGCCGCCCGCAGGCGGCGTACGAGCTCGGGGTTGCGCGCGCCGCCACCGGCGACGAGCACCTCGACCTCATCGCCCACCGGCAGGAAGCGTCGGACGGCGTCCGCGACCGAGACGGCCGTCAGCTCGCATAGCGTGGCCAGCAGGTCCTCGGGGCGGCTGGGAGGCCCCTCCGGCCACCCGCGGGCGATGGCCGCAGCGAGGTCGAAGTGCTCGCGACCGGTCGTCTTGGGAGGAGCCAGGCCGAAGTAAGGCTCAGCCAGCAGGCGCGCCAGCGCCTCGGCGTCCACCACTCCCGCGGCGGCGGCCGCGCCCCCCTCGTCGCGCTCGGCGCCGAGGTACGCCTGCGCCGCCTCGTCCATCAGGCAGTTGCCGGGGCCCGTGTCGAACGCCCTCACCCCGTCGGGCGAGCCAGAGGCCGGCAGGTAGGTGACGTTGGCGATGCCTCCGACGTTGAGCACCAAGCGCTCGGCACCGGGCCGGGAGTAGAGGAGATGGTCGGAGAAGGACACGAGCGGCGCGCCCTGGCCGCCGGAGGCCAGGTCCGACTGCCGGAAGTCGGAGACGGTCACGACGCGGCAGCGCTCCGTCACGACCGCGGCCTCGCCGAGCTGCAAGGTGCTCACCACCTCCCAGCCTCGCTCCGGCTCGACCCGCGGCACGTGGTAGACGGTCTGCCCCGAGAGGCCGACCAGGTCGACCGGATGCGCCGCCTGCGCCGCCGCCACCGCGGCCGCGTACTCCTGCCCGATGCGCTGGTGCAGCTGCGTGATGAGCAGGACGTCGGACCGCGCCGGGTCCATCGCGCGCCGCAGGTCGCGCCGCACGTCGTCCGGGTAGGGGTGCGCGGCCCTGCCGAGCACCTCCCACTCGAGGCGTCCGGCCGAGCGCGCCAGCCTCACGGTGACGGTGTCGATGCCGTCGCCCGACGTGCCGGACATGAGGCCGACCACGACCGCGGGAGCGAGGTCGCGAGCCGGCGCGCGACCGGCGGCCTCGGCCGCGAGAGCACCTGACGTCGTGTCCACCCTCAGCCGCCGAGAGCGCTGGCGACCAGCTCGTGCACGGACCGTCGCAGCCGCGCGATGCCGCCTGCGTCGCCGCGGCGCGGGTGCACGCGGTTGGTCAGCAGCACGCAGGTCCAGCCGGCCTCGGGATCGATAACGACGCTGGTGCCCGTGAAACCGGTGTGCCCGTAGGCGCTCGGCGACACGCCTTGGCCCAGCGGCCAGTCCTGCTCGTCGTTCAGGCGCCAGAGGAGACCGCGGGCCGGCCCCACGCCGCCGGAGCGGTCACGGACGGCCTCGGCCAGCCAGCGCGAGGGGGCGAAGGGCGCCTCGAGGCTCAGCCAGGCGGCCGCGTAGCGGCTCAGGTCGGCAGCCTCGCCGAAGAGCCCCGCGTGAGCGGAGACCCCGTCCATCACCCACGCGTTCTCGTCGTGCACCTCGCCCGTGACCACGCCTCCACGCCAGCCGTCGTCCTCGGTGGGGGCGACGCTGGTCCCCTCGGGCAGCGGCGCGTAGCGCACGGAGCTCATACCCAGCGGCTCGGCGACGTGGCGGCGGAACGCCGAGTCGAGCCGCTCGGACATCACCCGCTCGACGACCGCGCCCAGGACGATCAGGCCGAGATCGCTATAGACGAACCGGCCCGGCTCCCCGTCGAGCGTGGTCTGGAGCACGTTGGCCACCGCGGTGCGCCGCTGGCTGACCGTCGCGAACAGAGGCCGCCAGCCCGGCAGTCCGGAGTTGTGTAGGGCCAGCTCCTCGAGGGTGACGTCGCCCAGCGAGCGGTCCTGGAACCAGCCCGCGTTGGAGAAGAAGCGCGAGACCTTGTCGTCGAGCGTCAGCTCGCCCTCGGCGAGCAGCCGCAGCAGGAGCGGCAGGCACCCGACGACCTTCGTGAGCGAGGCGAGGTCGTAGACGGTGCTGGGCTCGACGGGGGCGGAGGCCTCGTCGTACGACAGACGCCCCGCCACCGCCCGGATCGAGCGGCCGTCCTGCGCTGCGGCGTGGAGGACCGCGCCGGGCGTCACCCTCTCTGCCACGGCCCCCTCGAGGAGGCGGCGCGCGGCTTCGGCCGCGTCCACGGTCATGGGGCGAACGCTATCACGGGGCTGCGCAGGAACCCGGGCTCGAGCCGCTAAGATGGCTATCGCGCCGCCGTAGGCGCGCGCCCCCGACCGATGACCTTAGACGCAGCCTTACTAACAGCACTCACGGTCTTGCCTTTCCTCGGCAGCGCTCTATCCTCGAGCCTGCCCACGCGGGCGCGCACGGCCGCGGCCACCTTGGCCGGCGTCGTGTCGCTCGCTGGACTCGCGATCGTGCTGGCGCTCTACCCGAGGGTCACCGACGGTCAGGTGCTCAAGCACGCCATCCCTTGGCTCCCGAACCTCGGGCTCGACCTGTCGCTGCGCCTCGACGGCGTCAGCTGGCTCTTCGCGCTGCTGATCACCGGCATAGGCACGCTCATCGTCCTGTACGCGCGCTACTACATGTCGCCGGACGACCCGGTCCCCCGGTTCTTCGGCCTGCTGCAGGCGTTCATGGGCTCGATGCTCCTGCTCGTCGTGTCCGGCAACCTGATCCAGGCCGTGTTCGGCTGGGAGCTGACGAGCCTGTTCTCGTTCCTGCTGATCGGCTACTGGTACCACAACGCCAACGCGCGCGACGGGGCGCGCATGGCGCTGATCGTGACGTCGCTGGGCGGCTTCTGCCTGCTCCTCGGCGTGATCGTGATCGGCGCCATCGCCGGCAGCTTCGACATCGACGCCGTCCTCGCAGCCGGCGCGCAGGTCCGCGCCGACGACCGCTTCATCGTCGCCCTCGTGCTGGTGCTCGTGGGCGCCTTCTCGAAGAGCGCGCAGTTCCCGTTCCACTTCTGGCTTCCGCACGCGATGGCCGCGCCGACGCCGGTGTCGGCCTACCTGCACTCCGCGACGATGGTCAAGGCGGGCATCTTCATCCTGATCCGCCTGTGGCCCGTCTTCGCCCCGTCGGAGGCCTGGTACTTCGCCGTCAGCGCCGCCGGGCTCGTCACGTTCCTCCTCGGCGGCTTCGTGGCGATCTTCCAGAACGACCTCAAGGGCATCCTCGCCTACTCGACGATCAGCCACCTCGGCCTCATCACGCTGCTGCTGGGGCTCGCCACCCCGGCGGCGCTGGTGGCTGCGGTCTTCCACGTGCTCAACCACGCCACCTTCAAGGCCGGATTGTTCATGGCCGCCGGCATCATCGACCACGAGACCGGCACGCGCGACATCAGGAAGCTCTCGGGCCTGTTCAGGGCCATGCCGATCACGGGCACCCTGGCGATCATCGCCACCGCCGCGATGGCCGGAGTGCCGCTCGCCAACGGCTTCATCTCCAAGGAGATGTTCCTCACCGAGGCCCTGGCCGTCCACAGCGGCACTTTCCTCGACCGCATCCTGCCCGTGCTGGCCACGCTCGGCAGCGCCTTCAGCGTCGTCTACTCTGTCCGTTTCATCCACCAGGTGTTCTTCGGGCCTCCGGCGACCGACCTTCCCAAGAAGCCGCACGAGCCGGTCGCCTGGATGCGGCTGCCGATCGAGCTGCTGGTCATCATCGTGCTGGCCGTCGGCCTGATCCCCGCGAGGACCGTCGGGTCGTTGCTCGACTCCGCCGTGCGCAGCGTCCTCGGAGGAGCGACGCCCTCCTACTCGCTGGCCCTGTGGCACGGGCTCACGCCCGCGCTGCTGCTCAGCTTCGTCGCGCTGATCGGCGGCGTCGTCGTCTACGTGCTGTTCCGTCGCTACCTCGCCGACAGCCCGGACGAGGGGCCGCCCTGGGCCGGCCGCCTGCGGGCGCGGCGGCTCTTCGACCTCGCCCTCGTCGGCCTCGTGCGCGGCGCCGGCGCCACCCTGCGCTACTTCGCCACGGCGCGCCTGCAGCCGCAGATGCTGCTCCTCACCCTCTTGGCGGTGGGCGCCGGCCTCTCGCCGTACGCCCTGCGGGCCGCGCAGGGCGCGGGCTGGCAGCTGCAGGTCGGGCCCGCCCGGACCGACCTGCTCGAGCCGAGCTACGTGGCCATCTGGGTCATCGGCGGCCTGTGCGCGCTGCTCACCGGTTACCTCGCGAAGTTCCACCGCTTCGCCGCCCTCATCACCCTGTCCGGCACGGGCTTGTCGATGGTGCTCGCCTTCGTCTGGCTCTCGGCGCCGGACCTGGCGTTGACGCTGCTGCTCGTCGAGGTCGTCACGACCGTGCTCCTGCTGCTCGGCCTGCGCTGGCTGCCCCGGCCCGTGCCGGCCAAGGAGCGTCGGCGCGGCGAGATCGTGCGCGCCAACGCCAGGCGCGTCCGCGACCTGATCATCGCCGCGGCGGCCGGCGCCGGCGTGGCCGCGATCGCGTTCGCGGGCATGACGATGGACCCCGCCAACCGGCTGAGGCTCGACTCGCTGAGGACGTACTTCGTCGAGAACTCCTACCCCGGAGCCGGCGGCCGCAACGTCGTCAACGTCCTGCTCGTCGACATGCGCGCCTTCGACACGCTCGGCGAGATCACCGTGCTCGGCGTCGTCGGCCTGACGGTGTTCGCCCTGCTCCGCCGCTTCCGGCCGCCGCGCGAGCTCGTCGGCGGGACGAGGCAGCAGCTGCGTCAGGCGCGCTACGACGAGGCCGCCGAGAACCGCCAGGTCGGCGACACGGCCACCGACTTCCTCTACGTCGCCCGCACTGCGATGCACCTGATGTTCCCGGTGCTCGCCCTCTTCGCCATCTACCTGTTCATGCGCGGCCACGACGAGCCGGGCGGCGGTTTCGCCGCCGGGGTGACGATGGCGATCGCCTTCATCCTCCAGTACATGGCGCGCGGGGCCCGCTGGGTCGAGGAGCGCCTGCGCGTCCTGCCCGTGCGCTGGATCGGAGCCGGCCTGCTGCTGGCGGTGCTGACGGGGGCGGGCGCCTGGCTCTTCGGCCAGCCTCTGCTGAAGTCGTACTACGAGTACGCCGAGGTGCCGGTCATCGGCCGCGTGCCGATATCCTCCGCGATGCTGTTCGACCTGGGGGTCTTCGTGCTCGTCGTCGGCGCGACGGTGCTGATGCTCATCGCTCTCGCTCACCAGTCGGTGCGGATGCCGCGCCAGATGCAGAGGGACGAGGTCGAGGTCGAGTGATGGAGGCCGTCACCGCCATCGGCATCGGGGCCGTCGCCGCCTCCGGGGTGTGGCTCATCCTCCGCCCCCGCACCTTCCAGGTCATCCTCGGCCTGGCGCTCCTCACCTACGCGGTGAACGCGTTCCTGCTGTCGATGGGCGGGCTCAGGCTGGGCGCGGCGCCGGTCCTCGAGTCGGTGGTCTCCCCCGGAGCCTCCGAGTACACGGACCCCCTCCCGCAGGCGCTCGTCCTGACCTCGATCGTCATCAGCTTCTCCATGACGGCGCTGTACCTCGTCGTTCTCCTCACCTCGCGGGGCCTCACCGGCACCGACCACGTCGACGGGGAGGAGCCTTCGTGATGCTCGACATGGGTACGAACAGGCTCGGCGGCCCGATCACGAGCCAGCTCGTCGACCTGACGCCGCACCTGCCGGTGCTGCCGATCGTGCTGCCGCTGGCGGTGGCCGCGCTGATGCTGCTGCTCGAGGAGCGGCGCCGCGTCTTCAAGGCCGGTCTCGGGGCCGCGACGATGGGCGCCCTCCTCCTGGCCTCGTTCGCCCTCCTGAACGCCGTGGCCGGCGAGGCCGACGGGGTGATCGTCTACGAGCTGGGGCAGTGGGCCGCGCCCTACGGCATCGTGCTGGTCGTCGACCGCTTGGCGGCGCTGATGCTGATGGTCACGAGCGTCCTCGCCCTCGCCTCGTTCCTCTTCGCGATGTCGGGCTGGGCGATCATCGGGCCGCGTTTCCACAGCCTCTTCCTGCTGCTCGTGATGGGCCTCAACGGGGCCTTCCTGACCGGCGACCTCTTCAACCTCTACGTCTTCTTCGAGGTGCTCCTCGCCGGGTCGTACGGCCTGCTGCTTCACGGCTCCGGCCGCGAGAGGGTGAAGGCGGGGCTGCAGTACATCGCAGTCAACCTCGGGGCGTCGACGCTGTTCCTCTTCGGCGTCGGCCTGATCTACTCGGTCACGGGCACCCTGAACATGGTCGACATCATGCGGATCGCGGCGGACCTGCCGCCGGAGGGCGCCACCGTCTTCCGGGCGGGGCTCGGCATCCTCAGCATCGCGTTCCTCACCAAGGCCGGCTCGTGGCCGCTGTCGTTCTGGCTGCCCGTCGCCTACCCGGTCGCGACGCCGCCGGTGTCGGCGATCTTCGTGATCATGACCAAGGTCGGGGCCTACGTGCTCCTACGCATGACGGCGCTCGCCGCCGGCTTCCCGGAGGCCGGCCTCGTCGAGTTCCTCGGCCCCTGGCTCCTCGTGGGCGGCGTCGCCACGGTGCTCTACGGCTCGGCTGGCCTCCTCGCCTCCGCGCAGCTCCCGCGCATCGCCGCCTACGCGACGCTGGTCACGGCCGGCACCCTGGTGGCGGCGATCGGCACCGGTGACCAGCGGGTGATCAGCGGGGCGCTCTACTACATGATCGGTTCGACGCTGGCCACCGGCGCCATGTTCCTCGTCGCCGAGCTGGTCGCGCGCCTGCGCCCCGCCGAGCCGTCGCAGGGGGCCGCCGTGGTCGAGCCCGTCTTCGGCGACGACTACGAGACGAGCCTCAAGACCGACTTCGAGGGCTACGAGGTGGGCATCGCCATCCCGGCCGGCACCGCGATGCTGGGCGGGGCGTTCGTGGTCTGCGCCCTCGTCCTGGCCGGGCTGCCACCGCTCTCCGGCTTCGTCGCCAAGTTCGCGATCGTGCAGGGCGTGTTCGCCGTCGACCGACTCGTCCCGGCGGTGGGGTGGGTGTTCTCCGCCGCCGTGATCTTCTCCGGCCTGGCGACGCTCATCGCCCTGATGCGCAAGGGCATCGACGCCTTCTGGCGCCCCGGCGAGGAGAACGTCGCCGAGGTGCGCTCGCTCGAGGCCCTCCCCATCGGCCTCCTGCTCGCGCTCTGCGTCGCCCTGATCGTGTTCGCCGCCCCGGTGATGACCTTCCTCGACGCCACCAGCGCCTACCTCGCCAACCCGATCGAGTACGCGCGGAACGTGCTGGAGGGGGCGCCATGAGGTTCCTCCGCCGGGTCTTCCCCTACCCCCTGCTGGGGCTGGCGCTGAGCGTGATGTGGCTCGTGATGAACCAGTCGCTCGAGCCGTACGACATCGTCCTCGGCCTGGTCCTGGGCGCCACCCTGTCGCGCATAATGCTGCGCCTCGACCCGGAGCCCCCGATCATCCGCAGGCCGCTGGTCGTCCTGCAGCTCACCGGTGTCGTGCTCTGGGACATCTTCGTCTCGAACGTCAGGATGATCGCGATCGTCCTCAACTTCCGCAGCCGGCCCACCTCGGGCTTCCTCAACATCCCCCTGGAGCTCCGTAACCGCTACGGCCTCGCCGCCCTCGCGACGATCGTCACCTCGACCCCGGGCACCTTCTGGGCGGCGTACGACCGCACGAGCGGGGTCCTGACGATCCACGTGCTCGACCTCAGGGAGCCCGAGTACTGGATGCAGGCCATCAAGGGCCGCTACGAGCGGCGCCTGTTGGAGATCTTCGGATGAGCCGGGAGACGCTGGGCTGGGCGCTGCTGGCGGCGCAGGTCATGCTCGTCCTCGCGCTGCTGTTCTGCCTCTACCGGCTGATCCGCGGGCCCCGCGCCCAGGACCGCGTCCTGGCCCTCGACGCCCTCTACATGAACGCCCTGCTGTCGATCCTGCTGCTCGGCGTCCGCACCGGCACGCAGATCTACTTCGAGGCGGCGCTGATCATCGCCCTCACGAGCTTCGCCAGCACCTCGGCGCTCGCGAAGTTCCTCATGCGCGGCGAGGTGATCGAGTGAACGCGAGCTGGAGGGCGCCATGAACCTCGCGCCCGACCTCCCCCCGCTGGCCGCCCTGATCGTGGGCGCGCTCGCCCTCGCCGGGGCGTTCGTGGCCGTGAGCGGCACCCTGGGCCTCATGAGGCTGCGCACGTTCTACGACCGGGTGCACCCGCCCACGCTCTCGACCAGCCTGGCGCTGGCATGCCTGAGCGTGGCCTCGATGGTCACCTTCTCCGTGCTGGGCACCAGGGTCGTGGTGCACGAGGTCCTGCTGCTCTTCTTCGTGTTCCTGACGCTGCCGGTGTCGATGATGCTGCTGGCGCGCGCCGCGCTGTTCCGCGACCGCGTCGAGGAGTACGACGAGGACCTGGCGGCCGACGTCAGGGCCGCCGCCCGTCAGGAAGCCGCGGCGCTCGCCGCCGCCCAGGAGGAGGCCGTCGCCCTCGCCGCGCAAGACGCGAGCGCTCACCCGGACGAGGACGCCGACTACGGTCGCGACTGAGG
>JBIQIQ010000256.1:0-1672 GCA_044507975.1 Deinococcaceae bacterium
AGGTCGACCCTCTGCGCGTCGTGGACCAGCCGCTCGCCTCGCTCGCCGGGGCCCACGTCGAACCGCACCGGGCCTCCGCCCAGCGCGGCCGACCCCTCGGCGCGGACACTGCCGTCCCGGGGGAGCCTGAAGGTCGCGCTGAGGTCGTCGAGCGGCACGCCCTCGACGGACCCGGAGCCGGTCGCGGTGCCCTCCAGCGCGACGTAGTCCCAACCGCGGAGGGAGAGGGTGACGTCGGCGCCGCCGCTCAGATCGACGGGGGGCCCGTCCGGGTACTGGGAACGCAGCAGCCATGACGCCGCCTCGACCAGCCCCACGCTGCCCGTGGCGTCGGCCTCCCACCGCCGCGCCTCGACGTTGACGACGCCGGTGGCCTGTACCGCGCCTCCCAGCGCCTGGCCCACGACGTCGGCCGTGATGACCGGATAGTCGAGCCGGACGGTGCCGCCCACGCCGGTCGCGACCAGGCCGATGTCGTCGATCGCCACGCCCTCGACCTCGAACTCCCCCTCGATGGCCCCGCCCCGCACCCTGACGGGCCCGCTGAGCTCGCCAGCGTTCACGCCGTCCCACCAGTGGCGGGCGATGGCGGCGTCGGCACGCTCGACGCGACCGTCGAAGGCGCCGGTGAGCGTCTCGAAGCGCCCTGCCAGGCGAGCGGACCCGTCGCCGGTCGTGACGGTGCCCGCGACGTCGAAGGCCGTGCCGTCTTGGCGGACCTGGAGCTCGGAGATCGAGGCGTTCGGCAGCGTGAAGGGGAGTTGCGCCACGTCGACCTCGACGTCGCGCAGGTCGAGCCGCCGCAGCCGTAGCGACGGGCCGCCGCCCGCTCCCGGCGCCCCGGCGGGGCCGGCGTCACCCAGGATCTCGGCGAGGTCGACGTCGCCGCGGGCGCCCACGACCGAGACGTCGAGCGGCAGCTCGCCGCCCAGGAGCGACGGCAGGAAGTAGCCGACGCGCAGGCGGTCCACCTCGAGGTCAATGCCTGGTCCTTCGACCTCGGCCTCGAGCAGGGTCACGCCGCGCCAGGCGTTGCCCGCGGTGCCGGAGTAGGAGACCCGCACGCCAGAGCCCTCGAGCGCGGCGACCACCCGGGAGACGATGTACTCGCGGACGGGCGGGACCGCCGGCAGGAAAGCGAGCGATGCCAGGACCCCCACGACGGCGATGGCGGTGATCGATGCTCTTCGGCGTGACATCGCTGCCAGGTGGGTTCCTTTGCTTTGCCGGCGGAGCCCTCACCGGGAGGGAGGCGGGGATGGGGAGAGCGGCGAGAACGTCGTTCCCTACGCGCTTCTCATGACATGCAAATCTACCACGGGCGGATGAGAGGGCCGGTCCTCAGGGGCCATCGCCTTCATGCGGAGCGCCGGATAGCATGTCGGTCCATGCATGGTCTCGGAGCGGGCAACGTGAGCGGCGACGGGCGGGTGCGGTTGACGGCCCTGATCAGCGGCAAGGTCCAGGGCGTGGGGTTTCGTGCCTTCACCAGGGTGCAGGCCCAGACGCTCGACCTCGCCGGACACGTGGAGAACCTCGACGACGGCAGGGTGGAGGTCGTCGTCGAGGGTTGGCGCGACGACATCGACCTGCTCCTCGTGCGGCTGCGCAACGGTCCGTCGCACGCCGAGGTCGAGGCCATCGAGGAGACGTGGGCGGCGCCCGTGGGCCT
>JBIQIQ010000071.1:0-11880 GCA_044507975.1 Deinococcaceae bacterium
AGGGGAACGTCATGTTCGTCGGCGCCCCCAACCGGCTGGAGATATGGAACGAACAACGCTGGCTCGCGAACCTCGAAGCCGTCCAAGAGTCGCCTCCCGCCCCCGAGCTCCTGAGGGAGCTGATCGGATGAGCGGCGTGGCCGAGCGCCACGTCGCGGTCATGCCGGTCGAGGTCCTCGACCACCTCGCCGTGAACCAGGGCCGCTGGTACGTCGACTGCACGTTCGGCGCGGGCGGGCACGCTCGGGGCGTCCTCGCGGCGGGCGGCAACGTGCTCGCGATCGACCAGGACCCCCACGTCGCCGCGGCCATCGCCGCGGACCCGGAGTGGGCCGCCGCCCTGGCGTCGGACAGGCTGCGCTTCGCCGCCGGCAACTTCCGGGAGATCGAGGGGCTCGCCTCCGCGGCGGGCGTGCGGGAGGCCGACGGGGTCCTGATGGACCTCGGCGTCTCCTCCATGCAGATCGACGAGGAGGAGCGCGGCTTCGCGTTCCGAGGCGACGGACCCCTGGACATGCGGATGCAGGGCGAGGGAGAGAGCGCGGCAGACGTCGTCAACGACTACCCCCTGGAGGAGCTGGCGGCGATCATCTTCCGGTACGGGGAGGAGCGCCACAGCCGGCGCATCGCCCGGCGCATCGTCGAGGCGCGCGAGTCCTCCCGCCTCGAGACCACCAAGCAGCTGGCCGAGGTCATCGCGGGCGCCTACCCGCCGGGGCCCCGGCGGGAGCACCCGGCGCGGCGCACGTTCCAGGCCCTCCGCATCCACGTCAACGACGAGCTCGGGGCGCTGCGCGAGGGCCTCGAGGGGGCCTCCCGCCTGCTCGTCACCGGCGGACGGCTCGTCGTGCTGGCGTACCACTCGCTCGAGGACCGCATCGTCAAGCGTTTCCTTCTCGACAGCTCGCGCTTCGAGCCCCTCACGAAGAAGCCCCTGACCGCCGGCGACGAGGAGCTGGCCCGCAACCCGCGGGCGCGCGCCGCCAAGCTGCGCGCCGGCAAGAAGGTGGCGGCGTGACCGATTACGTCGCTCGCCCGCAGGCTGTCTCCCGCGCCGAGGCGGTGCACAGCACCGAGGCCGCGGCCACCGACCGCGGCGGCCCGTTCCGGCTGGCGTTGCCCCTCTACCTCGTCCTCCTCCTCACGGCCGCCTACGTCGGGGTGACCAACCAGGCGCTGCTCCAGCGCCAGGTCGCGCTGTCCTCCGACAAGGAGGCGCTGCTCGCCGGCGTCGCCCGCGCCCAGGTGCGCGCGGCCGCCGTCGAGGGACCGCGCGCCGTCGCCGAGTGGGCGACTGCCGCAGGCATGGTCCCGCTCCCCAACGGCCGCGTCGCGGCCGTCGTCGCCCCCGAGCCCGCCCCGGACTCCACGCTCGAGGCCGGCAGCCTGGAACTGAGGACGCTATGGCGCTGACCACCCACTCCGCCTTCTCCCGCGCCTCGAGCGCGCCCGCCAAGCCGACCGTCCGGCCGGTCGACCGCGGGCACCCTACCGAGCTGGCCCTCCGGCGCGTCTGGCTGGTGCGCATCGGCCTGACGGTCCCCCTCCTCGCCGCCCTCGTCGGGTTCGGCGCCCAGCAGCTGCGGCCGGCGAGCTTCCCCGCGCCGCTCGCCGAGCCGGTCGTCCGCGGCGAGATCCTCGCCGCCGACGGCGCGGCGTTCGCGACCGGCCCGGTCGAGGCGCGCAGCTACCCCCTCGGCGTGGCCGCGCCGCTCGTCGGCTTCACGGGCGCGGTCCAGCCGGACGGGAAGTTCGGGCTCGAGGGCCTCGAGTACACGCTGGACCCCGTACTGACGGCCGGGCACGACGTGCGCCTGACGATCGACTCGACCGTGCAGGCGTCCGCCGAGCGACACCTGAGCGAGGCAGCTGTGGCATACGGGGCAGAGAGCGGGGCGGCGGTCGTGCTCGAGGCGGGCACGGGGCGCATCCTGGCGGCAGCGAGCTACCCGGCCTACGACGCCAACGACTGGACCAGAGCGGGCAGCGAGCAGCTGCGCAACCGCCCGTTCCAGCAGGTCTACGAGCCCGGCTCGGTGATCAAGCCACTGGTCGTCGCCGGCCTCCTCGAGTCGGGCCGCCTGCGCGCCGACGAGACCGTCGAGTCGCCCATGCACCTGCGGGTCGGGCAGCAGACGTTCCGCGACGTCGTCAACCACGACCCCGTCCTCGACGTCGCGGACGTGCTCGCCTTCTCGAGCAACTCCGGCGTCATCAACCTCGGCATGCGCTTCACCCCGGCCGAGCTGCACGACTGGCTCATGCGCTTCGGCATCGGTCAGGACCTGCCCGTCAGCGGCACGTTCACTAGCTCGGGCAGCCTGAACCCCTGGTACCGGTGGGTGCCGCAGGACCACGCGACGAACACGATCGGACAGAACCACTCCACGACCGCTCTGCAGCTCGCCGTCGCCTACTCCGTGTTCGCGAACGACGGCCTCTACGTCCATCCCGTCCTGGTCGACGGCTCCGAGACGCCGCCGCCGTTCAGGGTCCTCTCCCCCGAGGTCGCGGCGACGATGCGCGGCCTGCTCAACCACGTCACGGAGGCGAGCGGCCTGCGCGCCGCGCGGGTCCCGGGCGTGAGCATCGCGGCCAAGACCGGCACCGCCGACGTCTTCGACAACGAGCAGGGGCGCTACGTGCGCGGCGAGTACTCGCTGAGCGTCGCCGGCATGCTGCCGGCGGAGGACCCGCGCGTCGTCGTGGTGGTCACCCTGCACAAGCCGGAGGAGGGCGCCACCAGCACGGTGGCGACGGGCTCCCTGTTCCGCGCCGTGGCAACCGACGTGGTGGCCGCGTGGGGCTCGGCGCCGCGGTCGGAAGCCCTGGCGACAGCCCCCTAGCCTCCGGGCGGGGCCCGCGAGATCGAGCGGAAAGTGCACACGATGCACATCTTGTGCAACATGTGGATAGGATGGAAGGCGTGGGTCGAGCGATGGACAACGGGGTGGGCGCGGACGCGGGGCTAGCAGCCGACCTGCTCGACCCCCAGGCGCTCGCCTCCCTCCTCGGCGGTCGCCTGCCCGAGGTCCCGCTGACGCCCGGCGCGGGCGTCGCCTACGACTCGCGCAAGGTCAGGCCCGGGGACGTCTTCTTCGCCAGGCGAGGCAGCAGCGGACACGGCATCGCGTTCGCCGACGCCGTGCTCGACGCGGGTGCCGCGTTCATCGTCTCGGACGCGCCGCACGCGGCGGCGCTCGTCGTCGACGACACCTGGGCGGCTCTGTCCGCCGTCGCGGGCGCCGCGCGCGCCGCCCTGCGGTCGCCGGTGATCGGGGTCACGGGCTCGGCCGGCAAGACGACGGTCAAGACCATGATCACCGCTGCCCTGGGCGGACGCTCCACTCCCGGCAACCTCAACACCGTGCCAGCGCTGGCGGCCGCCCTGGTCGAGGCCGCCCGCTCGGACGCAGGCCTGCCCGTGCCCGGCGGAGACCTCGCCGGCTCCGGGGGCCCGTCGTCGCCGCTGGTGCTCGAGCTAGGCATCGACCATCCGGGCGAGATGGCCGAGCTCCTGGCGTTCGCCAAGCCCGACCACGCCGTGCTCACCACGATCGGCGAGTCCCACCTCAGCCGCCTCGGGGACGTCGCCTCCGTGGCCCGGGAGAAGGGCGCGCTCCTGTCCGCCGTCACCGGGGTCCGCGTGGCGGGCGAGGGCGCGGCCCGCCACCTCACCGCCGCTGCGCTAGCTCGCACCCACGTCGTCGGGCTCCTGCCCCGCACCGGAGCTCGGGAGCTGCCCGCGCCGCCGCTGGGCGAGGTGGCGGGCAGGCTGGAGGTCGGCGTGCTGAGGGCGTTCGGGCAGGCGTTCGAGCTGCCGTGGCCCGGCACGGCGATGGCCGAGAACGCCCTCCTGACCCTCACGCTGGCACGACTCCTCGGCCACGAGCCCGCCGCGGCGTTCGCGCGCCTGGCGCGCGCGCCCCTCGAGAAGGGCCGCATGCGCCGGGCCGAGCTCGGCGCCATCACGTTGATCGACGACAGCTACAACGCGAACCCCCTCTCCGCCGCCCTGGCGCTCGAGGTCCTCGCCTCCGCCCCTGCCCCGCGGGTCGCTTTCCTCGGCGACATGCGCGAGCTCGGGGAGGTGAGCCGACAACGCCACCTCGAGCTGGGAGAGGCGACGCGCGGCCTCGACCTCGTCGTGGCGATCGGGCCGGAGGCGGCCGCGGTCGCGGAGGCGAACCCCGCAGCCCACCTGGCCGTGGACTGGCACAGCGCCGCTGGCCTACTAGGCCTCGTGCCGCCGGGCGCGACCGTGCTGGTGAAGGGTTCTCGCTCGCTGGGGCTCGAGCGCCTGGTGGCGGCCATCGAGGAGCGCTTCGGAGACGAGGACCGCGGCCAGCCTGCCGCCGCACGGGGGAGCGCCTCATGACCATGCTCGTCGCCGCCGCGCTCGGGTTGGTGCTGACGGGCGCCTTCGTGCAGGTCGCCGCGGCCCGCGGTTGGGGCAAGGTGGTGCGGGACACCGGACCGCGCAGCCACCTGGGCAAGTCGGGCACGCCCACCATGGGGGGAGCCGCGTTCCTCCTGGCCGCCTTCGCGACCGTCCTCCTGTTCGGCGACCGCGGCCCGGCGACGCTCGCCCTCGTCGCCGTCACGCTCGCAGCCGCCGCACTCGGGCTCCTCGACGATCTGACGTCGCTGGCCCGCAAGCGGCGCCGGCTCGACGGCGAGGAGGTCGACGCCGCCACCGGTCTCCTGGCTCGCTACCGGATACTCGGGCACCTCGTCATGGGCGCGGGCTTCGCCACCTGGGCCGTCAACGCGGGCTACACCACGACCGCGGCCCCGTGGCTGGACATCGCTCTCTACACCCTCGCGGTCGTCGGCAGCATCAACGCCTTCAACTTCACCGACGGGCTCGACGGACTGGCCGCCGGCGTGTCGGCGATCGTCCTGCTCTTCTTCCTCGGCTCGCCCTTCGCGGCGGCGCTGCTCGGCGCCCTGCTGGCGTTCCTCTGGTACAACACGCACCCCGCGCGGGTCTTCATGGGCGGCGTGGGCTCCGAGGCCCTCGGGGCCGCCGTGGCCGCCCTCGCCGTGCTCGACGGCAGCGTGCTGGTACTACCCCTCGTGGCGTTGATGCCGGTGCTCGAGGTCGTGTCGGTCATCCTGCAGGTCACCTACTTCCGAGCCACTGGCGGCCGGCGCCTGTTCCGCATGAGCCCCCTCCACCACCACTTCGAGCTCGCGGGCCTAAGCGAGCAGCAGGTGACGATGCGCTTCTGGATCGTCACGGGGCTCTGCGTCGCCGCCGGGCTCTGGGTCACGGGCAGGGCGCCGTGGTGAGCGCGGCCCAAGGGTCGGCTCCCTACGAGCCGGACCTCCTCGTCTACGGCCTGGGCCGCAGCGGATCCGCAGTCGCGCGAAGGGCGGCCGCGAACGGCACGCGAGTCTGGTTCTACGAAGCCAGGGCCGACGGTGACGACGTCCGCGCCGCGCTGGCGCTCGGCGCGCGTCGGGTCACTGACGTCTCCGAGGCGGGCCCGGGCTGGGCCAGGGTATGCGTCGCGGCCCCGGGCGTGAGGGTCGACCACCCCGACCTCGAGGCGCTGCGCGCGCGAGGCGTGGAGGTGATCGGCGAGGTCGAGTGGACCTGGCGCCACGTCCCGGGGCGCTACGTCGGCGTGACCGGCACGGCGGGCAAGGGCTCCACGACGCTGTGGCTGAGGGACGTGCTGAAGAGCGCGAGCGTGAGCGCGCTCGCCGGGGGCAACAACGACCCCGCGCTGGCCGCGGTCGCACGCAGCGGGGCTACGCACGTCGTCGAGCTCTCCTCGTTCCAGCTCGAGCGCTGCCAGGCCTTCGCCCCCGACGTCGGCGTCGTCCTCAACCTGGGGGAGGACCACCTCGACCGCCACGGCACGGTCGCCGCCTACCACCGTGCCAAGCGCCGGCTCGTAGACGGCCTCTCGGGCGACCGAACGCTCGTCTACAACGCCGACGACCCCGTCGCCGCCCGCTGGGCGGCGGGCTCCGCCGCTCGACGCCTCGGCTACTCCCTGGAAGACCCGGCGGACGCCTCCTTCGACCGCGACACAGGGCAGCTCCGCCTGTTCGGGACCGAGTTGGTGCGCGCGGCCGACCTGTCGGTTCGGGGCGAGCACCAGGTCTCGAACGCGCTCGCCGTGGCCCTCGCCGCGAGCGCGCTGGGCGTGTCGCACGCACGGATCGCGGCCGGCCTCCCCCGGTTCGCCGGGCTGCCGGGCCGCTACTCGCTCGTCGCCACGGCCGGCGGCGTCTCCTTCGTCGAGGACTCGATCGCGACGCGGCCCCTGGCGGTCGCAGCGGCGCTGCGCGCGTCCGCGCGGCCGCTGGCGTGGCTGGCGGGCGGCTACTCGAAGGGCGCGGACACGTCCTCCCTCGTCCCGCTCGTCGCGGAGAGGGTCGACCTGCTCGTCGCTTTCGGCGCCTCCGGCCCGGAGATCGCCAGCGCGTTCGGCGGCGTGACCGAGGTCAGGGAGTGCCGCCAGGAGTCCGGCCGCGACGCACTCGCCTGCGCCGTGCGCACGTCCGTGAGCCACCTGCTGGAGCGCCACGGCGGCGGCACGGTGCTGCTGGCGCCGTTGGCGGCGTCGTTCGACCAGTTCACCGACTACGCCGAGCGCGCCCGCGTCTTCAGGGAGGTCGTCGCCGAGGTCGCAGCGGAGCTCGGGACCCCCTCCGCAGCGGCGCGCGGCGGAGGAGCGGCGCGCGCGTCGGCGTCGCCCGCGAAGGGTGAGGGGGCCTGATGGACCGCACCCTGCTGTTCGTGCAGCTCGCCCTCGGCGCCCTGGGCGTCCTCGGTGTGGCGGCCGGAGAGTCGTCGAAGGCCTGGGAGCAGGCCACCCGCGTCCTGATGGCCGTGCTGCTCACGGTAGGCGTCTCGCGTCTGAGCCCGCGGGCGATCACGCGCCTCTCGCCCTTCCTGTTCGTCGGCACGCTCGCGCTCCTCTTCGCCGTGCTGGTCGACGGCGTGTCCCCCGACGGCTCGGAGAGCCGGCGCTGGCTCGTCTTCGGAGGCTTCTCGCTGCAGCCCTCGGAGTTCATGAAGATCGCGGTCATCGCCTACCTGACGGCGTTCTTCCACAACCATCTCGGGGACTGGCAGATCTGGCGGCCGATGCTGATCATCGGCCTCGCGGTCGCGGCGATCGTCGCGCAGCCGAACCTCTCGACCGGCCTCTTCATCTTCGTCCTGGCCTTCGCCGTGATGGTCATGGCCGGGATCTCCGCCACCCGGCTCGTCTCGATCTCGCTCGCCGCCGCCCTGATCGGCGGCTTGCTGGGGGGCTCGTACCTCAGCCAGTTCAGCTACATGAAGGACCGCATCATCGGGTACGCCGACCTGTGGGGCAACCAGGAGCTCGCCCAGGGCGAGGCGTTCCAGGCCACTCAGGCGCGGGCCGCCATGGCGCGGGGCGGCATCACCGGCATCGGGCCCGGGCGCGACGTCGCGGTGCCGGAGGTCGAGACCGACTTCGTGGCCGTGGCTATCTCGCAGGCGCTCGGCCTGTTCGGGGTGGTGGCGCTGATCACCCTCTACCTGGTGCTGGCGGCGCGCGGCATCGCGCTCGCCAGGGCGCTCACGGGCCCACCGGCGCTGCTGGCCGGCGGTGCCGTGGCCTACGTGTGCGGGCAGGCGGCCATAAACCTCCTCGTCGCCTCCGGCCTCTTCCCCGTCACCGGACTGCCGCTGCCGGGCGTGAGCTACGGCTTCAACAGCCTGCTCTCCGTGGGGATCGCGTTCGGCTTCCTGCACGTCGCCTACCGGCAGGTCGTGGCCGAGGCCGGCGAGGAGGAGGGCCTGCTACTCGCGGGGGCCGCGCGGTGAGCGCGCCGGCGCAGCCCACAGCGGTCGACCTCGTCCTCGCGACCGGCGGCACCGGCGGTCACGTCTACCCCGCCCTCGCGGTCGCCAGGGAGGCGTTGGCGGACGGGCTATCGGTCGTGGCGATCGGCGCTGCGGGCGGGATCGAGGAGCGCCTCTCGAGCGAGGCCGGGGTCGGCTTCGTGGGCGTGAGCGCCGGCAAGTGGCACAGGGGCCGGCCCGACCCGGCGCAGGCGGTCCGTGCCGCCGCCGGGGTGTTCCAGGCCGTCCGTGCTCTCAAGCGCCTGCGGCCCCGCGTCGTCGTCGGCTTCGGAGGCTTCGCCTCGTTCCCCGGCGCCGCCGCCGCGCTTCGGCTCGGCGTCCCGCTGGCGCTGCACGAGGGCAACGCCTACCCCAGCGTGGTGAACCGCTGGCTCGCGCGCCGCGCGCAGCTCGTGGTGTCGGCGCAGGAGGAGGCGCTCGCGCACCTCGCTGGCGTCAGGCGCTCGCTGGTCGTGCCCTTCCCGGTACGGGAGGCGCGCTACGAGCGGGCCGCCGCGCGCGCCGCCCTCGGCCTGCCGGAGGACGCCGTGGTCACCCTGGTGATGGGTGGCTCGCAGGGCTCGGCGACTCTCAACCGCGAGGTGCCCTCCGCCTTCAGGCGCCTGGTCAGCGAGGCCGCCGGCGACGCCGGGCACCACGTCGTGCACGCCGCCGGGCTCGGTCGCGAGGCCGAGGTGGACGCCTCCGGGCTACCCACCTACTCAGTGCGCGGTTACGTCGACTCGGCGCAGGCCTGGTCCGCCGCCGACCTGGCGATCACGCGTTCCGGCGTCGGCACGCTGTCGGAGGCCGCCTTCCACGGGGTGCCGCTCGTCATGGTGCCCCTCCCGGGATCGGCGGAGGACCACCAGCTCCACAACGCCAGGGCCGTGATGGCCGCCGGGGCCGGGCTGGTCGTGGAGGAGAAGGACGTCTCGGGGCTCGGGGGCGCGTGGCGCTCGCTGCTCGAGCCCGAGGCGCGGCGCGCGGCCGCGGAGGCGGCGCTCAGCCGCACGCCGGCCGGTGCGGCCCGTCGTATCTTGTGCGCCGTCATGGAGTTGGGATGACCACATCGCGACCGGAGGCGCTCAGCGCGCCCGCGCACATCTCTCGGATCGACCCCGCGACCACCCGCATGCACTTCGTCGGGGTCGGTGGCGTGAGCATGCAGGCCCTGGCGCTCTGGTGCCGCCAGGAGGGCTTCGACGTCAGCGGCTGCGACCCGCAGCTCGGCACGGTTCGGAGCGCGCTCGCCGCCGCGGGGGTCGCCGCCTACGACGGTCACGACGCTGCGCACTCGGGAGGAGCCGAGGTCGTCGTGCACAGCATGGCCGTGCCTTCCGACCACCCCGAGCTGGTCGCGGCTCGCGAGGCGGGCGCCCTCGTCGTCCGCCGGATCGAGCTGCTCGGGGAGCTCTTCCGTCGGCGCCGCGCCATCGGCGTCACGGGCTCGCACGGCAAGAGCACGACCACGGGCATGCTGGCCACGATGCTGCTGGCCCTGGAACCGGACACGTCGGTCCAGATCGGCGCGAGGCTCCCCTCGATCGGCGGCAACCACCACTACGGCGCGGGCGACTGGCTGGTCGCCGAGGTCGACGAGTCGGACGCCGGCTTCGCGGACCTGACTCCGGAGGTCGCGGTGATCACGAACCTCGAGGACGACCACGTCGCCGGCGATTTCCTGGAGAGGCGCAACTACCACGCGAGCCTCGCCGACCTCGAGGCCGCGGCGCGGCGCTACGCCCTGTCAGCGGCCACGCTCGTCCACTGCGCGGACAGCCCGGACCTGCGGAGGATAGTCGCGGACCACCCCGACGCGGTCACCTTCGGCACGTCCGAGGCGGCCGACTTCCAGGTCCGGGACCTCGAGGTCGACGAGACCGGCAGCCGCTTCACGCTCACGCGACCTGGCGGCGAGCCTCTGGTCGTCCGCCTGGGCGTGCCCGGCAAGCACAACGCCCTGAACGCCGCCGCCGCCATCGCCACGCTCGTCAAGGCGGGCTTCGACCCCGTGCCCGCGCTCCCCAGCCTGGCGAGCTTCGGCGGCGTCGGCCGCCGCTGGCAGGTGTGGGGGGAGCCGAGCGGCGCGCTCGTCATCGACGACTACGCCGTCCACGCGACCGAGGTCAGCACGACCCTGTCGGTGGCCAAGGCCACCGGCAGGCGTGTGCGCGCCGTGCTCCAGCCGCACCGCTGGGTGCGCACCGCCCGGCAGTGGCGCCAGCTCGCGGAGGCGGCGGCGCTCGCCGACGAGGTGCTCGTCCTCGAGGTCTACGCCGCGGGCGAGGCGCCGATCCCGGGCATCTCCCCCGACCTGATCGTCGGGCGGCTGGACGAGCTGGGCGTACGGGCCGCTCGCCACGACATCGCCTCGGCGACCAGCTACCTCAAGGGCGACATCGCCCCGCGCGACCTCGTGGTCACCCTCGGCGCCGGCGACGTCTGGCGGGTGGCCGAGGCCCTCGTGGCGGAGGAAGGTCGTGCCTGAGACGGCCGTGACGCCGCGCGTCGTCCTGCTCGCCCACTACACGACACTGAAGGTCGGTGGCCCGGCGGAGCTGTGGGAGGTCGAGAGCCCGGGCGACCTGGCGGAGGCCACGCAGGAGCCGTTCAGGGTACTGGGCGGCGGCTCGAACCTGCTCGTGGCGGACGCTGGCGTTCGCGACCGCGTCGTACGCCTGGGCCGCTCGTTCAACGACGTCCGCGCGTTCGACGGCGGCACCGACGTCTGGCTCGGCGCCGCGACGCCCCTCCCTGGCCTGGTGCGCCGCGCCCAGAAGGCTGGCCTCTCAGGCCTCGAGGGCCTGCTCGGCGTGCCGGCGGTCCTCGGCGGCGCCGTCGCCATGAACGCCGGCACCCGCTTCGGAGAGATGTCGGACACCCTCCAGGAGGTCGAGCTGTTCGTAGGCGGCGGCCTCGAGCGCGTGCCGGCCGCCGACCTCGGCCTCTCCTACCGCTCCGCCACGCTGCCGGAAGGTGCGGTCGTGACGCGCGCTCGGCTGCGGCTCACCCCGTCCACCCCAGCCGCCGTGCAGGACTACATGGACAGGGTCGACGCCGCCCGCGCCGGGCAGCCGAAGGTCAAGTCGGCCGGCTGCGCCTTCAAGAACCCGGCCGGGGAGTCGGCCGGCAGGCTGATCGACGAGGCGGGGCTCAAGGGCAGGCGCGTGGGGGACGCGATGGTCGCCGACGAGCACGGCAATTTCGTGCTGAACCTCGGGGCCGCCACCGCAGCCGACGTGCTGGCGCTCGTCCGGGAGGTCCAGGCAGAGCTCGCCGCTCGCGGCACCCGCCTCGAGCTCGAGTGGCGCCTCTGGGGCTTCTGATGCGCGGCCTGATGGTCGCCCTCCTCGTGCTCGCCTGCGGCCTGGTCGTCGCGAGCCGGTTCTGGCCCAAGGTCGAGACCGTCGTGGTGACGGGCAACGAGCGGTTCGCGGCCGCCCAGGTCGCCGACATGGCGGGCGTGGCGCCGGGCGACCCCTTCCTGTGGGTCACGCGCGCGTCGCTGGGCCGACTGGCGACCGAGCCGTGGGTGGACGCCGCCACCGTCGTGCGCCGCTGGCCGGACACCGTCGAGGTCCACGTGCGCGAGAGGACGCCGGTGCTGACCGACGGGGTCACGTCGTGGGCCGCCGATGGTACAGTCCTACCCGGCGTTCCGGCCGACGAGGCCGCCGCGTTGCCTGCGCTCAGAGGGTGGGGGGAAGACCGGACCACCGAGGCGCTCGAGCTCGAGAGGCTCCTGAGGCCGTTCGGGGTGCAGGTGATAAGCTACTCGCCAGAGGGATTCGAGATACAGTTGACAGGCACAACGCTTCACACTCCGAGCGCCGAGGCCTTGCGCATGCAATGGTCGGCCTTCGTCAACCACCGCGGTGACAGCGTCGCCGTCTACCCGTGGGGGGTCGCAGCCAGCGATGAGTGACCTGGCTTGGAGGGCCACTGCATGAGCGACGAGCGGATCATCGTCGGCCTCGACATCGGGACCACCAAGATCTGCACGGTCATCGGCGAGGTGGCCAAGGACGGCGTCCTCGACA
>JBIQIQ010000004.1:0-51099 GCA_044507975.1 Deinococcaceae bacterium
AGCTCGTGCTACGATTCGACGTGCAGGAAGCGTGTTGGCGTTCGATTCCTAGGCGCTGTGACCATCTCCGTTAACAACCGGAAGCGCGAGCGCGGGACCGCCACCGCGAGAGGAGGCTTGGCATGACGAACGAGCAGCTCAGGCAGAGGCGGGCGGCGGCGGTGACCCCGGGGGCCACTAGCGTCCACCCCTTCCACCCTGTGAGGGGCAAGGGCTCCTACGTGTGGGACGTCGAGGGCAAGCGCTACCTCGACTTCTCCACCGGCATCGCCGTCATGAACATCGGCCACTCCCACCCGGCGGTCGTCGAGGCCGTGAAGAGGCAGGCGGAGGAGTTCCAGCACCTGTGCTTCGCGGTCGGCATGCACCCGAGCTACATCGAGCTGGCGGAGCGCTTGAACGCCCTGGCGCCGGGGGACTCGGCGAAGAAGACGTTCCTCGCCAACTCGGGGGCCGAGGCCGTGGAGAACGCGGTGAAGATCGCGCGGGCCTACACCGGGCGACCCGGCATCGTCGCCTTCACGCACGCCTTCCACGGGCGCACCTACATGGCGTTCTCCCTCACCGGCAAGGCGAACCCCTACAAGGCGGGCTTCGGCCTGCGGGCCGCGGAGGTCTACCGGGCGCCGTACCCTTATCACTTCCGGAACCCGTGGGGGGCGCAGAGCGAGGAGGAGACCGGCGAGAGGGCGCTGGCCGTGCTTCGGGACCTCGTCGAGGTGACGATCGGCGCCAACGAGGTGGCCGCCTTCCTGATCGAGCCGATCGCGGGCGAGGGCGGCTTCATCCCCGCTCCGGCGAGCTTCCTGCGCGGCCTGCGCGAGCTCGCCTCCGAGATCGGCGCCCTGTGGATCGACGACGAGGTCCAGGCGGGCATGGGCCGCACCGGCCGGTTCTGGGCGGTCGAGCACGCTGGGCTCGAGCCGGACCTCGTGACCGCGGCCAAGGCGCTGTCGTCGGGTCACCCGCTGTCTGCGGTCGTGGGCAGGGCCGAGATCATGGACGCCATGAACCCTGGCCAGCTCGGCACGACCTTCGGCGGGAACCCCGTTTCGGTCGCGGCCTCGCTGGCTACGATCGACGTCATCGAGAAGGAAGGCCTGCTGCAGCGCGCCACCGAGATCGGTGAGAGGTCCATGCGGCGGTTCGCCGAGCTACAGGACCGCTACGCTGGCATCGGCGACGTGCGCGGCAAGGGCGCGATGGTCGCTCTCGAGTTCGTCGGCGAGGACGGGCTCACCCCGGACCCCAAGAGCGTCGACGCGATCGTCGCCTACGCGCGCGACGCCGGTCTGATCCTCCTCTCGACGGGTTCGTACGGCAACGTGATCCGGCTGCTGCCGCCCCTCAACCTCAGCGACCAGGAGCTCGAGGAGGGCCTCGACATCATCGAGCGCGCGGTCGCGCACGCTTACCGCCGCGCCCCCTCGGCCGACAGGGACCTCGCTGCGGCCGTCGGTTGAGAAGCACCTGAGATCGAGCGAGGGCCCCGCGGCGCGACCGCGGGGCCCTCGTCGTAGCCGGCGGAAGCGGCTGGTCAGCGCTCCGAGCCCTGCTTGATCGGCACGCCGACCATGTTGCCCCACTCGGTCCACGAGCCGTCGTAGTTGCGTACGTTCGGGTAGCCCAGCAGGTACTTGAGAACGAACCAGGTGTGGCTCGAGCGCTCCGCTATGCGGCAGTACGTGATGACGTCCTTGTCGGCGGTGACGCCCTCGCCGGCGTAGAGCTCCTCGAGCTCCGAGCGGGCCTTGAAGGTCCCGTCCTCGTTGACGGCCTTGGCCCACGGCAGGTTGGCCGCTCCCGGCACGTGCCCGCCACGCACCGCCCCCTCCTGCGGGTACTCGGGCATGTGCAGCTTCTCCCCCGAGAACTCCTGGGGGCTCCGCACGTCGACCAGCGCGCCCTCGCCGCTGCCCACCTTGAAGAGGTGCTGCAGCACGTCGTGCGAGAAGGCGCGGATGCTCGCGTCCCGGTAGGGCACGCGGTAGCGGCCGCGCGCGACCTGGGGCTCCTCCGTGGTCAGCTCCCGCCCCTCGGCGACCCACTTCTGCCGTCCGCCGTTCATGAGCCGAACGTCAGCGTGCCCGTTGTACTTGAAGAACCAGAGGGCGTAGGCCGCCCACCAGTTCGACTTGTCCCCGTACAGGACGACCGTGGTGTCGTTGCTGATCCCCTTGCGCTCCATGAGGTCGGCGAACGCCTCGGCGCTCACGAAGTCGCGCCTGTCCCTCTGCTGCAGCTCCGTGTGCCAGTCGATCTCGACGGCCCCGGGCACGTGGCCCTGCCGGTAGAGAAGGATGTCCTCGTCGACCTCGACGATCCGCACGTCCGGGTCTCCCAAGTGCTGGGCGACCCACTCGGTGCTGACGAGCGCCTCCGGCCTCGCGTAGGCGTCTGCCTGGGACCTGTCTCCCATATGAACCCTCCTTACAGCAACACGGATGGTAACCCCGGGCTCCCGTACCCGGCGTTCCGCGGCGGTCGGAACGGCGCCGACGCGGACCGGAGCCGCAGCGACCCTGGGCTATACTCCGCCGGTGAGCAACTTCAGGCTCGCGGCGTCCGTGCTGGCCGCCGACTTCACCAGGTTGGGCCAGAGCGTTCGCGAAGCCGAGGAGGCCGGCGTCGACTGGCTGCACCTCGACGTCATGGACGGGAACTTCGTACCGAACATCTCCTACGGCCCGGGCGTGGTGGCCGCCGTCCACGGGGTCTCGGGACTGCCGCTGGACGTACACCTGATGGTCCAGCGTCCCAGCTCTCTGGTAGAGCGCTTCGCCGCCGCCGGGGCCGACGTGATCACTGTCCACGCCGAGGTCGACCCGCATCTGCACCGCCTCCTGCAGCAGGTCAGGGAGACGGGTGTCAAGGTCGGCTTGGCCGTCAACCCCCTCACTCCCCTCGCGGCGCTTGAGCCCGCGCTCCCCTACCTCGACCTGGCTCTGGTCATGTCGGTGAACCCGGGCTTCGGAGGCCAGGAGTTCATCGCGGGCAGCCTCGCCCGCATCGACTCCCTGCGGCGCATGCGCGACCGTGCCAACCCGAACTGCCTCATCGAGGTCGACGGCGGGGTCATCGCGTCCAACGTCAGGGCGGTCGTCGAGGCCGGGGCCGACGTCGTAGTCGCCGGCACGGCGGTCTTCGGCGGGTTGGGGCCCGTCTCGGACAACGTCGCGGCCCTGAGGGCCGCGGTGGAGGCTCAGCCGGCCTGATCCGTTCGGCTAGGCGGCCTCGGCGTAGCGGCCGAGCGAGCGGAACCGCGCGTAACGCTGGTCGAGCAGCTCCGCGGTGGAGAGGTCGAGCAGCGCTCCGACCTCCTCGACGAGAGCGTCCTTGACGTTCTCGATCGCCTCGACGGGCGCGTTGTGCGCGCCGCCGAGCGGCTCCGGCACCACGCGGTCCACCACCCCTTGCTCGCGCAGGTCCCGGGCGGTGAGCCTCAGGGCCTCCGCGGCCTTGGGGGCCTCCCCGGCGTCACGCCACAGGATCGCGGCGCAGGACTCGGGGCTGATCACGGAGTAGATCGCGTTCTCGAGTATCAACACGCGGTTGGCGACGCCGATCGCCAGGGCACCGCCCGACCCGCCCTCGCCGATGACGACCGAGACGGCCGGCACCTCGAGGCGGCTCATGCGCTGGATGCAGGCGGCGATCACCCAGGCCTGGCCCTGCTCTTCGGCCGCGAGCCCCGGGTAGGCGCCGGGCGTGTCGATCAGGCATACGACGGGCAGCCTGAACTTGTCGGCCAGGTCGAACATGCGCATCGCCTTGCGGTAGCCGCTGGGGTGGCTCATCCCGAAGTTGCGGGTGATGTTCTCCTTCGTGTCGCGGCCCTTCTGCTGCCCGATGACCACGACCTGGCGCCCGCCCAGCTGGGCCAGGCCCGTGACCATCGCGGGGTCGTCGCCCAGCGTCCGGTCGCCGTGAAGCTCCTGGAAGCCGCTGAACGCCGAGGCGAAGTAGTCGACGGCGGTGGGGCGACCTGGCGCGCGAGCGACCTGCACCCTCTCCCATCGGCTCAGGTTCTCGAAGGTGTCGCGCTTGAGGCGGTCGAGCCGCGCCTGGAGCAGGGCGATCTCCTCCGATAGGTCGACCTGCTGCTCCGCGGCGTAGCGCCGCATCTCCTGGATCTTCTCGTCCAGGTCCTCGATGGGTCTCTCAAAAGGCAGCGGCACGCAGCTTCTCCAGTGGCAGGCGCTCCTTCGCGCCAGAGAGGGCGCCGAGGACCGCCGACAGGCGCGCCTTGAGCTCGTGGCGCGGCACCACGTCGTCGACCATGCCCTTCTGCAGCAGGAACTCCGAGCGCTGGAAGCCCTCGGGGAGGTCCTGCTTGATCGTCTGCTGGATTACGCGCGGGCCCGCGAACGAGATCAGGGCGCCGGGCTCGGCGAGCACGACGTCGCCCAGGGTCGCGAAGCTCGCGGTCACGCCGCCGGTGGTCGGGTGGCTGAGGACCGAGACGTACGGCAGGCGCTCGCCGGCGAGGCGCTCGAGAGCGACGGTCGTCTTGGCCATCTGCATGAGCGACAGCGCGCCCTCCTGCATGCGAGCACCGCCCGACGCCGTCACGGCCACCAGAGCGCGGTTCTCGTCGGCGGCGCGCTCGGCCGCGCGAGCGATCTCCTCCCCCACGACGGATCCCATCGACCCGCCGAGGAAGAAGAAGTCCATGACCGCGAGCGCCACTTCGACACCGCCGATCTCGCAGCCGCCGGTGACGATCGCGTCGGGCCGGCCCTGCCGCTGCTCGGCCTTCTCGAGGCGCTCTGCGTAGGGTTGGGTGTCCTCGAACTCGAGAGGATCCACCGGCTGGATCCAGCCCGACCAGCGTTCGAACGTGCCGGCGTCGGGCAGCATGTCGATCCGGGCGTCGACAGGCATGCTGTAGTGGTGCCCGCACTCCGGGCACACGTACAGGTTGGCTACGAGGTCCTTGCGGTAGATCTGGACGTTGCAGGCGTCGCACTTGAGCCACAGGCCGGCCGGGCTGTTGTCGTCCTCCTTGCGGGTGGGACGGTTGCGCCGGAACAGTCGCTCAAGCGCCATCTCGGCTCCCTCCCGGCGAGGTGGTGGACGTCAGCGCGGGCACGCGCCAGTCTATCAGTCAGTCAGGCGTCCCCGAGCCAACTGCGCTGCCCGGCGCAGACGCTTCGAGCTCGCCTGCTCCGGAGGGGCGCGGGTCTTCTCGCCCTTCTGCCGGGCGTTCCCCGACGGCCGGCTCGGCGCCCGCAAGCAGCGCCCTGTCGCCGTCGGGGCCGGCCATGCGGCTGTGGCCCGTGAAGCGAGCGCCCTCCTCGATGTCGAGGGCCGACGCGGTCACGTCCCCGATCAGCTCGCCGCCGTTCCAGATCTCGACCTTGCCGCTGACGACCACGTCGGCCTCGACCCTGCCGAGCACCCGGAGCTCCTCGGCCCGGACCAGCGCCCCGACGATCGCGCCGGCTGGAGCGACCTCGACGGTCCCGTCGACCACGACGTCCCCTTTGACGAGGCCGTGGACTCGCACCCGCCCCACCGCCTCCAGGCGACCCTCGAGGGTGGTGCCGCGGTGGATGTAGGTGAACGGCTCGCGCTTGACGGGCTCTTCCGGCTTGTTACGGGACTTCTTGAGCATTCTCCCTCCAGCGGCCGGCGCGCAGCGCGAGGGCCTCGGTCCCAGGTTCCCCCAGGGCCGAGGTCCGAAGGTGCGGGAAGGCTCACACGTCGGGTGGCTGCAGGTCCCTACCGGGAGGAAGGCGTATCGTAGCCGAATGGAGAGAGCCAGGGTGGTCCTGGTCACGAACGTCGGCCAGGGGTTCGGCCGCGCTGTGTCGCTGGCGTACGGCCGGGCGGGTTACCACGTCGTCTGCGCCGACCGCGACGTCGACCTCGCCACCAAGACGGCAGCCGAGGTCGAGGAGCTCGGCGGCCAGGCGATCCCGATCCAGGCGGACATGACCACCCAGATGGACGTCGTCACGACGTTCCAGAAGGTCCTCGAGATCTTCGGCGCCCTGGGCGGCGTCGTGCACGTGGCCGAGCACGTCAGCACCACCCCTTTCGAGAACGTCGCCGAAGCCGAGTTCTTCGAGCTCATGGCCGAGGACGTCCGTAGCACCTTCCTCGTTCTCAAGACCGCGGCCAGGCTCCTCAGCGTCGGCTGGATCGTCGTCGTCGCGCCGCCGGTCCTGGGGTCGGTCCAGATGCACGCCGCCCAGGGAGCGCTGGTGCGCATGGTGGCTGGCTTCCGCGAGCGCTTCGCCTACCCGCGTGCCAACGTCGTCGTACCCTCCCGCAGCAGCTCGGACCCGCGCCACGACCAGGCGCTCGTGCGCGCCGTCCGCTACCTCGGGTCGCCGGAGTCCGCTGGCGTGTCTGGACAGATCGTCGACATCGAGTTGCCGGAGCCGCCACGGGTCGCCGACGCCCTGCTGCCCGAGGTCCTGGCGGCGCTCGACGACAACGTCAGGCAGGTCGACGACTACGAGTACGCCCTGGAGTTCGCGGTCGACGGCGAAGAGGACGAGGTCGAGGCCGACGCGTCGCCTGAAGGTGCGCCTGCCGACGTCCTCGCCGACGCGGTCGCCGAGGAGGACGACCTCGACGACTACGAGGCCTTCGACCTGCTCTGGACCCACGAGCTCGGGTTCGTCGACCGCTCCCCCGCCCTGCGGCACATGGTCGATGACGATACGGCGCTGCCCGACGAGGCGTACGCGGCCGGCCTCGAGCCGGCGGTCGACCTCTACGGCGACCTGACGCGGCTCGAGGGTGTGGAGGGCGGGTACCGCGAAGGGTACGACGGCGGTCCGCCGGCCGAGCGTCCGCCCGCCTTCGACACCGAGGACGCCCGCAAGCGCTGATGCGCTGTCCCTTCTGCTCGTCCGACGACACGAAGGTGGTCAACTCGAGGCCCTCCGACGAGGGCGCGTCGATCCGCCGCCGGCGCGAGTGCCTGAACTGCCAGCGCCGCTTCACGACGTACGAGCGCGCTCAGTTCGAGGCGCTCATGGTGCGCAAGCGTTCCGGCAGGCACGAGGCGTTCAACGCCGACAAGCTGCTCGGGAAGCTCAGGATCGCCGCGAACAAGCGGCCGATCTCCGACAAGGCGCTGCGCGAGTTCGCCTACGGCTTCGAGGACGAGGCGCAGGGCCCCGAGATCGCGTCCGAGTACATCGGCCGGCGCGTGCTGCAGTTCCTGAAGTCGCTCGACGACGTCGCCTACATCCGCTTCCTCAGCGTCTACCGTGACTTCGACTCTGTCGACAGGTTCATCGAGGAGATCCGGCAGCTCGACGGCGCCGATCCCGAAGCGCCCAGCGCCGACCTCGACGGCCGGACGACGGGCCGCGGCGAGCTCGAGGCCTCCGAAGCGCGCCGACCTTCCCGGCCCGAGCCCTCCTGAGGCGTGCGGGCAGCCGAGCTGCCGGCCGCCTTCCGGGCCCGTATGACGGGTCTCCTCGGCGCCGAGGCCCAAGACCTCTTCGCCGCGCTCGACGCGGCTCGGCCGCCAGCGCTCAGATTGAACACGCTTCGCGGACACGCACCTGAGCTCGGATCGCTGCTGCCATGGCCCTCCGTGCCGGTCCCGTGGTGCCCGGCCGGCCGCTCGGTCGACGCCACGAGCCAGGAGGTGGCGGGCGCGGCCCTGAACGACGCGGGCGTCTACTACCAGCAGGACCCGGCCGCCATGGCGGTGGCGGAGGCCGTGGCGCCGCGACCCGACGAGCTCGTCGTCGACCTCGCGGCGGCGCCCGGCGGCAAGACGACGCACCTCGCCGCGCTGGCTGGCGACGAGGCCCTCGTCGTGGCCAACGACGTCGACGAGCGGCGGGCGCGCGCCCTGCTCGGCAACGTCGAGCGGCTGGGAGTGACGGGCGCGGTCGTGACGAGCGCGCGCCCCGAGCGCCTGGCCACGGCGCTCGCGGGCGCCTGCGACGCCGTGTTGCTCGACGCCCCCTGCTCCGGGGAGGGCATGTTCCGACGCTCGTCGGCGGCGCGCGAGGCGTGGAGCGACGCGGCCGTGGGCCGCCATGCCGAGCTTCAGCGGCGGCTGATCGCCGCCGCGGCCGAGCTCGTGGCGCCCGGGGGCCGGCTCGTGTACAGCACGTGCACGTTCGACCCGCGGGAGAACGAGGACGTAGTGAGCTCGCTGCTCGCGGCGCGGCCCGACTTCGCGCTCGAGCCGCTGGGGTTGCCAGGCACGCAGGACGCCGCCCGGTTCGGACTGCCGGGGGCCGCCCGCCTCTGGCCCCACCTCGCGCTCGGCGACGGGCACTTCGTGGCGCGGCTCCGCCGGGACGCTGACGGGGTGGAGGCGGGGGCGCCGACCGGACGCCCGCGCTCGCGGCGGGGCGCCCCTGGGGCCAGCGGCGCGGCCGACCCCGACGAGCTCGCCCTCTGGGCAGCGTTCGCGGCAGAACACCTCTCGCCGCGCTGGCGGGCAGGTCTAATGGACGGCCGCATCTCACGCTTCGGGCAGCGGCTGCTGCTCCTGCCGCCCGCGTTCCGGCCGCTGCAGGGGGTACACGTCCTGAGGGCGGGACTGCACCTGGCAGACGTGCGGTCGAACGGCCGGCGCAAGGAGCTCCTGCCGGCGCACGCTCTGGCGATGGCCGGAGGGTTCGCGCAGGACGGCTGGATGGGCCCGCGCATCGAGGTCGACGGCGACGCCGCGGAGCTGGCAGCGTACCTCGCGGGTGGCTCGTTCCCCGCCGGCTCGGCCGCTGGGCTCACGCTCGTCACCTACGCGGGCCTCGCGCTCGGCTGGGCGGCGAGCAGGCGCGGACAGGCGCGCTCGCTGCTGCCGCGTGGGCTCAGGCGCTCTCTCCCGTGAGGGGGCAGACGAGGGCCGGTGCCCGGAGCGACTTGGCTAGCACGCATCGGCCGTGCTACACTCGCGTTTGGCTTCTTCGCTCAAGTGCCCCGATCAAACACTAAGGCGAAGCCGAAGGACGTGAACCGCGTGAAGACTTACTTCTCGAACGAGCCCACGAACGACTGGGTCCTGGTCGACGCTGCCGGGATGCGTGTGGGCCGTCTCGCGACCCAGCTCGCCACCCTCCTCAAGGGCAAGCACAAGCCCACCTACTCCCCGCATCAGCCCGGGGGCGACTTCGTCGTCGTCATCAACGCCGACAAGGTGGAGTTCACGGGCGACAAGCTGGACGCCAAGGTCTATACCCGCTACTCGGGCTACCAGGGCGGCCTCAAGTCCACCACGGCGCGCGAGGTGCTCGCCAAGCACCCCCAGAGGGTCATCGAGCACGCGGTCTGGGGCATGCTGCCCAAGACCCGCATGGGCCGTCGCCTGATCCGGCGCCTGAAGGTGTACGCCGGCGAGACCCACCCTCACGAGGCGCAGCAGCCCAAGAAGCTGGAGCTCAACTGATGGATCAGTTCTACGGTACCGGCCGCCGCAAGGAGGCCATCGCCCGCGTCTTCCTGCGTCCGGGCAGCGGGCGCATCCTGGTCAACGGCCGGGAGTTCCAGGACTACTTCCGCGGCATGCTCGCGGGGGTCGAGGCCCTCGAGCCGCTCAAGGCGACCAACACCGCCGGGCGGTACGACGCGCTGATCACGGTCAAGGGCGGCGGTCCGAGCGGCCAGGCCGACGCGATCAAGCTCGGCGTGGCGAGAGCCCTGCTCAAGGTGGACCCCAACCTCCGCCCTGCCCTCAAGCAGGCGGGCCACCTCAAGCGCGACGCCCGCATCGTCGAGCGCAAGAAGTACGGCCTCAAGAAGGCCAGGCGCGCTCCGCAGTACAGCAAGCGCTGATCGCTCAGCCATAGCAGCTAGAGGGCCCCTGTGACCGTAGTTCAAGCCATCGTGCTGGGTGCGGTCCAGGGGCTCACCGAGTTCCTGCCGGTCTCGAGCTCGGGTCACCTCGTCCTCACCAACTACTTCCTCGGCTGGGGCGACAACCTCCCTCTCTGGGTGGGGCTCGCCACCAACACCGGCACCCTGCTGGCGGTGCTGGTCTATCTATGGCGTGACGTCGTCACCGCGCTCGGCGGGTTCTTCTCGGGCTTGGTGTCCGCCGAGGCCCGCGAGCGACCCGGCTGGCGCCTGGCGCTGCTGGTGCTCGCCGGCTCGGTGCCGACGGCGGCGATCGGCCTCGCTCTGAGCGGCGTGTTCGAGCGCCTCAGTTCCCCCCTGCCCGTCGCGATAGCTCTGGCCGTCACCGGCGCCATCCTGTGGCTCGCCCCGCGGTCCGGCCCGAAGCGCGAGCCTCAGGACCTGACGTTCACGGACGCCTTGGTGGCGGGCGTCGTGCAAGGGCTGGCGGTCGTCCCTGGCATATCGCGCTCGGGGTCGACGATCGCGGCGCTCCTCGCCCGCGGTGCCGACAAGGACCTCGCCCCGCGCATGTCGTTCCTCCTCTACCTGGTGGTGTCGCTCGGGGTGGCCGTGTTCGGTATCGGCGAGGTGCGGGGTGCCGACATCGACGTCGGCCCGCTGATCGCGATGACGCTCACGTCTTTCGTCGTCGGGTACCTCGCGCTCGCCAGCGTGTTCGTCGTGCTGCGGCGCGGCCGGTTCCGCGCCTTCTCGCCCTACCTGTGGGCCGTGTCGGCGGCCACCATCGCGTACGTCCTGCTGACGGGCTGAACCTGCGTCCTGCCCGCGCGGCGACCGAGCGTTCGCCGTGGGGTGGACGAGGCCGGCTGCCCCTCGCGGGCTATGATCGGCGGGCTAGAGGGAGGCGACTCAAGTGGAGGTCGTGACTCGCATCGCGCCGTCCCCGACCGGCGACCCGCACGTCGGGACGGCTTACGTAGGCCTGTTCAGCTACGCCCTGGCGAAGAAGCACGGGGGCCGGTTCGTGTTCCGTCTCGAGGACACCGACAGGGCGCGTTACCAGGAGCGCTCGGAGCAGCGCGTGCTCGAGATGTTCGCCTGGCTCGGGCTCGAGCCGGACGAGAGCCCGATGGCCGGTGGGCCCAACGGCCCGTACCGGCAGAGCGAGCGCCTGGACGTCTACCGGACGCACGTAGACAGGCTCCTGAAGGAGGGGCACGCCTACCGCGCCTTCGAGACCGCCGAGGAGCTCGACGCCATGCGCACCGAGCAGAAGCGGCTCGGTAAGCCGCTGGGCTACGACGGCCGCGGGCGCGACCTGCCGCGCGCCGAGCAGGAGCGGCGGGCCGCGGCCGGCGAGCCGCACGTCGTGCGGCTCCTCACCCCCACCGAAGGCACGACGTCGTTCACCGATCGGCTGCGCGGCGAGATCACCATCGCCAACGAGGAGATCCGGGACCCGGTGATCCTCAAGTCGGACGGCTACCCCACCTACCACCTCGCCGTCGTCGTGGACGACCACCTCATGGGGATCACGCACGTGATCCGCGCCGAGGAGTGGATCACGAGCACGCCCCTGCACGTGCTCCTCTACCGGGCCTTCGGCTGGCAGCCCCCCGAGTTCGTACACGTGCCGATCCTGCGCAACCCCGACAGGTCGAAGCTCTCGAAGCGCAAGTCCGACACCTCCGTCGACTCCTACCGGCAGCAAGGCATCCTGCCGGAGGCGCTCCTCAACTACCTGGCCACCCTCGGATGGAGCATGCCGGACGGCCGCGAGTTCTTCAGCCTCGACGAGATGATCGCCGCCTTCGACCTGGACCGCATCTCGACCGGCGAGCCGATCTTCGACCTCAAGAAGCTGAAGTTCTTCAACGCCAAGTACCTGCGCGAGATCCTGCCGGTCGAGGAGGTCGCGGAGCGGGTCAGGCCGCTGTTCGAGGAGCGGGGCTTCGACCTCGGCGACGATCCCGATTACGTGCTCGACGTCGTCGACGTCCTGCGCCCCCGCGCCGAGACGCTGCCCGAGCTGGCCGACCAGGCGGGTTACTTCTTCACCGGGGAGTTCGCGTACGACGAGAGCGCCCGCAAGCAGCTCGCCGCCGGCCAGTCACACCTGCAGGCCGTGGAGCGTGAGCTCTCGATGCTCGAGTTCTTCGACTACGACGGCATCGACGACATGCTGCGCGACTACGTCCAGGACCAGGCCGTCCCCATGGGCAGGGTGATGATGCCGCTGCGCGCCGCCCTGACCGGCACGACCTCCTCGCCCGGGGTGGTCGACGTCATCGCGATCCTGGGCAAGCGGCGGTCGCTCCAGCGCATCGGCCGGGCCCTCACGTTCATCGACGCCGGCCTCCCCGACGACGACCCGCAGAAGGCGCTCGAGGAGCAGAGGCGCCAGGAGGAGGCGGCCAAGCGGAGCAAGGGCAACGCCAACCACGGCAAGGTCAAGGGCGCCGGATGAGCTGGTTCGACCGGCTGCGGCAGGGCCTGTCGCGCACCCGGGGCGCGATCGCGGAGAGCATGGGCGCCGAGCGCCTCGACGAGCAGCCCAGCGAGCAGCGCCCCGACCAGCGTGCCGAGCCGCCCGCCAAGGCCGCGCAGCGGGCCAGGCCGGCCAACTGGGAGATGGACTGGGACGAGCTCGAGTTCGCCCTCATCTCCGCCGACGTCGGGGCGAAGCTCGCTGCCGAGGTCGTCGAGGGCGCCAAGCGCGAGAGGGCTCGCGGCGTCACCTTCGGCCAGGCCCTCGAGAAGGCGCTGCTCGACCAGCTCGAGCCCGACTCGATGCGCCAGAAGCTCAGGCGCGTGGGCTTCCAGCTCGACGTCACCCGCAAGGTGGTAGAGCCGGCCGGCAAGGTGATCATGGTCGTCGGCGTCAACGGCGTCGGCAAGACCACGACGATCGCCAAGCTCGGCGCCTACTACCAGGCCAGCGGCCGCTCCGTCGTGTTCGCAGCGGGTGACACGTTCCGGGCCGCCGGCAGCTCTCAGCTCGCGGTCTGGGGCGAGCGGCTCGGGATACCCACGGTCACGGGTCCCGACGGCGGCGACCCGGCCGCCGTGGCGTTCGACGGGGCTCAGCGCCGCGTCGCCCATGGCAAGGACCTGCTGATCGTGGACACCGCAGGCAGGCTGCACACGAAGCACAACCTCATGGAGGAGCTCAAGAAGGTCAAGCGGGTGATCGACCGGGCGGACCCGGGCGAGCCGCGCGACGTCTGGCTCGTCCTGGACGCGGTGACGGGTCAGAACGGCCTCGAGCAGGCGCGGCGCTTCAACGACGCGGTCGGGCTCACGGGCGTGATCGTCACCAAGCTCGACGGCACGGCCAAGGGCGGCATCCTCCTGCCCATCACCCGCGAGCTGAACCTGCCGATCAAGTTCATCGGCGTCGGCGAGCGCCAGGACGACCTCCAGCCGTACGACGCGGCGGCGTTCGTCCACGCGCTCCTCGACCTCCCGGTGGAGGCCTGAGCCTGCCCGGTGACGACCTGTTGCTGGTGCTCGCCGCCACTCCGGCGGAGCTAGCGCCTCTGGCCCGCGAGCTCCGGCCGGCCGCCGGCGGGGCGCCGAGGCCCGCGCCCGCCTGGCCGCCCGCCGAGTGGGGTGAGGTGGCTGGCGTGCCGGTGGCGTTGGCGAGCAGCGGCCTCGGCAAGGCCAACGCGGCGGCCGCCGTCGCGGCGTTCGTCGCAGGGTCCCGAGGGGGCGTGCGCGCCGTGCTGCAGGTCGGGGTCGGCGGCGTCTACCCCGGCGCCGCCCTCCCCCTGGGCGGCCTGGCGGCGGCCGCGAGCGAGCGCGACCTCGACCTGGGCGCCGGTCGCCACCCTGAGTGGCGCGACCTCGAGAGCCTCGCCGTCCCGGGTGACGCCACCCGCAACCTCCTCGACCTGGGCGGTCCTCACCTCGCTGCCGCCACGGCCGCCGCCAGTGTGCCGGCCCTGCCGTTCGGCACCTCCGACTCCGTCACGGCCGACGAGGGCGCCGCCGCCTACCTCCGGCAGCGGTTCGGGGTGGCGGTCGAGTCGATGGAGGGCGCGGGGGCAGCTCGCGCCGCGGCGCACCTGGGCGTCCCGTTCGTGGAGCTGCGGGGCGTGAGCAACGTCGTGGGAGAGCGCGACAGGTCGGCCTGGCGGCTCCCCGCCGCCGTGGCCGCCGCCTGCCGCGCCGCTGCCGCCGCCCTGCCGGCGCTCTGGGAGGCCACCGATGAGCCTGCTCGCTGACCTGCCCGTATGGGTCTACTGGGTCGCCCTAGGCGTCACGTTCATGGTCGTTCACGGCCTCGCCTTCCGGCCTGCCCAGCCCGGCGAGAAGGGTCGGACGGCCAAGCGCGTCGGATCCTCCGCCCTGCTGCTCGTGGCGCTGATCGTCGTCGACCCGAGCACGCCGGCCTCCGTGCTGCTCGGCCTGCTCGCGGCGGCTGCCGGCGGCTACCTCAGCGGCAGGGCGGCGCCGCCAGCGCCCAACGGCTAGACTCTCCTCGTGCCGCTCGTACCCGGAATCGACGTCCTCGGCCCAGCGCGCTCCGGCGGTTACGCCGTGGGCGCGTTCAACACCAACGACATGGAGATCACGCAGGCGATCGTCGAAGCCGCCGAGGCGACGCGCAGCCCCGTCATCGTCTCGCTCTCGGAGGGGGCGCTCAAGTTCGGCGGCCCGGCCCTGGTCGAGGTCGTGAGGTACGTCGCCGGCAGCGCGTCGGTGCCGGTGGCCGTCCACCTCGACCACGGGTCCTCGTACGCGATGTGCGTCCGTGCCCTCCGCTGGGGCTTCACCTCGGTGATGATCGACATGTCGCACGAGGACGAGGAGACGAACGTCCGCGAGACCGCGCGGGTCGTCGAGGCCGCCCACGCCGTCGGGGTGACGGTCGAGGCGGAGATCGGGCGTCTCGCCGGCATCGAGGAGCACGTCGACGTCAGCGCCGAGGACGCCGCCCTCACCAAGCCGGAGGAGGCAGCGAGGTTCGTCGAGCGCAGCGGAGCTGACTACCTCGCGGTCGCCATCGGCACCTCTCACGGCGCCTACAAGGGCAAGGGTCGCCCGTTCATCGACCATGCCCGTCTCGAGGCGATAGCGGCGCTCGTGCCGGCGCCCCTGGTGCTGCACGGCGCCTCGGGGGTGCCGGCGGAGCTGGTGGAGCGCTTCCGAGCCTCGGGCGGGCAGATCAGCGGGGCCGTCGGCATACATCCCGAGGACGTCACGCGCGCGGTGTCGCGCGGCATCGCCAAGGTCAACACCGACACCGACCTGCGGCTCGCCTTCACCACCAGCGTGCGCGAGACGCTCCAGGCCGACCCGGCACAGTTCGACCCTCGCAAGGTCCTCGGTCCAGCTCGCGACGCGATGCGCGCCGTCGTCGAGGAGCGGATGCGCCTCTTCGGGTCGGCGGGCAGAGCCTGAACCCGACCTGACCCTCGAGCAGGGTCACCGCTCCTCTCGCCCGGCCTCCGCCTCGGCCTCGTTCCTGGCCGGCTCGACGTAGACCGTGCGCTGCTGCGTGAAGAGCACCGCCCCCGGCGGCGCCCCTCTCGGCCGCCAGACGTGCTTGCGCTCGGTGTAGTCGACAGGCACGTTGGAGGAACCGCGCGCTTCCGAGAAGCCGGCCGCCAGGCGCGCCGCGAACAGCACCGTCTCGAACGGCACCGGCCGACCGGCAGCCCGGACGACAACGTGGGCCCCGCGGTAGCCCTGGGCGTGCAGCCATACGTCGCGCGACCGGGCGACCTCGAACGTGACTGCGTGGTTCTCGCGGGCGTTCCTGCCGACGACGACCTCGAAGCCACGGGGGTCGATGATGCGCAGCCCGGGCGCGGAGCGCGTCGGAGCCTTGCCGCGCCCGGCGCTCCTGGCCGACCCCTCGACCTCCAGCTGACGCCGGAGGCGGCGCAGCTCGTCGTCCGTCGCGCCGTCCACCGACGCCAGCTGCGCCTCGAGCCTGGTCACCTCGGCCCGAAGGGCAGGGAGCTGCTCGCGCGCCCGCGCGGCACGCGCCTCGCGGCGCCGGGCCCTGTCGTAGCGGAGCTGAGCGTTGCCGGCGGCGTCCCTCCGGGGGTCGATCTCCAGCTCCACGCTCTCTCCGTCGTAGCCCGTCACCGTGGCGCGCGAGCCGCTGGCGCGCCACGAGCCGGCGGCGGCGAGGAGGAGGTCGGCCTCGGCCCGCAACCGCGACAGCTCCTCGTCGCTCGCCGCCGAACGCTCGGCGTCGGCCAGCCGCCGGCGCGCGAGCCTCAGACCGTCGCTCAGCCGCTTGGTGACCTCCCGTCGCTCGCTGTCGGCAGCGAGCCCGCGCCTCGCATCGCCAGGCGCGGCTCCGTGCTCCTCGAGGAAGGCGGCCGGGCGCGCCGCCATGGCACGCAAGGCTTCCACGGCCCGCCTCAAGAGCTCCCCTTCCAGGCGCGTGTCGGGTGTCGAGCCCGCCTCCGCCGCGAGCCTGCTCTCCAGTGCGGCCTGCAGCCTCGGCCCGACGCCGTCCACGTGCGCGCGGACGCGCGCGACCTCTAGGCCCGCGAGGCGACGTTCCAGCTCGGCGTCGGTGGCCGAGCGCGGGTCGAGCTTGTCGTACGGCGGCGGCAAGACGTAGGGGGCGCCCGGCCGCACCTCCCGGAAACGGTTGCGCTCCGCCGTCACGGCGCGCATCGCGCCGACGACGCGCCCGTCCTCTCCGACCAGCACGAGGTTCGCGTTGCGTCCGGTGAGCTCGGCCACCAGCGTGACGGGCGGGGCCGGCACGAACCCGCGCGACGGGCCGAACGCGAGCTTCACGACCCGGTCGAGGGCGACCTGCTCCGCAACGACCAGCTCGCCGGTGGCGCGAGCCGCCAGCTGGCGCTGGAACGGCGTCCGCGGACCGGCGCGGGGCACCTCGGCGTCGCGCAGCTCGAGCCGCGGGTCGCTCGGGCCGGCGTGCAACCAGAGCGACGCGCCCGCCGCGAGGGGGAGGGCGGCCGTGCCGTCGTCCGGGAACGCCCACGCCGACCTCGGTGTCGGCAGCGAGCTCCGCAGCCGTCCCAGCACCTCGGCGATCAGCAGCCCCTCCACCAGGAGAGGCTAACCGGTCAGTTCAGGAGCCGGTCGTGTCCGCCCAGCGCCCGCCTGGCCTCTTCGAGGTACTGGGTGAGAGGCAGGTACCACTCGCTCGACGGCTCGGTGTGCTCGAGAGCGGCGCGAGCGTGCGTCAGGACGCGAGGGGCGTGCGCGTCTCCCATCTGCGCGTACACGTCGGCCAGCATCTGGTGCGCGCTGACCCAGTACGGGTCTCCGGGGTGACCGGCGCCGACCGCCTGCTCGAACCAGCTGACGGCCTCCTCGAGGCGGTAGTACTCGAACGCGATGTTGCCGAGCGTGAGACATGCGGCTGCGCTCGCCCCGATGTCGAGCGATTGCTCGGCGACGACCTGCGCGCCCTCGAAGTCACCGCTCCTCAGCCGGACGTCGGCGAGGTCCGCGAGCGCCTCGCCGCGATGCGGGTAGCTGGGGTCGGAGACGACCTCGGCGAGGAGCGCCTCGGCCTGGGGGAGCTCGTCGCACTCGATGTGCGTGTAGGCGGCCTCGTGCTGCGTGTAGGCGCGGTGCTCGGCGGGAGCCATGCGCAGAGCCCGGGCGAACTCCTCCTTGGCCTCACCGTGCCGCCCGAGCGACGTGAGCGCCTGAGCGGTGGCGAAGGCCACGCTGTAGCTCGGGTCGGAGGCGCCCCCGGCGGCCACGCCGGCGGCTCGCGCCTCCATGAGGAGCTCCAGGGCTCGGTTCGGGTTGCCGAGCTCGAGGTGGGCTCGCCCCAGCAGGTAGCGGTGAACGGTGAGCTCCTCCGGCCGGAGCTGGGCCTCCTCGACCTCGCCGAGGCAGTCGACGGCGTCCTCGGTACGGCCGAGCTCGACCAGCGCCCCGGCGAGGCTCAGGCGCTCGGGGTCGCGCTCCGCGGGCGGCGCGGTCTGGACCGCTAGAGCGAACGCCTCGGCGGCCCCTTCCCACTCACCCATCGCCTCCCGGCACTGACCGAGCAGCGACCACCGCCGCCAACGCAGGTAGGCCGGCAGGCTCTCCTCGTCGACGGCCATGAGGCGGCGGCTCGCGCTCTTGGGAGCGTCGACCGCGAACAACGCCGAGGCGGCGTGGTAGGTCGCGGTGGGGTCGGCCTCGGTCACGTCCTTCAGGCCACGCTTCACGTCGCCTACCGAGCAGCCGCGGTAGGCCGAGAACTCCCAGAACAGGGAGCGGTAGAGCGGGTGCTCGGCGAGGTTCGCGTCGGACCTCGCGGCCGCCCTGAGGGCGGGCAGCCCGTTCTCGATGCCGTCCTCGCCGTAGAGCGCGTAGAGCGCCGCGAGCTGCAGCCACGCCTGACCCTGGTCCTGGCGGGCGGAGCGGCGCGCCGCGGTCTCGAGCATCGTGAGGGCCAGGTCGTACTCGCCCTGAGCCAGCGCTTGCCTGGCCGACTCGAGCGGCGCCGCCCTCCCACGCCTGAAGATCACGCCTCAAAGCTAACACGCAGCGCGTGCAGCACGGAGAAAGATTCACATCGGCCCCTCTGCGCAGGGCACCACGGGAGGCTGGACGAAGTGCGAGTATGAGCGCGTGAGGGTCGTGAGCTTCAACGTCAACGGGGTGCGGGCGGCGATGCGCAAGGGGCTGGCCGGCCTCCTCGCGGAGCTCGCGCCCGACGTCGTGTGCCTACAGGAGGTTCGCGCCGCCCCGGAGCAGGTCGAGGGGCTCCCCGACGGCTTCACCGCCACCTGGCACCCCGCGGAGCGCAAGGGATACAGCGGCGTGGCCACGCTCACCCGCTCGGCACCAGAGAGCGTTCGGGTAGGCATGGGTCACGAGCAGCTGGACCGCGAGGGCCGCGTGCTCGTGACGGTCCTCCCGGAGGTCACCATCCTCAACGTCTACGCGCCCTCGGGAACGATGGGCGAGGTCAGGCAGGCCGTGAAGATGGAGTTCCTGGCTCACTTCTCAGGCTTCGTCTCGGCCCTGATGGCCGAGGGCAGGCCGCTCCTGCTGTGCGGTGACGTGAACATCGCCCACCGCGAGGTCGACCTCAGGAACTGGCGGACGAACCAGGCCAGCTCGGGCTTCCTGCCCGAGGAGCGCGCCTGGTTCGGCCGCCTTCTGGCGGCCGGCCTGGTCGACGTCGTCCGACGCCTGGCAGGCGACGACGGCGAGGTCTACACCTGGTGGACCCAGCGGGCGGGCGCCCGCGAGCGCAACGTGGGGTGGCGCATCGATCATCAACTCGCCACGCCGGACCTGGCCGACAGGGCGGTGGGGTTCGAAGTTCCGCGGTTCCCCGTGCTCTCGGACCACGCGCCGGTCGTGGTCGACTACGAGCTGTGAGCTCCACCGGGAACGGGTTGGGCGCTCGACTGTCTCGCTTCCTGCCTGGCTCGCGCGACTTCGACCTCAAGCACCTGCGCAGCGACGTCCTGGCCGGGGTGACGGTCGCGTTCGTGGCGCTGCCTTTGGCGCTCGGGTTCGGCGTGACGTCAGGGGCCGGCGCCGCCGCCGGCATTGTCACCGCGATCGTCGCGGGCTTCGTGGCGGCGTTGTTCGGCGGCTCTCGGTTCCAGGTGACGGGCCCCACCGGCGCGATGACGGCCGTCCTCCTCGGCATCGTCGCCCAGTACGGACCGGGGGCGCTGCCCCTACTCGGCCTCGCGGCCGGTGGGGTCCTGATCGTCCTGGGGTTCCTCCGCGTGGGCAGTTACATCCGCTTCGTGCCGTGGCCCGTCGTCACCGGCTTCACCAACGGGATCGCCGTCATCATCTTCCTTCAGCAGCTCCCGAACGTCCTGGGGGTGCCCCAGGAGCCGGCCGAGAGCATCCTCCTGCTCGCGGCCCGCACGGTCAGGGCCTGGCTCGCCGAGCCGTCGTTCCTGCCCCTCGTCCTCGCCCTCCTCACGGTAGGGGTGATGCTCGCCTGGGGCCGCGTGAAGGCGTTGGCCGCCGTGCCGGCCAGCATGGCCGCTCTCGTGGTCGTCAGCCTGGTGTCGCTGCTGCCGGCGTTCGATGGCGTCGCCCGCATCGGCGCGCTGCCGAGGACCCTGCCTCTGCCGTCGTTGCCGTCCCTCCCGACCGGCGACGCGCTGGTGGACATCGCGCGCGCGGCGCTCGCCGTGGCCGTCCTGGCCGCCCTCGAGAGCCTCCTCTCCGCGGTGGTGGCGGACGGGATGACCGTCGGCGAGAAGCACGACCCCGACCGGGAGCTGGTGGGACAGGGGCTCGGCAACATCGCCGTCGGCCTCTTCGGCGGCGTGCCGGCCACCGCCGCGCTCGCCCGCACCGCCGTGAACGTCCGCTCGGGTGCCCGCACGCGCCTGGCGGCGATGATCCACGCCGTCGCCCTCCTCGCCATCGTCCTCTTCCTCGCCCCGCTCGCTGCGCAGGTACCACTGGCGGTGCTGGGCGGGGTCCTGCTGGTGGTCGCGGTGCGGATGGTCGAGCATCACGCGTCGGTCCTCATCCTGCGGAGCACGAAGTCGGACGCCTTCGTGATGCTGCTCACCCTGGTCGTGACCGTGCTGTTCGACCTGATCCTCGCGATCGAGGTCGGCCTGGTGGCAGCCGCGGTCCTGTTCATCGTGCGCATGAGCTCGACCTTCAAGGTCGACCCGCTCGACCTGGCCGGCTCCGACGTCGCGCCTCTGATGACCGACCGCGACGCGCACGCGCTCGAGCGCGTGCGCGACCGCGTCGTCGCGTTCCGAGTGGAGGGGCCGATCTTCTTCGGAGCCGCCGAGCGGTTCATCGACCAGATGCTCAAGGTCGACAAGGGGATCCGTGTCGTGATCCTCCGCCTGCGCAAGGTGCCCGTGCTGGACGCCACGGGCGCCACGGCTCTGCAGGCGCTGCGCGAGCGCATCGCTCGCCGCGGCGGCTCGCTCCTGCTCTCCGCGCTGCAGCCCCAACCGGCCAGCGTCCTGCGGAGGATGGGTCTCTACGACGACATCACGTCGGGCGGGCGCTTCGATTTCCCCACGACGGAGCAGGCCGTCGAGGCGGCGCTGAGCCTGGCGGCCGACGAGGACCAGGAAGCGGCCGACCCAGCCTGAGGCGGACAGTGGGGCACTTCGCAGCGTGTGTGCGCCTCGCACACATATGGTCTCACCTGTCGATCCGGGCCCGGAGGCGGCCGTAGGCGAGCAAGGCGTAAGGCCCCGAGTGGAAGGCCTGACGCATGGTCACCCGACGGAGCAGTCCACGGCGGGCCGATTCGACTGGAGGTCACATGCGTTCCAAGAGCCAAGACCTTGGCAGGGCATCGCTGTTCGTCACCGTCGCGCTCGCGCTGACGCTCGCCGCCTGCGGCGGTCCATCGGCGACCATCACGCTGCAGGTCGCACCCGACTCGATCACGGTCCTGCTGGGCGGCTCCGCTCAAGCGACCGCGACGCTCGCTCGTAGCGGGGAGGCCGCGGCAGACGTCGCCCTCTCGGCCACGGGCGCCCCTGACTGGATCACGGTCACGTTCAGCCCGGCGACGCTCTCCGGTTCGACCCTCGAGAGCACGATGACCATCACCAGCGACGCCGGTGACCCCGACGCAGAGGAGACGACGTTCCAGCTCACGGTCAGGGCGGTGGGGCCCGGGCTCAACGCCCAGGACACGGTCACCGTCGAGGTCGAGCGCCTGGACGTGAACGGCACGGTGCTGGACGGGTTCGGCGGGCCCGTGGAAGGTGCGACGGTCCACCTGGCCGGGCGCCCCGCCGTGACGACCGGGGAGGACGGCAGCTTCACGTTCGCGGCCGTCTCCGCGCCGTACGACCTGACGGTGGCGGACACCGGTGTCGGCATCGCGCACACGTACGTGGGCCTCACCGTCTCCGAGCCGCGCCTGCAGTCGATCGGCGCCTTGATCTCCGGTTCCACCCTCGAGTCGGAGACGATCGTCAGCGGCACGCTCGCGCACGCTGCGTTCGTACCCGTGCCTGCGAACCATCGTGTCGAGGTCTGCGTCGAGGGTGTCGACAGGTTCGCCCTGGGCTGCGACACGGTCATCGAGGGCGAGTCGGACTACGAGATCGAGAACGCGGGCTGGCGCGGCTCGCCGACCGCGAGCGTGCGCGTGCGCGCCGTCCTCGTCGAGACGGACGCAGCAGGCAACCCCGCCAGCATCAAGGCCCAGGCCGTGTCCGGGGTCGAGACCCTCACCGACGGTGCGCCAGCCGTGGTCGACCTCACGCTCGCGAACACCGCCAGCCAGGCCAGCGTGACGCTCACCGCGGTACCGCCGTCGGGCTTCAGCCTGGCCAGCTACGGCCTCGTCTCGCACTACACCGAGCGCGCATCGTTCGGCATCGGCGGGTTCGACCCCTCGCCCGCGACGACGTTCCCCGTCATCGCCCCGTTCTTCGCCGGCGCCTCCCATACCGCCTTCGCCACCGCGTTCTCCAACGCTCCCGACTCGGCCAGCCAGTCGATCGCGTGGAGCATCGACCACGGCTCCGGGGACGCGGTCACCCTGTCGCTGCCCTCGCCCCCGACCCTCGTGGCGCCGGCCGACACGGCGACCGGTGTCACGACGGAGACCGAGTTCACGCTCGTCAACCCGAGCGGCGGGTTGACGACGCTGCTCTTCCAGCCGGACGCGTCGGGGCCGGTCTATGCCGTGACGACCGCGGAGACGACCGCCCACCTGCCTGCGCTCGGCTCGATCGGTCTGGCGCTTCCGGCCGGTGCCGACTACACCTGGGCTGCCGTCGCCACGCATCACCTCACCGACGTCGACGAGGCCGTCACCACCTCCGGCTTCTTCGGCGGGTTCTTCGAGCTCTCGAGCGCCCTCGAGGGCGCCGGTCCTGGCCCGACGACGGCCGGCCGGATATCGACCACCGACTTCCGCGAGTTCACGACGCAGTGAGGCGAGGAGCCTGAGTCCGCGGGCGCGGACTCAGGCAGTCAGAGTCGCGGGCGGCGAGTCATCCCTCGCCGCCCGCTGCGTTCGTGCACCATCATGTAGCGCTCAGTTCGCGGCCGCCGGCTCCACGGCCATCAGGTCGAAGCCGCCGTCCGCGGCCGGCAGGACCCGCACCGTGGCGCCATCCTCGAACTCGCCGGCGATGATGCCCTTGGCGAGCGGCGTTTCGATGCGCTCGCGGATCATGCGCTTGAGTGGCCGCGCCCCGAACACCGGGTCGTAACCGATGAGGGCGAGCTGCTCCATCGCCTCGGGCGTCACGTCGAGCTCGATGCGCCGGTCGTCGAGGCGCCGCTGCAGGCGCTGCAGCTGGATGCGGGCGATCTCGGCGACCTGGGCCCGGTCGAGGGCGTGGAAGACGATGACGTCGTCGATACGGTTGAGGAACTCCGGCCGGAACTGCTGCTGCAGCATCCCGAACACCGTCGCCTTCATGTCGTCGTAGCTTGCACCGGAGGCGCTCATCTCGAGGATCTGAGGGCTGCCGATGTTGCTCGTCATGATCACGACCGTGTTGCGGAAGTCCACGGTGCGGCCCTGGGAGTCGGTGAGGCGGCCGTCGTCCAGCAGCTGCAGGAGCGAGTTGAACACGTCGGGGTGCGCCTTCTCGATCTCGTCGAAGAGGACGACGCTGTACGGCTTCCGCCGCACGGCCTCCGTCAGCTGGCCGCCCTCCTCGTAGCCGACGTAGCCTGGAGGCGCCCCGATCAGCTTGGAGACCGTGTGCTTCTCCATGTACTCGGACATGTCGAGGCGCACCATGCGGTCCTCCGAGTCGAAGAGCTGCTCGGCCAGCGCGCGCGCCGTCTCGGTCTTCCCCACGCCCGTAGGGCCGAGGAAGATGAACGAGCCGATGGGGCGTCCCGGGTCGGAGAGGCCGGCACGCGCGCGGCGGATCGCGTCGGAGACGGCCGTGACGGCCTCCTCCTGCCCGATCACGCGCTCGTGCAACGCCTTCTCGAGGCCCAGCAGCTTCTCGCGGTCGCCCTCGACGAGCTTCGAGACCGGGATGCCGGTGGCGCGAGCCACGACCTCGGCGATCTCGTCCTCGCCGACCGACAGGCGCACGTACTTCGCGTCCTCGAGCTGTCTGGCAGTGTCCTTCACCTCCTGCTCGAGGCGCGGCAGCTCGCCGTACCGAAGCCGGGCCACGGTCTCGAGGTCGTAGTCGCGCTCGGCCAGCTCGATCTGCGTGCGGACGCGGTCGAGCTCCTCCTGGTCGCGGCGCCACTGCTCGAAACGGCCCTTCTCGGCCTCGTACTCGGCCTGCGCCTGACCCATGCGATCGGCGATCGCCTTGAGCTCCTCCTCGATGCGGACGAGCCTCTGCTGCGAGTCTGGGTCTTCCTCCCGCTTGAGCGCCTCGCGCTCGACCTCGAGCTGCAGCTTGCGCCGCCTCAGGGTGTCGATCTCCTCCGGCATGCTCTCGAGCTGCACGCGGATGCGACTGGCGGCCTCGTCGACGAGGTCGATCGCCGAGTCCGGCAGCTTGCGGTCGGTGATGTACCGGTGCGCCATCTGGGCGGCGGCGATGAGGGCCGGGTCCGAGATCTCGACACCGTGGTGGACCTCGTACTTCTCCTTGATGCCGCGCAGGATGCTGATGGTGTCCTCCACGGCGGGCTCGTCGACCACGATCGGCTGGAAGCGCCGCTCGAGGGCGGCGTCCTTCTCGATCTCGCGGTACTCGTTCAACGTCGTGGCGCCGATCATGCGCAGCTCGCCGCGGGCGAGGGCGGGCTTGAGCATGTTGCCGGCATCGACGGCGCCCTCGGCCTTGCCGGCGCCGACGATGGTGTGGAGCTCGTCGATGAAGAGGACGATCTCGCCCTCGGACTTCGTCGTCTCCTGGATGACGGCCTTCAGGCGCTCCTCGAACTCGCCGCGGTACTTGGCGCCGGCGAGGAGGCTGCCCATGTCGAGCTGGACGATGCGCTTGCCCTGCAGGCCTTCGGGCACGTCCTTGTTGACGATGCGCTGGGCCAGGCCTTCGGCGATGGCGGTCTTGCCGACACCGGGGTCGCCGATCAAGACCGGGTTGTTCTTCGTGCGCCGCAACAGGATCTGGACCGTGCGCCGGATCTCCTCGTCGCGCCCGATCACCGGGTCGAGCTTGCCCTCGCGCGCGCGCTGGGTGAGGTCGATCCCGTAGCGCTCCAGCGCCTCGAACGTGCTCTCGGCCGTCTGGGTGTCCACCGACTTGCCTCCTCGGATCTCGCGCGCCGCCGCCTCGAGCGCCTCCGCTGGCGGCAGCGGCTGGAGGGCCGGCATCGCCCGGCGCACCGCGACGAGCAGCACGTCCTGCGCGACGTACGAGTCGCCCCAAGCCTGGGCCACGCCGTTGGCGTCCTGCAGCGCGCGGGCCGTCTCCGGCGCGAGGTAGAGGTCTCCTCCGCCGCCGGACACCTGCGGCAGCCTGGCGAGCTCCTGATCGAGCGCCTGCCTGGCCGCGTCGGGTGAGCCGCCGGCTGCCTCCACCACGCGCGACGGCAGGCCGGCCGGGTCGGCCAGCAGCGCCGTGAGCAGGTGGACCGGCGTTACCTGTTGATGGCTCCGCGCCCTGGCCACCTGCTGCGAGCTGGCGACCATCTCGAGAGCGGCCTCGGTGAAGCGCCCCTGATCCATACCCGGCATCGTATGGACTTGAGCGTAGTCATGTCAAGTTTTGTGATACTTCAATCCGACTTGAACTCCGAGACGAGCTGGCTGAGGACGGCCTTCGCGTCGCCGAAGACCATGCGGGTGTTGGGCTTGTAGAAGAGCGGGTTCTCGACCCCGGAGAAGCCTGGGTTCATCGACCGCTTGAGCACGAACGTCGTGCGCGCGCGGTCGACCTCGATGATCGGCATGCCGTAGAGGGGGCTCGAGGCGTCCTCCTTGGCGGCCGGGTTGACGACGTCGTTGGCGCCGATGACCACGGCGACGTCGACGCTCTCCATGGCGGGGTTGACGTCGCCCGGCTCGACGAGCTGCTCGTAGGGCACGTTCGCCTCGGCCAGCAGCACGTTCATGTGCCCGGGCATCCGCCCGGCGACCGGGTGGATCGCGTACCTGACCTCGGCGCCGTTCTCCTCCAGCAGGTCCGCGAGCTCCTTCACGGCGTGCTGGGCCTGCGCGACCGCCATCCCGTAGCCTGGCACGAACACGACGTTGGTGGCGGCCTCGAGGACGAAGTAGGCGTCCTCTGGCGTGAGAGGCTTGACCTCGCCCTCTACCGCCTGAGCGCTCGCCTTCGAGACCGCGCCGAAGCCGCTGAAGAGCACGTTGGCCAGGGAGCGGTTCATCGCCTTCGTCATGATCTGCGTGAGGATCAGGCCCGACGCGCCGACGAGCGAGCCGGCGACGATCAACACCGTGTTGTCGATGATGAAGCCGGCGGCGCTGGCCGCGATGCCCGAGTAGCTGTTGAGGAGCGAGATCACGATGGGCATGTCGGCGCCGCCGATCGGCAGGACGGCGAGCACCCCCAACACCAGCGAGAGCGCGATCGCGACCAGGAGGTAGACGTAGCCGCCCTCCGGGTTGATCACGAAGAGCACGCCGGCCACCGCGGCGGCAGCGAGGAGCCCGCCGTTGACGAGCTGTTGGCCCGTGAACAGCACGGGCCGGCCGCTCACGCGCTCGGAGAGCTTGCCCCAGGCGAGGACCGAGCCCGTGAGCGTGACGCCGCCCACCAGCACGGCGAGCACCGTCGCGATCGACGTCACGGCGTCGGTACCGGGTCTGCCGAGGTACTCGGCCCACCCGACGAGCAGGGACGCGGCGCCGCCGGCGCCGTTGAACAGGGCGACCGTCTCCGGCATCTGGGTCATCTGCACGCGCCGCGCCCATAAGGCGCCGACCCCGCCGCCCAGCACGAGCCCGGCCGCGACGAGCGCGTAGTCGATGCCGGCGTGCAGGAGAGTGACGACGACGGCGATCAGCATGCCGATGGACGAGATCATGTTGCCGCGCCGGGCGGTATCGGCGCGCCCGAGCATCTTCAGGCCGACGATGAACAGCACGGCGGCGGCGATGTAGGCGAGCTGGAAGTACGGCTCCACGCTCAGCGCTCCTTCTTGCCGGCGCGGAACATGCCCAGCATCCGGTCGGTCACGAGGTAGCCGCCGAAGACGTTGATCGCCGCCAACACCACGGCGAGGAACGCCAGGACGTTCGAGAACGTGCCGCCGACCGCGGTCGAGGCGATCGCTCCGACGATGACGATGCCGGAGATGGCGTTCGTGCCCGACATCAGGGGCGTGTGCAGCTGGGAGGGCACCTTCTGGATCAGCTCGAGGCCGAGGAAGACGGCGAGCACGAAGATGAAGAGGAGGAGAAGGGTCAGGGTCATGCCATGGCCTCCAGGGCGTTCCTCACGCGCTCGTCGCGCACCACGCCGGCGTGCGTGAGCAGGCAGCCCTTCACGATCTCGTCCGCCTCGTCGAGCTTCATGGTCTTGGACCCTTCGTCCCAGACGTGCTCGACGAGGTTGAAGAGGTTGCTCGCGTACATCTGGCTGGCGTCGAGGGCGACGGACGAGGGCAGGTCGGAGAAGCCCAGGATCGTGACCCCGTTCGCGGTCAGCACGACCTCGCCCGAACGGCTCCCGGCGACGTTGCCGCCGGTCGAGGCGGCCAGGTCGACGACGACGGCCCCGGGCTTCATGCCCGCCACCATCTCCTCCGTGATGATCACCGGCGCCCTCCGCCCGAAGACCTGGGCGGTCGTGATGACGACGTCCGAGTGGGCGCACACCGCCGCCATCTGCTGGCGCTGGCGCTCGAGCTGCTCGGGCGTGAGCTCGCGGGCGTAGCCCTGCTCGGTCTGGCCCGTCTCCCCGACGTCGAGCTCGACGAAGCGGGCGCCGAGAGACTGCACCTGCTCCTTCACCACCGGCCGGGTGTCGTAGGCCTCGACGCGGGCGCCGAGCCGCTTGGCCGTCGCGATCGCCTGCAGGCCGGCGACGCCGACCCCGACCACGAACACCCGCGCAGGGGCGATCGTGCCGGCGGGCGTGCTCATCATCGGGAACGCCTTGTGCGAGTGCCGCGCCGCGACGACGACGGACGCGTAGCCGGCCAGGCTGGCCTGGCTCGAGAGCGCGTCCATCTTCTGGGCGTAGGTCGTGCGAGGGATCAGCTCCACGCACAGCGAGCTCACGTTCCTGGCGGCGAGCGCGCGCACGAGGTCGTGATCGAAGAACGGATCGACGAACCCGACCGTGACAGTCCCCGGCCGCAGGCTCGCCACCAGGTCGAGGGTGGGCGGCTGCACGGTCAGCAGGGCGTCGGCGGCGACGAGGAGCTCCTCGCGCTGGCCCACGGTCGCGCCGGCGGCCTCGTACTCCGCATCGGAGACGTGCAACGTTGCGCCCAGCCCGGCTTCGACCGACACCTGGGCGCCCAGGCGAACGAGCCTCCCTGCGGTCTGCGGGGTGACCGGCACCCGCCGTTCCCCCGCGACCGTCTCCTTGACAGCGACGATGTTCATCTGGGGGCTCACTATTGCATGAGCCCGCCGGCGACCGGGGGGACCTTCGACCCCACCAGCGGCGACGCTGCCTCACGTCGACGTCCGCCCGTGGTGCACGCCCCTCGCGGCTATACTTACGGCTCGTGAAGCACCTGGCGGTACTCACAAGCGGCGGCGACGCGCCCGGCATGAACGCCGCCATCCGCGCCGTGGTGCGGACGGCCGTTCATGACGGGGCGAAGGTGTCGGGCGTCTACCGCGGCTACCAGGGCCTGGTCGACGACGACCTCGTGGAGCTGAAGGCCCGGGACGTCGCCAACATCATCCAGCGAGGCGGCACGGTCCTGCGCACCGCCAGGTCGGACGAGTTCTACGAGCCGCCAGGCAGGTCCAGGGCGGCCGACGTCCTGCGGGGTCGCGGGATCGACGGGCTCGTGGTCATCGGCGGCGACGGCAGCTTCCGTGGGGCGCGCGCGCTCCAACAGGAGCACGACGTGCCCGTCATCGGGATACCCGCGACGATCGACAACGACATCTTCGGCACCGACGTCTCCGTCGGCTTCAACACGGCGATCAACGTCGCGCTGGAGGCAGTCGACCGCCTGCGCGACACCGCGGCGAGCCACGACAGGCTGTTCCTCGTCGAGGTCATGGGCCGCCATGCGGGCCACATCGCGCTGCACGTCGGCGTCGCCGGCGGCGCCGAGGCGATCCTGATCCCGGAGGAGCCCATCCCGGCCGGCGAGGTGGCGCGCATGATCATGGCTGCCGAGCGGCGCGGCAAGGAGTCCTCGATCGTCGTCGTCGCCGAGGGCGCGTTCCCCGGCGGAGCCAGGGAGCTCGAGCGCGTCGTCAGCGAGGTGGCGGGCTACGAGATCCGCAGCGTCATCCTCGGCCACACGCAGCGCGGCGGCACGCCGACGACGCGGGACCGCGTGCTGGCCTCCCGGCTCGGCTTCCACGCCGTCCGGGCCCTGCTGCGCGGCCGCAGCGGCGTGATGGTGGGCACCGACCGGCGTGGGATGGTCTACCGCGACCTCGACGACGTGGTCAACAACAAGAAGGACATCGACCGCGAGCTCCTGGAGATCGCGGCCGTCCTCGCGACCTAGGCCTCCGAGAGCGGTCGTCCGTCAGTCGCGCCGCAGGCGGACGAACGCGTCCTTGCCCTTCTGCATGACGACAGGGGTCTCGAGCGTCAGCCGCAGGAGCGGGTCCTCTACCAGCACGCCGCCTACGCGCAGACCGCGGTTCTGCACCAGGCGACGCGCCTCCCCGTTCGAGGCGGTCAGCCCGGCGAGCGTCGCAAGCCGCAGCACGCCGACCCGACCGTCCGAGAACTCGGAGCTGGGCACCGGCACCTCGGGTACGTCGTCGGGGATCCCGCCCCTGGCGACCTCGTCGTAGCGCTCCTCGGCATGACCCACCTGGTCGACCCCGTGGTAGGTGGCGACGATCTCGCGCGCGTAGACGCGGTGGGCGTCCACTGGGTCCGCGGCGAGCAGCTCGCGCATGCGCTCGAGGTCGAGCTCGGTCGAGAGCTCGACGTACTGCGGTAGCAGCGCGTCGGGCACGCGCATCGCCTTCTTGAACATGCTGGCGGCGTCCTCGTGCAGGCCGATGTAGTTGCCCAGCGACTTCGACATCTTCTCGACGCCGTCGAGGCCGACGAGGAGCGGCGTGGTGAGCACGAGCTGCGGCTCCTGGCCGTACGCCCTCTGGATGTCCCGGCCTACGAGCAGGTTGAAGAGCTGATCGGTGCCGCCGAGCTCCACGTCGGCGCGCACCGCCACCGAGTCGTAAGCCTGCGCCAGCGGGTAGAGGAACTCGTGCACCTGGATCGGCACGCCGGACGAGAAGCGCTGCGTGAAGTCGTCGCGCTCGAGCATGCGCGCCACGGTGTAGTTGGAGGCGAGGCCGATGAGGTCGGCGAACTTCAGCTCGCCCAGCCACTCGGAGTTGTAGCGCAGCTCGAAGCGCTCGGGGTCGTCCGCCAGGACGGCCCGCGCCTGCTCGACGTAGGTCCGGCCGTTCGCCCGGGTCTGCTCGAACGACAGCACGGGCCTCGTCTTCGACCGTCCGGACGGGTCGCCGATCATCGCCGTGAAGTCGCCGATTATCAGCACGACCCTGTGGCCGAGGTCCTGGAACTGGCGCAGCTTGCGCAGGACGACCGCGTGGCCGATGTGGAGGTCGGGCGAGGAGGGGTCGACGCCCAGCTTCACCCTCAGCTGGCGGCCATCGCGCCGGGCGAGCTCGAGCTTCTCCCTCAGCCCGCCCTCGGGCACGACCTGCTCGGCGCCGCGCAGGAGCAGCTCCAGAGCGGCCGCGATGCTCTCGTTGGTCACGGGCGGGAGCCTATCACGGCCTCGCTGGGGGCGCGGCCGAGGGCGCACGCGGTCAAGCCGGCAGCCTCCCGGCCCTCCAACGGCAGCGCGGCCGCCGACCGGGGCCGTAGACGAGGCCAGCGAAGAGGAGCAGGGAGGCGGCGACGGCGCCGACCAGCCTCCAATCGGCGCGCCCCAGGAGGAACGTGGCCAGGGCGCGCGCGTTGCCGTTCGCCACGGTCTTGGCGGCGGTGATGACGAGGGGCTGCCTCGCGAGGAGCGCCCGTCCGCCGCGCTCGGCCGCTAGCCGCATGCCGGATGGGCCCCGGGAGAGCGCCTCGGCGTAGAGCGCCTCGTCGCCGATGCTCAGGGCACCCTTGCCGCCCCACTTGAGGCCGAGCAGAGGCTGGGGCGCCGCATCGACGAAGCGCGCGACCACGGCGAGGTCCTCGGCGTCGTCGGCGTACGCCAGCGCGCGCGTGGCCTTGGCGGGCCCGACCTTGAGGCTGATGCGCCCGGCGTCCCCGAACAGCCCGGCCAGTGGCCGCCACGCCCTCTCGCGCGCCAGGCGCACGACGTTGCGGGCGAGCGGCTCGCTGAGGGCGCCGGCTCGCCTCGCTGCCTTGAGGAGGTCGTTGCCGGCGCCCACCTGAGGCGTGAAGGTGAGAGCGATGCCCGCGGCCGAGAGGGCGACCAAGACCTCGTCCGTCTCATCGCCCCTGAACCAGGCCGCGCCCTGCCGCGTCAGGTCGCGCACGTCCCCGAAGACCACCAGGTCGCTGGCGATGGCGCACGTTATGCCGACCCCGTCCTCCGCCCTCCCCGTCCAGACGCCGCTGACGCAGCGCTCGAACATGGCGCCGACGCGGTTCCACTCCGCCCACGCCGTTGCCAGCACCGACTCGCAGCCGCCCGCCTCGGCCAGCTCGATCGCGTCGAGGTGCCTGCCGTCTGCCAGCTCGCCCCGCGCGACCGCGCAGAACGGGAAGGGCGGCATGGACTCGAGGTAGGGACCGCTGGCGTCGAGCCAGAGCTTGCCGAGCAGCAGGGCAAGGGCCACGACCGCCAGGATGGCCCCGGCGAGCCGACGAAGGAAGCGACCCACGGTCGGAGTCTAGTCAGTCGTCGCTGCCAGTCGGAGGGGTAACGTCACTCGACGAGCCTGGGCGAGCGCGTCACCGCGGCCCCCGCCTTGCGGGCCGCGGCGCGCACGCCAGGCGGCGGACGGAGGCGATGGTGCGAGGAGTGCACGTCCTGGGGGTCCCGATGGACCTGGGCGCCGGGCGGCGGGGCGTCGACATGGGCCCGAGCGCACTGCGCCTCGCCCAGCTCGAGGCCGCGCTCGTAGCGCTGGGCCTGGAGGTGACCGACCTGGGCAACGTGGACGTGGCGGTGCCGGAGTCCTACCGCTCGCGGGAGACCGCGGGCGAGCCGCTCTTCGTCGAAGCGATCGCCGCGGCGTGCCGCGCCGCATCTGAGGCGTTGCTGGCCCGGCCCGAGGGCGCGATCGCCGTGTCGCTGGGCGGGGACCACTCGATCAGCATGGGCACCGTGCCCGGCGCCGCGGCGGGCGGCGGGATCGGCCTGCTGTGGGTGGACGCGCACGCCGACCTCAACACCCCGACCACCTCGGTCAGCGGCAACGTCCACGGCATGCCGGTCGCCCACCTCCTCGGCCACGGCGACCCCCGCTTCACCTCGCTCTGGGACGACAGCCCACCCCTCGACCCGGCCGACCTGGTCTACGTCGGGCTTCGCAGCGTCGACCCTCCCGAGCGCGAGGCGATCGCCGACCTCGGCATCGCGGCGTTCACGATGAGCGACGTCGACAGACGCGGGATCGCCGCGGTGGCGGCAGAGGCCCTCGAGCGTCTCTCCCACCGCCCTCGCATCCACGTCTCGTTCGACGCTGACGTCCTCGACCCCGCCGTCGCGCCCGGCGTCGGCACGCCGGTGCCCGGGGGCCTCTCCTACCGCGAGGCCCACCTGCTCATGGAGATGCTGGCCGAGAGCGGCAGGGTCGCGAGCCTCGACCTCGTCGAGGTGAACCCGATGCTGGACGTGGCGAACGCGACGGCAGCGACCCTCGTAGAGCTCGCCGCCAGCCTGTTGGGCAAGCGGATCCTGTGAGCTCGCAGGACCGCGGCGCCGAGCCGCGGCTCAGTCGCCGGAGGCGGACGCGTGGGCGAGCGCCGCGGAGCGCTCCTGCAGGACGGCGCTGCATGCACGGCGCAAGCCGGGCACCACGGAGCTGATCGCCCGGTCGCCGGCGGCGATCGCCTCGCCGGCCCGGTGGAAGTTCAACCAGCTGATGGGAGGGCGCGTGTGCACCTCGAAGCGCCCGGCTCCAGCGGCGCTGGGCGCCTCGACCGCGCCGTCGCTGTCGTCATGCATCCAGGTGCCGGCCGCCAGTGCGAGCGCGCGGCCGAGGCGACCCACCGCCGTGCGCGGCCTACGGCCCAGCGCGCGCGTGTGCAGCTTCCGCACGGGCCCGGACGCCATCGCCTTCCTCGCCAGCCGTATCGAGCGCGAGTCGCGCGCCTGCATGCCGGCGCCGATGCCGAGCGCGACGTCGACCCCTAGCTCGACGACGGTCTCGAGGGGGACGGGAGAGCCGATGCCCCCATCGATCAGGCGCCGGCCCCCGATCGTCACGGGAGCGAACACCCCCGGGAGGGAGGCGCTGGCGCGCAGCGCGGGCGCCAACCGCCCTTCGCGCAGCAGGACGCGCTCGCCGGTGTCGACGTCGGTGGTGACGACCACGAGCTCGTGACGGAGGTCCTCGAAGCTACGGCCTTCGAGGAGCCGGTCGAAGTAGTCCTCGAGCCTGCGGCCCCGGAAGAGGGCGGCGCGGTGCAGCCCGAAGTCGGCCACATGGGGGATCACGTCGCGGCGACGCATGGCGCTGGCGCGTTCGATGAGGTCGTCGACGCTGTCGCCGGTGGCGTAGAGGGAGCCCACCACGGCGCCGAAGCTCGTGCCGACGATCACGTCCGGAGTCAGGCCGTGCCGTTCGAGGCACGCCAATGCACCGATGTGGGCGTACCCGCGCGCGCTGCCGCCCCCGAGCGCGACGCCGATCCTCACCTTCGAGCCGCTGGACACGCCGCGCATGCTAACCCCGGCGGCTCGCGCCCGCCGTTCGTCCATGACATGCTCGGCCGCATGATCGGGACGGTCGACGACGGGACCAGGGGCGCGGCGGGCACGCCGTCGGCCGCGCAGGACCTCGGGGTCGTGGTCGTGCACCACCGCGCCCCGCGGGCCGTGCTCGACGAGGCGATGCCCCGCCTCGCCCGCGCGGCGCCCGGCGCTCGCGTCGTGCTCGTCGCCACGGGCGGGGAGGTCCCGGCGCCGGGCCCGGGTTGGCCGCGCGTGAGGGCCATCGAGGTCGAGAACCACTCCTACGCCCGCGCGGTGAACCGCGGCCTGGCCGCACTGGCGCCGCTGCCCTACCTCGCCCTGATGAACGACGACGTGCTCGTAGAGGAACGCACGTTCGCCGACCTCCTCGCGGCGCTCGCGGCCGACCCTGGGGCGGGAGCGGCGGGCCCGCTGGCGTACGACGGCACCGGGCGTCCCCAGGACATGGGGCCGGTCTACCGCCGGGCGCAGCGGCGCGTGGAGCGAGCCGCCGCGACCGCCGGCACTTCTCCGGCGCCCGCGGTGCCGGTGCCGTGGTTGGCGGGCTGCCTGAAGGTCGTCACGAAGCAGGCGTTCGTCGCCACCGGCGGCTACGACGAGGGCTTCCGCTTCACCAACGAGGACCTCGACCACGGCCTCAGGAGCGCTGCGCTCGGGTACCGCAACCTCCTCGTGGGCACGCCGGTGGTGCATCTCGGCGGCACCTCCACCCCCGCGCATCCGGCCTTCCACGTGGAGGGAAGGCGCGGCGGCTACCTGGTGACCGCGAGGCACCTCCTCCGGCCCGCGCGCTGGCTGCACCGCGCCTTCCTCCTCGCCGAAGGGAGCCTCGGATCGCTGCTCGCGCGGGACGCCGCCACGCGCGCGGCGCACCGCTCCGTGGCGCGGATGGCGCTATCGGGCGCGTGGGCGGAGGGGCCGTTCGGCCCGACCCTGGACGACCGCTAGGCCGGGTGCTACCTTCTCCGGGATGCCGGTGGAACTCGCGCCGTTGCGGGACGCTCTCGCGAGCGATCCCGTGCTCTTCTACTCCGCCGCCGCGGCCCTCCTGCTCGCCGTCGTATCTCTGTCGGGTGGCCTGGGGCGCCGCGACTTCCTCGCCCTGGCGCGCCCACGCACGCTCCTGCGGGTCATGGGAGCGGTCGCCATCGCGTTCTCGCTCGAGGCCGCCTCGGCCGTCTGGTCGTCCTCCCTCCCCCAGCCGCTCGCCGCGGTCAGCGGCGGGCTTCACCGGCTGCCGCTCTACCTGGTCACCCTGGCCTACGGCCCGTCGACGGGCGTCGTCGTCGGTGCCCTGTTCGCCGGGTTCCACGCGGGCACCGCGCTGCCGGGCTGGCCCGAGGCGGTCCTGACGCTCGAGCTGGCGGTGCTGGGCTGGCTGGCGATCTTCCCGTCGCCGCGCGAAACGCGACTCGCCGGACCGCTCGACGCGCTGGTCGCGTACGCGCTCGCCTGGGGCACGGGTGGGATCGCGCTCCTGGCAGCCGAACGGGGGCTGGTCACCCTCGACCTGCTCCTGGCGGAGCACGCCGCGATGCTCCCGGGCCTGGCCACGTGCGCCGCGCTGCTGGCGCTGGCAGGACCGGGCGTCTACCGGGTCGCCTTCCCGGGCTCGCGCATCCACCCAACCGGGCGGCCCGCGAGACGTGCTCAGGCGGCTGGCGCTCCGACCGTTGGAGCTGCCGCGCCGATCGGCCAGCGCTTGACCGCGCCGCTCGGCAGCCTCGTGCCGTACGACCGCGCGCGTGACGTGACGCTGGGCGCCCTGGCGTTCGAGTCGTCGATCCTCCCCGAGCACCTCGCTCCACGCGCGCGCGGCCAGCGCTCGCTGGCCGCCTTGCCCTTCGAGGACGCCAGCCCCCTCGGAGGTCGGAAGTCGAGGCGCCGAGCGCTCGAGCCGAGGCACCTCCCGGACGACCTGAGCCGCTGAGCCGGCAGGGCGGGGGCCGCGTCAGCCCTGCCGAGGAGCCAACGGCACGCTGATCCCGAACGAGTTGCCGGTCTCCGCGCCGAGGCGGGGGCCGCCCCAGGCCTCGCCACCCCAGTCGGTCGCGACCGACCGCACGATGTACAGCCCCAGGCCCGTCCCCTTCGCCTTGGGGCCCCCTTGCGCGCGGGGCTCGAAGAGCCGTTCGTAACGCTCCGCTGGGTACGCCACGCCCTCGTCGAGGACCTCGACGCGTGCTACCGGCCCGTCGCGCCGCACCTCGACCTCGACCGTGGCGTCCGGCGGACCGTGGACCGCGGCGTTCTCGAGCAGGTTGATGAGCGCCTGGAGGAGCTTGTCCTCGTCGGCCCAGACGGCCAGGTCGGTGTCGGCGATCCGGAGCTCGATGCCCCTGGCCCGCCGGGCCAGCGACGTCAGGCCCGCGGCACGCTCGAGCACCCCCGCCAGCTCGACGGTGCGCTCACGCGGGGGCCGCGAGTCGACGGTGAGGTCGGCGAGGAGCCGCTCGAGGCGTCGAGCCTCGTCCCGCGCACGACCGACGAAGTGGGCGCGCCTCTCCTCCGGCAGGTCGGTGGCGAGGGCGTCGAGGACCGCCGTCACGGCTGCGGCGGGCGTGCGCAGCTCGTGTGACAGGACGGCGATGAGCTCCTTGGCGCTCCTCTCGCTCGCACGCGCCTCGCTGACGTCGCGCAGTATCAGAGCCCCGAGCAGGCTGCGCGCGGCCACCGGCCTGCCGCGCAGCTCCAGCTCCACGTGGCTGCCGGGCGCGCGCGCGAGCCCCTCCAGGCGGTGATCGCGCAGGACCGAGATGAGCGGCCGGCCGATGGCCCGCGTCCGCTCGACGTCGAGGAGCGACGCCGCGCTGGCGTTGAGGCCAGTGACGGAGCTTCCGTCGTGGAGGAGCACGCCCTCGGCGAGGGCGTCGAACCAGTTGGAGGCCTCGGGCGGGCTCAACGCCGCTCGTCCGGCCGCGCCATGCGGTAGCCGCGTCCCCGGACCGTCTCGATCCAGCCAGCGCCGAGCCGTGAGCGGAGCTGCGCCACGTGCTGGTCGACGGTCCGTTCGGTGCCGACGTAGTCGAGCCCCCACACCTTGTCGAGCAGCTCCCCCCGGGAGAAGACCCTGCCGGCGTGCTCGACGAGGAAGGAGAGGAGCTCGAACTCGCGGCGCGTGAGGTCGAGCCTGTCGCCGTGCAGGCGCACCACGCCCGCCTCCCCGTCGACCTCGAGGCCCGCCACCGTCCGCGGCTGCCGGACGCCCGAGCGTCTCAGCAGCGCCCGCAGGCGAGCGACGAGCTCGGCGGAGGAGAAAGGCTTCACGAGGTAGTCGTCGGCGCCGGCCTCGAGCCCCTCGACGCGCTCCGCCTCGCGTGACCTGGCCGTGAGCATGATGACGGGCGTCGTGTCACCGGTGGACCGGGCGCGAGCCAGCAGGCGCACGCCCGCCTCGTCCGGCAGCATCCAGTCGAGGACCACCACGTCGGCGCGCGCCCACGACGTCCAGGCCTCCCCGGCGTCGGTCGCCGCCGCGACCGTGAAGCCCGCGGCCTCGAGGTTGTGCGCCACGACCTCACGCAACAGCTCGTCGTCCTCGACCAGGAGGACGTTTGGGCGCGCCACGGGCGCAGTCTAGCCCCGCGCCCGTGGCGCGCGGGACCGCCGCACGCTGGACGCCGACGGGGCTCGGATATCATGCCCGCGATGGAGCGGAGCCCACTCGGCGAAGACTTCGCCAAGGTCGCCGGCAGCGTGCTGCGCATGCTCAGTCTCGTGCGCGAAGCGACCGAGCTCGCCCGCCGCGGCCTCATCGACCAGGACCGCGACGCCGCGGAGCGCTGCATCGCGGGCGACGAGCAGATCGACCAACACCAGGCCGAGCTGGAGATGCGCATCCTCACCGTGATCGCTCGGCGCCAGCCGGCCGCTCGCGACCTCCGCTTCCTCGCCGCGAGCTTCCAGGCCCTGCACGACATCGAGCGCGCCGGTGACTACGCCGAGCACGTCGCCAGGGCGGCGTTGGAGCTCGCGGAGGAGCCGCCTCTCAAGCGCTACCTCGACCTGCAGCGCTGCTTCGAGGTCCTCGAGGCCATGCTCGACACGACGATGAAGGCCTACGCCGAGGAGGACGCCGAGGCGTCCCGCCGCGCCCACGCGATGGACGCGGAGGTGGACGACCTCTACGAGCAGATCCAGCGCGAGCTGCTCACCTACATGTTGGAATCTCCGGCGGCCATCGGGCGCGCGAACCGCCTGCTCGAGGTAGCCCGCTACCTCGAGCGGCTCGGAGACCACGTCGAGAACATCAACGAGCACATCGTCTTCTGGCTCACCGGCGAGCGACGCATGTGACCCCCGGCGGCGCTTCGCCCCGCCGACGGCTCCGCCGCTTCCTCGGCAGGGCCCTCGTGACCCTGTGCATCGCCTGGATGCTGCTCGCGGCCGCCTTCGCCGCTAGGGACTTCGTCGTCGTCAACGGCTTCCCCAGTCCGATGAGGGTCCTCTTCGGCGACGAGGTGCGCGTGCCGCGCTGGAAGCCCTTGAAGGCGGTGTCGAACGCGATGCGCGGACCCGTGAGGGTCGGCCTCCAGGTCGGCCACCTCCACGCCGGCGATCAGCCTGACGAGCTGGCCGAGCTCCGCTACAGCACCGGCGCCCACTGGGACGGACTCGACGAGGTCGAAGTCAACGCGATCATCGCAGCCGAGCTGGCGGAGCGCTTGGAGGAGCGCGGGTTCGTCGTCGACCTCCTGCCGGCGACCGTGCCGCAGCGCTACCGCGCCGACCTGCTCCTGTCGATCCACGTCGACGCCAACCCCAACGCCTCGCGGCGCGGTTACAAGTCCGCCCACTTCCTGCCCCCGCGCAACCCGCACGAGCTGCTGCTCAAGCTGCACGTGGACAGGGCCGTGCTCTCGTGGACGACGTTCGAGGACGACGACCGGAACGTCACCGGCAACATGCTGCAGTACTACGCGTTCAACCACCGCCGCTACCGCCACGCGGTGCATCCGCGCACCCCGGCGCTGCTCGTGGAGCTCGGGTACCTGTCGAACGCTCACGACCGCGGCGTTCTGTCCGAACCCGCACGCGTGGCCGCCGCCCTCGAGGCGGGGGTCGCACGCTACCTGCAGGAGGTGGGGCGGCTCTAGCGCCCCCGCCCGTGCCGGAGGTCCCTGCGGGCAACAGGGACGCCACGGGCCGCTGGTACCATCGCCTCGCGATGGCTTCACCCAGTCTCACCTGCAAGCACACGATCACCACCGCCGCGGTCCTCGCCCTGCTCGTCCTCGGGGCGTGCGGACCCGGGGGCGGCAGCGGCTCTAGCGGTGCGGCCGGCGGCGGATCCACCGCGGCCCCGGACCTGACCGCCGCGATCGCGGTCGAGGACGCCTCCGTCGGCCGCGGCGCCGTCGTGGTGACCGTGACGGAGGGCGGCGAGGCCGTGTCCGGCGCCGCGGTGACCGTGCAGGGCGACATGACCCACGCGGGCATGGTGCCCGTGATCTCCGAGGCGGAGGAGGGAGAGCCGGGCGTCTACCGCACGACCGGCTTCGCCTTCACCATGGCGGGCGACTGGATCGTGACGGCCGAGGTCGAGACGGCCGACGGCCGCAGCGTGGAGGCCGAGACGTTCCTGACGGTCGCGAGGTGAGCTCTCCTACGGCAGCCGCCGGCGCCCGTGCGGCGAGCCCACCCGCAGGTGCCCTGGTAGATCAGCCGCGCGGTCTCGACCTGCTCTCCCTGCCCGGCCTGCGGCGCTTCGCACGCTGGCGCTACGCGAGGCTCGCGCTGCAGCTGCCGCTGCTGGCACTTGCGCTGTTCGTCATCGTCGACGGGCTCACCGGGAGGCAGATCGCGCCGCGCAACGTGGCGACGACGACCGTGTGGCTCCACTACCGCGGCCTCCTCGTGATCGCGCTCGCCTTGATCGGCAACGCCTTCTGCGCGGCTTGCCCGCTCATGCTCACCCGCGGCCTCTCGCGCCGGCTGGAGACCCTCCTGCCCCGCAAGCTCACCTGGCCCAAGTCGCTCCGCAGCAAGTGGCTCGTCGTGGTCCTGCTCCTGTCGTTCTTCCTCGCCTACGAGATCTTCGACCTGTGGGCCAGCCCGTGGCTCACGGCCTGGCTGGCGATCGGCTACTTCGCTGCCGCGCTGGCGGTCGACGTCCTCTTCCCCGCCGGCACGTTCTGCCGCTGGGTGTGCCCGCTCGGCAACTTCAACTTCGCGCTCGCCAGCGCGTCTCCCACGCAGATCACCGCCGTCGACCCCGACGTGTGCCGCGCCTGCGAGCACAAGCCGTGCCTGCATGGCCGCTACACTGCGGACGCCGAGCCCCGTGGCGCCTTCGCTCTGCCGCTCGCGGGCGCCAACGCCGGCTTCGTACCAGCTGCCGAGGTCGTGAACCCCAACGGCGGCGGTTTCTTCCCCGGCTGCGAGACCGACCTGTTCGTGCCCACGATCACCTCGAACATGGACTGCACCCTGTGCCTCAACTGCGTGCGGGCGTGCCCGTACGACAACGTCGCGCTCACCTTCCGCGCGCCGGGCCGCGAGCTCCACCAAGCGCCCTGGGCCCGCCGGGGCCGGCTCGCGGTGATGGCGATGGGAGTGCTCCTCGCCTTCTTCGGCGTCATGAACGCCGTCGCGATGATCCCGCCCTTCTACGACGCCGCGGAGAGCCTCTCCGTGCTGCTGGGCACCCGCAACGAGGCCCTGTTGCTGCTGACCCTCTACGGCGGCGTGACGATCGTCGGATCCGTGCTCACCCTGGCGGCCGCCAGCGCGGCCGACGCGCTGGGCGGCCGCTGGAGCGGCATGCGGGTGGCGTTCGAGCGCTGGGGTTACGTCGTGGTCGCTCTGGGGTTCGGGTTCTGGGCAGCGCACTACACGTTCCACTTCCTCACGGGGGCGCTGTCGATCGGCCCGGTGTTCCAGCACTTCTTCGCGTACCGGGGCTTCGACGTCGACCCGAACTGGCGCCTGGCGCAGGTCGTGCCCAGCCGCTACCTCTTCGGGATACAGGCCGTGATCACGGCCGCCGCGAGCGTGCTCGCCCTGTACACGTCCGCTCGCATCGGTACGCGCGACTTCGGAAAGCGCGGCGTGCTGGCGATGTGGCCCATGTTCCTCTACGTGCTCCTGTTCACCGCCCTGGCCCTCGTCATCCTCGCTCAGCCCATGGAGATGCGCGGGACCGTGCTGGGGCCGACCTTCTGAGGCGCGGGATGGCCTCTCCTCCCGCCGCCCCGGCCGGTGTTAGCCTGCTCCGCGTGCTCCGCCTGCTCGCAGCGCTGACCGCAGCTCTCGCCTTGGCCGCGCCGGCGCGGGCCGAGGAGCTCCCGGCCTGCGTGCTGGAAGACCGGCCGGCGCTCGTCACCAGCTACGACGACCACGCGATCACGGTCCTCGACACCGTGTTCGCGCTTCCGTCCGACTACGCGCCCACCGACCTGGTGCGCGTCTCCACGGCGTTCCCGAGCTCGTACGACGGCGGGGGTCAGCTCCTCGTGCGCTCCGTGATCATCGATGACCTCGCCGCCCTGCTGCGCGACGCCGAGGCGGCCGGCGTGAGGCTCGCCGTGCAGTCCGCCTACCGCAGCTACGACTACCAGGCGACCACCTTCGCGTACTGGGTCGACCGCTCCGGTTACGAGGCAGCGGTCGCCAGCAGCGCCAGGCCAGGCCACTCCGAGCACCAGCTCGGCACGGCCGTGGACCTGCGCTCGTTCGACGGGCCGCCCGCCTGGGAGCTCGCGGACTGGGCCGAGACGCCGGAGGGCGCCTGGGTGGCGGCCAACGCCTCTTCCTACGGCTTCGTGATGAGCTACCCGGAGGGTGAGACCGCCGTGACGTGCTACGTCTACGAGCCGTGGCACTACCGGTACGTCGGCAGGGAGACCGCGTTGGCCATCGAGCGGAGCGGCCTGACGCCGCGGGAGTTCCTATGGGCCCGGCTGCGGACGGTGCTCGCGTCTCGAGCCGCGGAGGAGGACCGGTGAGGCGCACCTCCTTCCTCGCTGCGACCCTCCTGCTGGGCGTGGCGCTCGCCCACCCGATGCTGGTCATCGGCGAGGTCCAGTTCGAACCCGACCCGCCCGTCCCGGGCGCCGAAGCCAGGGTCCGGCTCACCCTCCAGGAGACCTCGCTCGCCGAGGTGGAGGACGCCGTCGTCTTCATCGAGCTCCGCGAAGGCCCCCCACGGTCCGAGGAGGACGCTCCGCGGCGCGAGCCACTCGTAGCGACCGACCGGATGGACGAGGTGGCGCCCGGCGTCTACGAGACCCTCGTCCCCGTTCCTCCGGCGGGCGTCTACACCCTCACCGTCCGCGACCGCACCTACCGCCAGGAGGAGGCGGTCGCGAACCTGCGCCTCGAGCTGGGCGCCGGCGAGGTCGGTCCCGTGCCCTTCGTTCTCCCTCCCACCGCCATCGGTCCCGCGTCCTTGGGCTCCTGGCTGATCTGGCTGGTGGGCGTGCCCCTGCTGGCCGGCGTGCTCGTCACCGTGCTCGTACTGCGGTCGGGCAAGGGCGCGGAGGAGCCGGAGGCTGGATGAGCCTCCTAGAGCAGACCTGGGGAACGTGGCTCAACGTCGGCACGGTGCTTCTCGGCGGGACGCTGGGCCTGCTGTTGCGCGGGCGCCTCCCAGGACGCGTGACGCTGGTCGTCATGCAGGCTATCGGCCTGGTGACGCTCCTGATCGGCGTCGTCAACGCGCTCGATCTCACGCGCGTATCGTCGCCGCCCGGCGTGCTCGTCGGCCTCCTCGCTCTCGCCCTCGGCGGCGCCCTGGGCGAGTGGTGGGGGATCGAGGAGGGCCTCGAGCGGCTGGGCGAGCGCCTCAAGCGGGCCCTGCGCGGCCAGGGTCGCTTCACCGAGGGGTTCGTCGCGGCCTCCCTGCTCTTCTGCGTCGGCCCGCTGACGCTGCTCGGGAGCATACAGAACGGTCTGACCGGGGAGGCGCCGTTCCTGGTGCTCAAGTCGACGCTCGACGGCTTCTCCGCCTTGGCCCTCGCCACCACCTTCGGGTTCGGGGTGCTGGGGTCCGTCGCCGTCATCGCCGTGTACCAGGGCGCGCTCTCGCTGGCCGCCGGCATGTTCGCCAACCTCGTCCCCGACCCGGCGACCGACCCGAACGTGCTCCTCCTGAACGGCGTCGGCGGCCTGATGATCCTCGGTCTCGGCTTCGGGCTGCTCGAGATCAAACGCCTGCGCGTCGCGTCGCTCCTGCCCGCCCTGCTGCTCGCCCCGCTCATCTACTGGGTGGGCGGACGGCTGTTCTGATTCGCGCTCGGCGGCACTGCCGGTCGGCCGGGAGTTAGCATCGGGGCCGTGGCACGGGACGAGCTTCCCACGATCGACGACGAGGCCCTGCGCCGTTTGGAGGCCCTCGCCCGGCTCGAGCTGGGCGACGCGGAGCGCGAGCGGCTCGAGGCGGACCTGACGGCCGTGCTCGGCTTCGTGGCCACGCTGAGGGAGCTGCCCGACGAGGTCGGTAGGGCGCCGTTCGAGGTACCGCAGCGCACCCGCCCGGACGAGCCGCGGCCGGGGCTGGCGCGGGAAGCCGCGCTCAGCGTCGCTCCGGCCACGAGGGACGGCTACTTCGAGGTCCCGCGCACCGTCGACGAAGGGTGAGCCGTCGGCCGCCGGCGCGCGCCGGCGGCCGGTCACCTACTCGAAGGGGAACGCGACGTCGCAGGCAGGGTCGTCCTCGCCCAGAGCGCCCCACTCGGCGAAGTAGACCTCCCGAGGCGGTCCCGCCGTCCGCTTCCCGTTCTGGCGCAACCACCCCTCCACGGAGTCGTAGGCGCCCAGGATCCGCGGGTACGTCACGTCGCGCTTCTTCACGCGCGCGAAGGCCTCCTGCGCGGCAGGCTCGAGCCTCACGCGGGCGGCCCCGAACGGCTCGACCGCGCCCGCGACCGGCACGCACACCTCGACGGGTCCGTCGGCGTCCATGGAGACCACTCCGTGGTAGACGACCATCATCGGCCCCACCATCTCGACCCCCTGCTCGCGCAGGTGCCGGATGAGCGCGTCGCCGTTCTCGGCGATCACCTCCGGCAGCCTGTCGGCGTGGGTGCGCTCCTCGATGCCGATGAGCTTCCGCTCGCCGACGTCCCTGACGTTGACCTCGTGCGTCATCTCTACCTCCTCTGCGAGCCGGGCCACGGTCCTGGCAAGCAGCTGCCGGCGGACGCCGACCTCGTCCTCCACACCGCGCCAGTACCTCTGCACGGCGCGGACCGCCTCGGCGCCGCTGCATCCGAGCACCTCCGCGATCTGCGGCAAGGGCATGTCGAGCTGCCGCAGCATGAACACGAGGCGCGCGACCTCCACCTGCTCGGGCGCGTAATAGCGGTAGCCCGTGTCGCGGTCGACGCGCGCCGGCGTCAGCAGACCCAGCTGGTCGTACAGGCGCAGCGCCTTGAGGCTCAAGCGCGTCGCTTGCGAGAACGCCCCGATGGTCATGTGTCCCGTGGGGATAACGGTGTCCGCTCGCATGCCTCGAAGCTTGCAGGCTGACCTCGGGGCAGAGTCAACCCCTAACATGCCTGGCGTGTACCTCGCGATCGTGATCGCCCTCCAGCTCCTCAACGGGGTCTTCGCGATGTCGGAGATCGCCATCGTCTCGGCCAACCGCTTCCGGCTACAGCAGCGCGCCGAGGACGGCGACCCCAGGGCCGCCCGGGCGCTGGCGCTGGCGGAGAACCCCAACCGCTTCCTGTCGACCGTGCAGGTCGGCATCACGCTCGTCGCCGTCGTCTCGGGCGCCTTCGGCGGGGCGGCCCTGGCGGGGCCCGTGGGGGAGGCCCTCGCCCGCGTCGGGTGGCTCGGGCGCTACGCCGAGCCGCTGTCCTACGTGCTCGTGGTCGCGGGCATCACCTACCTGTCCATCGTCGTCGGCGAGCTGGTGCCCAAGCGGCTCGCGCTGAGCGACCCCGAGGCGGTCGCGGTGCGGATCGCGGGCCTGATGCACGGCGTCTCGCGGGTGGCGAGCCCGGTCGTATGGCTGCTCGGCGCCTCGACCAGCCTCTTGCTGAGCGTGCTGCGCGTTCAGCCCACCGGCTCCGGCGAGGTGAGCGAGGCCGACATCGAGATGGTCATCGCTCAGGGCCGCGAGGCGGGAGTGGTCGAGCCGGAAGAGCAGGTGATCATCGAGAACGCGTTCTGGCTCGGCGAGCGCCGCGTCAACGACATCATGACGCCGCGCCACGAGGTCGCCTGGCTCGAGGCCGGCGGCGGGCCCGAGCAGATGCAGGAGGTGCTGACGCGGTCGCCCCACGCACGCTACGTCGTCGCCGAGGGCGGCCTCGACGAGGTCGTCGGCTACGTGAACTCGGCCGACGTCCTGCTGGCCGCGATGCGGGGCGAGCCGCTGGAACTCCAGCGACACCTCCGCGAGCCGCTGTTCGTGCCGGAGACGCTGCCGATCCTCGCCATGCTCAACGAGTTCAAGGCCTCCGGCAAGCGCTTGGCCGTCGTGGTCGACGAGTACGGCGGCTTCGAGGGCCTCGTCACGCTCGGGGACATCCTCGAGGAGCTCGTCGGCGACCTGGCTACCGTCGGGCCCGAGGAGCCCCAGGTGACCGAGGTCGGGCCGGGCACCTGGAGCGTGGACGGCGGCGTGCACGTCGACGAGCTCGTCGGCGCGCTCGGGCTCAAGGGGCAGGTCGACCTGGAGAACGCAGGGTTCCAGACGGCAGGCGGCTTGGCCGCGTTCGAGCTCGGCCGGGTCCCGCGCCCGCGCGACCGGTTCGAGTGGAGCGGCCACGCGTTCACCGTGGAGACGATGGACCAGCTCCGCGTGGGGAGGCTGCGCGTCGAGCGCCTCGCGCCCGCCGAGTGACGAGCGCCCGGCTCAGATGAGCTTGGTACCGAGGTAGCCCGCTAGGGCGTCCGGCACCTCGACGCTGCCGTCCTCGCGCTGATGGTTCTCCACCAGCGCGGCGATCGTGCGGGGGAACGCGAGGGCGCTGCCGTTGAGGGTGTGCACGGGCTCGGGCTTGCCCTTGCCGTTCACCCCACCGGCCCGCGCGCGCGTGCGCAGACGGTTCGCCTGGAACGACTCGAGGTTGCTGACGCTCGAGACCTCGAGCCAACGCCCCTGACCTGCGCTCCACACCTCGAGGTCGTACTTCTTCGACTGCGTGAAGCCCAGGTCGCCGGAGCACATCAGCAGCCGGCGGTACGGTAGCCCCAGCTCCTCGAGCAGCGACTCCGCGACGAGGACCATGTCCTCGAGCGCCCGGTAGCTCTCCTCCGGGGCGGAGAACTGCACCATCTCCACCTTGTCGAACTGGTGGACCCGGTTGAGGCCCCTGACGTCCTTGCCGTGGCTGCCGGCCTCGCGCCTGAAGCAGGCGGTGTACGCCGCGTAGCGGATGGGGAGCGAGGCGGAGTCGAGTATCTCGTCACGGTGGAGGTTCGTCAGCGGGACCTCGGAGGTGGGCACGAGATAGAGGCCGCCGGTCACCTCGTACATCTGGCCCTCCTTGTCCGGCAACTGACCCGTCGCGGTCGCGGACTCAGCGTTGACGAGGACGGGAGGCACGACCTCCTCGTACCCCCGCGCAGCCAGCCGGTCGAGGAAGTACGCCTGCAATGCGCGGACGAGCCTGCTCCCCTGTCGACGGAACACCGGGAAGCCCGCCCCGGTGACCTTGACGCCCGCCTCGAGGTCTAACCAGCCGCGCTGGGCCATCAGGTCCCAGTGGGGCTTCGGCTCGAACGCGAAAGTCGGTTTCTCGCCCCACTCCTTGACGACGACGTTGTCGTGCTCGCTCTCGCCGTAGGGGACGCTCTCGTGCGGCAGGTTGGGCACGGCCAGCAGCAGCTGGCCGACCTGCTGCTGGAGGCTGCGCTCGAGCTCCTCGAGGCGCTTGACCTCCGCAGACAGCTCAGCCAGTCCGGCCATGAGGTCGCTGGCGTCCTGCCCGCGACGCTTGAGGTCGCCGACGGTGCGGCTGTCGGCGTTGCGCCTCGCCTGCCTCTCCTCGAGGTCCTGACGCACGAGCCTGTGCTCCTCGTCGAGGACCAGCAGCTGATCCAGCTTCGGGATGTCGTCTGCCATCATCTTGGCGCGCATGGCGCGCCTGACCGTGTCGGGGTTGTCGCGTACGAAGCGCAGATCCAGCATGGCAGACAGTGTACGAGCTTACTCACCGCTGCCTCCGGATGCTCGGTATCCTCCTCGGCGACGGGTAACGCGGGACCGTGACCGGGAGGGTGGGACGTGTTCAAGCGTCTTATGAGCAGGGCGGACGCCGCCCCCGAGACCGACCAGCTGGGCGGTGTCGAGCGCATCCTGCGCCACGCCAGGCCGGCCGAGCGCAGCGAGGAGGCCCTGCGGTCGCTCTGCGGCGCCCTCCAGGGCGACGTCCGCGGCTACGTCGTTCGCGGCGACGACAAGGCCGGCTATGCGTTCGACGCGCAGTACCTCTACGGGCCCTCCCTGCTCGACATCGAGCCCGGCCACGGCCCCTGGCGCACGCCGGGCCCGAGGGTCGTCCCCAACCACATCCCCGAGATGTTCACGCCCAACGACCAGGCTCGCCGCGCCCAGTACGCCGACCTGGGGCTGCGCGACGCCACCTCGACGCTCGTCGTGCCTGTCGCCGGCAAGTACGCGACCTACGGCGCGCTGGTGCTGCACCGCCACGGCGGTAGCGCCTTCGGCGACGAGGAGCTCAAGCTCGCGACGCGCTGGGGCTCGCTGCTGGGTGAGGCGCAGGCCCAGGCGCTCGAGCTCACCCGCGCCAAGCTCAGCCTCGTCGAGTTCACGCGCGCCTTCACCCAGGCGTTCGAGGCGCAGGACTTCGCGCAGCTCGGCCACGCCGAGCGCGTGACGGCGTACGCGCTGGCGCTGGGCCGCGCGCTGGGGCTCACCAAGCAGCAGCAGGCCGACCTCTACTTCGCGAGCATGCTGCACGACATCGGCAAGCTCGGCACGGGCCTCGACCTCGGCATCGAGGACCTCGAGCACCCGCAGCGCGGGGCGAACATGGTCGCGTCGGCGGCGATGCTCGACCAGGCGGCCGAGGGCATCAAGCACCATCACGAGGCCTGGGACGGCTCGGGCTTCCCCAACGGTCTACGCAAAGAGGCGATCCCGCTCCTCGCCAGGATCGTGGCCGTCGCCGACACCTTCGACGTCCTCTCCAGCGAGCGCGGTCAGGCGCTGCCGCTGCGGGAGGTCGAGAGGGCCATGGAGGCCCGGTCCGGCAGCGAGCTCGACCCCTCGCTCGTGTCGCTCTTCGGCAACATCCTCCGCCAGGGCAAGGACACCGCCGAGCTCGCCAGGCTGCAGGAGACCGACCTGCCGTTCTGAGCGCCCTGCGCCCTCAGGCCCGGCGCTGCACCGATCGGCGCCAGGACCAGAGCCGCCAGCGCCGCGCGCCCTTCCGCTCCGAGCCTTCGCCGTGGCGGCAGCTAGGGCAGGACCGCGAGCGTCGGTGGCGCGCCGCCACGACGCTGGCGCACCCCCGGCAGCGCGGTGCCCGCCCGGCCGACGCCTGCGCCCATGCCGGCACCGCCGCGCCCGGCTCGGCAGCGTCGAGCAGCGAGCGCTCGCCGTCGAAGGCGCACCAGGGGCAGGTGGGCAGGTGAGCCTCCTCCTCCGTGACCGCGGCCGCGCAGGCGCCGCAGCACCGCGCCCCGGCCGTGTCGAAGGCGTGCCAGCCGGGCGCCCCGCCGGAACGCCTGCGATCGGCGTCCCGCCGAAGGGCGGGCCCTCCGAAGGCACCGGGGGATGCCCCGTCGAAGCGGCACGCCGGGCAGGCCGTCCGACCGACGTGGGCCGCCGACGCGGCCGCGTCGCAGCCTCGGCATCTGACCACGCCGTCCCCGCCGAAGTACCACCAGGGCGTAGGCAGCATCCACGGCGCGCCGCGCCGACGCGAGGGCCTCAACCTCATCCTGCCTCCAGGGTTATCGACTGCTCAGATAGTACGTGAGACACGGGGAGAGCGCACCGCATCGGTGGTAACGTGCCCGCGATGAGCGTCGAGGTCGTGAGCTACCGGCTCGCCTACCGCGGGAAGCCCGCGGGCACCCAGGTGATCAAGACCGAGGTGCTCGGCAGGGTCCGGCGCATGGAGGCCAAGGCCGTCTTCCAGGGCCCGCTCGGCAACGTCACCGTCACCCAGCGCAGCCGGTCCAGCGCCCAGCACCACCACAGCATCCGGTTCCTGGAGGAGACGCAGGAGCGCAGCGCCAAGCGCGTCTTCGACGTCCAGTTCGACCCTCAGACGGGCCTGGTGCGCGCGACGACCGGCCCCAAGGACGTCGCCACCACGCCGTACCTCAGGCCGTACCGCGACCCCCTCTCCCTGCTCGGGCAGGTGAGGGACCTCGCCGGGACGAGCGCCTACGGCGTCGCCATGCTCGGGAAGGACGTCTCCGTTCAGTTCGCCGGCGAGGTGGAGCTCGGCACGGCGCTGGGCGAGCGGCGCGCGTGGGCCTACGTGCTGCATCCCGGCGGCAGCGTCGTCTACGTCGACGTGCGCGAGCCCCACACGATCCTCAAGCTCACGCAGCGCCTGGCCGACGGGCAGCTCGACTCGCTGCTCGTGAGCGTGGCGAGCGAGGCGTCCCTCGAGGGCTTCGGCGAGGACGAGGCTGGCGGCAAGCGCGGCCAGAAGCGGCGGGGGCGCAGGCGCCCGCGCCGGCGCAAGCGCGGCTGACGACCGCGCTCCCCCCGGCACGCATGTCCTACGAGAGGGCGCTCGACTGGCTCTACGCGCAGACGCGCGCCGGCGGCAGGCGCCATCCCGGCCGCGCCGCCCGGCTGCTGGCCGACCTCGGCCTCGCTCCGCCGCCGAACGTCGTGAGGGTCGTCGGCACGAACGGCAAGGGCACGGTCTCGCACCTGGTCGCCCGCGGGCTCACCGCCGCGGGCGAGAGGACCGGCCTGTTCCTCTCCCCTCACGTCGAGTCCTTCGAGGAGCGCGTCGCGGTCGACGGCACGCCCGTGACGAAGGCGGAGGTCAGCGCGTTCGTCCAGCGCGCTCAGGAAGCTTTCGCGAGCCGTCCGCCCCCCGAGGACGAGCGCCCCGCCTTCTTCGAGCTGTCCCTGGCCCTGGCCTGTGAGGTGTTCGCGCAACGCGCAGCCGGCTGGGCCGTCCTCGAGGCGGGCGTGGGCGGCGCCAGCGACGCGACGAGCGCCGTCGCGCCGTTCGGCGGCGTCCGCCTGGTGGTGCTGACGAACGTGGACCTCGACCACGTCGACACCCTCGGCCCGACCGTGGCGGACATCGCCAGGGAGAAGGCGGGCGCCTTCCTCGCGGGCGTGCCGGCGGTCACCGCCGCGTCCGGCGAGGCGCTGGAGGCGGTCCGCCAGGCGGCGACGGAGCAGGGTTCGGAGCTCCACGAGGTCGCTCCGCTGCGGCCGGGCGAGCCGACGCGCTCCGCGAACGCGCGGCTGGCCCGGGCCGCCCTCGCGCTGCTCGGTGTGCCCGAGGAGGCGCGCGAGGCGGCCCTGCTGGCGCCCCCGCTGCCCGGCCGCGGAGAGCCGTTCCTCGTCCGCGGCCGCCGGGTGTTGCTGGACGGCGCCCACGACCCGGCTGCCGCCCGGCGGCTGGCCGCCGAGGCCGGCGAGGGGTTCACGCTCCTCTTCGGGGCGTTGTCGCGCAAGCAGGGTGGGGCCACGCTCGCCGAGCTCGCTCCCCACGCCACCACGGTCGTCGTCACGGAGGCGGCGGCGGGAGAGGGCGCCGACCACCTGGCCGGGCCGGGCCGGCTGCTCGAGCCCGACCCGGGGGCCGCCCTCGAGCGCGCCCTGGACGCGACGCTCCCCGGAGGGCTGGTCGTCGTCGCCGGTTCGCTGTACCTCGCCGGCCGGCTGAGGCCCCTGCTAGACTCACCGGCGGCATGGAGCCGTCAGTGACGAGCAGTTCCCCGAACGACCGCACCCGCGTCGCCGGCAAGGTCGGCTTCGTGAGCCTGGGCTGCCCCAAGGCGTTGGTAGACAGCGAGCGCATCCTCAGCCACCTGAGGGCCGACGGCTACGAGCTGGTCGGCAGCTACCAGGACGCCGAGCTGGTGGTCGTGAACACCTGCGGCTTCATCACGCCGGCGGTCGAGGAGTCGCTGGAAGCGATCGGCGAGGCGATCCAGGAGACCGGCAAGGTGGTGGTGACTGGCTGCCTGGGCGAGAGGCCGGAGAAGGTGTTGGAGCGGCACCCGCAGGTGCTCGCCGTCACCGGGCAGGCCGACGTCGAAGGGGTCATGCGCGCGGTTCGGCAAGCCTTGCCCCTGCCCACCGGCCCGTTCACCAGCCTCCTCCCCATGGCCGCCGTAGGCGGTAGCGCGGGGCCCGACCGGGTGCGTCTCACGCCCCGTCACTACGCGTACCTGAAGGTCTCCGAGGGCTGCGACCACCGCTGCAGCTTCTGCATCATCCCGCGCCTGCGGGGCGACCTCGCTTCGCGCCCGGCCGCCGACGTCGTCTACGAGGCGCGGCGCCTCGTCGCGGGCGGCGCGAAGGAGCTGCTGCTCATCGCCCAGGACCTCTCGGCCTACGGCAACGAC
>JBIQIQ010000072.1:0-1061 GCA_044507975.1 Deinococcaceae bacterium
GAGACCGACGACTCCGGCAGGGCCACGCGCTTGCGGTGCCACGCGTACCTCGGCGACGTGGGCGCAGCACCCGACGACGTCAAGGTGTGGTCCACGGTCCACTGGGTGTCGTCGGAGCGCGGCGTCCCGTTCACGGCGCGCGTCTACGACCGGCTCTTCACCGCCAGCGACCCGGAGGCGGAAGGCGCCGACCTCGTCGACCACCTCAACCGGGAGTCGCTCACCGTCCACCGCGGCCTCATCGAGCCGTCGGTGCTCGAAGACGACGCGCGCACCCGTTACCAGTTCGAGCGCTTGGGCTACTTCTGGCGCGACCCGGTCGACGGCCGCGGCGACGCCCTCGTCTTCAACCGCATCGTGCCGCTCAAGGACGGTTACGCTCGGCGTCCCGCCGCCGAGCCCGTCCGCGCACAGGCGGCCGCACCGGCCGCCGAGCGGCCGGCCGGCGCCGCCTCTACGGGCACCCGCGCGGCCGACGATGCGCGCGCTGCCGAGGCGAAGCGCTTGGCCGAGCGCCACGGGCTCAAGACCGCGCACGCGGACGCCCTCGCCGGCTCGGACGAGCTGCGGGAGCTGTTCGAGCGCGCGGTGGCGGCCGGTGGGCCGCCCGACGCGACGGCGAACCTGGTCGTCAACGAGGTCGCGCGCGAGCTCCGCGAGCGCGGGAGCGCGCTGCGCCTGACTCCGGATGGCCTGGCGGGGTTGGCGCGGCTCCTGGGGTCGGGGGACGTGACCGCCGCCGTCGCCAAGGAGGTGCTATCCGAGGCCTCCGCGACCGGCCAGGACCCCGCTCGGCTGGTCGCCAGCCGCGGGCTCGACCAGGGCCTGGACGAGGCCGAGGTCAGGTCGCTGGTAAGCGAGGCCGTGGACAGCCACCCCGACGAGGCGGCGGCCTACCGGGCTGGGAAGGTCGGCCTGAAGGGTTTCTTCGTGGGTCAGGTGATGCGCGGCAGCGGCGGTCGAGCCGACCCAAGCGTCGTGCAGCGGCTCGTCGGTGAGGCCCTCGAAGGCTCCTGATCCCTCAGCCGAGGGACCTGCCGGACACGTAGACCTCCTGGACG
>JBIQIQ010000072.1:1161-4139 GCA_044507975.1 Deinococcaceae bacterium
GATCAGCTCGGCGTAGGCGTCCGGGCGGGCCAGGGCCGCGCCCACGACGCCCGGCTCGCGCGAGCCGAGCTGGCTCATGGCGTTGTAGAGGTGGGTGAACCCGGCCGTCCCGCCCTCCTTGGCGACCGCGTCGAGGACCGCCTCGACCTCCTCGGCCGTCGCCAGCGAGTGCCCGATGCTGACCCGGACGCCCGCGCGCGCGAACTCCCTGGCGGCCTCCACCGCCCCGGGCAGCTCGGGCGCCATCGTCACGACCTTCACGACGCCGAGTGCGAGCACCTCGGCGACCAGCTCCGGCTCCGGGACGACGGCGTTGGGGGGCTGAGCGCCCAGCCTGCTCGGGTTGATGAACGGGCCCTCGAGGTGGGCGCCGGGCAGGTCCGGAAGGCCGCCCGCGTCCTCGGCCGCGCCGTCCAGGGCGTCTGCGATCCCCGCCAGCGCGCCCATCACCTCCCCCCAGGGGTTCGTGATCGTGGTCGGCAGCAGGGTCGTGGTGCCGTGACGGGCGTGGAACCGCGCGAGGTCGAGCGTCCCGCTGGGACCGTCCATCGCGTCGGCGCCTCCGCCACCGTGCACGTGCACGTCTATGAACCCGGGGAGGAGGTAGGGAGGGGGCAGGCCCGCGGCCGGCCCAGGGCGCTCGTCCAGCGTGAGCCTCGTGATGCGCTCGCCGAACTCGACGCTCCCGCGCGCGGCGCCGGCCGGGAGCAGCAGGGTGCCTCTCACGCCGGTCGACAGGGCGCACCGGCGACTGCTCTAGAGTGGGCGGTACCTACGTCCCTTGGACGGACCATGGCGTTCCAGGATACTGCTAGACGAAAGGGAGGCCTCGATTATGCCTCGTACCACGTACTACCCGGAACCGCAGGTCAGCAAGTTCCTCTTCGCGTCCCGTTACATGGCACCGTTCTGGACGGTCGTTCGCGTCTACCTCGGCTGGCTGTGGGTCGACGCCGGCTGGCACAAGGTGACGAACCCCGCATGGGTGGGTGAGAACGCCGGCACCGCCGTCTCGGGCTACCTGAACGGGGCCCTGGCGCGCTCGGTGGGCGACTCTCCCGCCGTCACCGGCTGGTACGCCTGGATGATCGAGAACATCTTCCTCCCGGTCGCGCCCGCCATGTCTTACGTCGTCGCGTTCGGCGAGCTGCTGGTGGGCGTCGCGCTCATCGTCGGCTTCCTGACCGGCCTGATGGCGTTCCTGGGCGGCATGATGAACGTGGCGTTCATGCTGGCCGGGACGCTCTCCTCGAACCCGATCATGTTCATCCTCGCCACCTGGATCGTGCTCGCCTGGCGCATCGCCGGCTACTACGGCCTGGACTACTGGGTGCTGCCGATGCTGGGTGCGCCCGCCGACGGGTTCAGCCGCCGGCGCTCGGCCGGGGTCAAGACCACGGTGCAAACGGGCTGATCCGCAGCGGGCTAATCCGCCCGCGACGCCTGAGGCCCGGCCCGCGCTTGCGCGGGCCGGGCCTCTAGCTTGCTCAGGGTAGCCGCTGGTTCAGTAGCGCCGGTTGCGGCCGCCGCGGTTGCCGCCGCGATCGCCACCGCGGTCACCGCCGCGATCACCGCCACGGTCGCCACCGCGGTCACCACGGCCGAAGCCGTCACGGTCACGGCCGAAGCCGCCGCCGCCGCGGTCCGCGCCGAACCGGTCACCGGAGCCAGCGCGGTCGAAAGAGGGGGCCTGCACCGGCGCCCGGTGCGTGACGACGACGTTGCGAGCCTGGGGGCCCTTGGGGCCCTGCTCGATCTCGAAGGAGACCTCGTCGCCTTCGTTCAACGTGCGGAAACCGTCTGCCTGGATGGCGCTGAAGTGCACGAACACATCATCGCCACCTTCGTCGTGAGCGATGAACCCGTACCCCTTCTCACCGCTGAACCACTTGACCTTGCCTTCTGCCATGACCTTCCTTCGCCGCCCGGACCGCCGGGCTCGTGAGACTGCCGGGCTCCTGCAGGCGCACCGCTGACTTCCGGCGGGGGCCGGATGCCTGTGGTTCGCCACCGGTGCCTGGCGCCCGAAGTGTAGGGCACGCGCGCGGCCCATTACAACAAGGCTCGGCAACGGCCGGGACAACCGCGGCCCGTGGCCGGGGGCGGGCCTCCCTCGCCTCGGACCCGGCGTTCGGCGTCTCCTCCCCTGCGGTAACGTTCGCCCGTGGACGACGCACCGATCGTGCCAGCGCGCCGGAGCCCCGCGGACGAGGCCGGCGCCCCGGCGCTCGACGCCGAGCTCGACGCCCTCGAGGCCCGCCTGGCGGGGCAAGGCGACCCTCGGTTCGGGGCGGAGCGCTCTGATGCTGCCCGGCTGGGGGTCGTGGCGCTGCGACTGGATAGCGACGTATCGGCCGACCGCGCCCCGGTGAAGCGGCGCGCCAGCGAGCGCTTCCCGGCCGCGAGCACGATCAAGGTGTTCGTCCTGCAGGCCCTGCTCGAGGCCGTCGCGGCGGGCGAGCGGGACCTGGAGGAGCGGCTCGTGCTGCGGGCCGAGGAGCAGGTGACCGGCTCCGGCGTGCTGAAGGCGCTGAGCCCCGGCTCCGCCTTCTCCCTCCGCGACGTCGCGAGCCTGATGATCGTGGTCTCCGACAACACGGCGACGAACATGCTGATCGACCTCCTGGGCGTGGAGCGAGTCCGCGGAGTGCTCCAGCGGCACGGCTGGACCGGCACGCACCTGCGCGGCAAGCTCCAGGTTCCGGGGGTGATGGCCGACCCAGACCTCGTACCGAGCCATACGACGCCTCGTGACCTGGCCGACCACTTCACCAGGCTCTGGCGCGGCGAGCTGCTCCCGGCCGAGCTCACCGACGTGGCCAAGGGCATCTACCGGCGGCAACAGATCGGCGAGCTAGGGCGCGACCTGGACTACGACCATTACAGCGCCGAGGTGGGAGAGTCCGACGTCGTCATCGCCTCGAAGAGCGGCTCGGTGCGCGGCGTGCGCAACGACGCCGGCGTCGTGAGCGTGGGAG
>JBIQIQ010000072.1:4239-11780 GCA_044507975.1 Deinococcaceae bacterium
ACCTTGACGGTGTCGTCGCCGGGGGCGACCAGCCAGTCGCGCGACCTGACGTGCAGGCGGCCCCGGCTGGTGACGATGGGCAGGGGCTCGCCGCTGGCGAAGCGCGCGACGAACGCCGCGAGATCGGCCACCGGGATCTCGGCCTCCCAGTGCAGGCGAGACCCAGCTGCGCCGACGATGGTGCCCTCGAGGCCCGCGAGCGTGGCTGGCATGGGTGCCGGGCTTTCGTCTTCCATGCCGCGAGCATGCCCGCCCGGCAGGCCCGGGCGCGCGCGGCGTAGGCAGCTGCCTACTGCCGTTGGGCCGTGATACCGACGCGGTTAGGCTTCCGCCGCGCCCTCGTCGGGGGACAGCACGCCGGAGCGCCGCAGGGCGTCGTCGAGGACGGCGGGCTCGAGCTCGACGACCCGTCCGGACCGCACGTAGACGAGCCTGGCGCGTGGAGCGGCGCCCAGTGCGCCGCGCACGGCGTGGCGGTAGAGCCCCAACTGCACGTGGTAGCGCTCGGGACGCACGTGCCTGTCCGTCTTGTAGTCGTCGATCCACCACTCGCCGCTCACCTGGTACAGGCGGTCGATGACCCCCTCCCAGACGGTCGGGCCGCCCGGGTACGCCAGGGGCACCTCGGCGCGGTCGACCTCGCGTTCGCCCAACCCGGGCAGAGCGGTCCCGAGCAGGGCCGAGTAGCCGGCGAGGAGCTCGGCCACCTCGCCGAGCAGGTCGTCCTGCTGCTCGGACGCGTAGGGGAACATCAGCTCGTGGGCTCGCAGGCTCTCGAGCCTCTCCGGCTCCTGGTGCCAGTCCTGGCTGATGGCGAAGTGGACGAGCGTGCCCACGACCCTGCCGCGTCCGGGCAGGTCGAGGAAGAAGCCGGGGTTCCCGCCGTCGTCCAGGCCCTGGGGTCCGCTCTCGTCGAGGTCGGGGCCGGGAGCCGGCGCGTCGCCCGTTCCAAGCGCCTCGAAGCGGGTCAGAGGCTCCTCGTGGGCATCGGCCGGCCGGGACCAGAGGCGCTCGCCGTCCCGGCCATGGCCCTCGCGACCCTCCCTCGACAACATGTCCACCAGCCGCGAGGGGCTCGAGAGGGGGCCGTGGAGATGGTGCTCGAACGTCCTCAGGGTCCAGGGAGAAGGCTCCAGGGCGATCGGAGGCGTCGCGCGGGAGGCGTGCGTCCGCGGTCCCGGCGCCCCGACCTCGAGCTCGGTGACGCGCACCGACGGCGAGGGAGGGTCGTGCGCCAGGTCGAGGTCGAGGAGCGTCGCCAGCCAGGCGGCGGGACCGCGCTTCCCGTACGAGCCGGTGACGATCAGTCGGTCGCGCGCGCGGGAGGCCGCCACGTAGAGGAGCCTGTGGTCCTCGTGCGCGGACCTCTTCCGCCACGCTCCGGCGGCCTCTCGATCGGGCACGGCCTCGAGCAGCGCCGCGCGGCCGCTGGCCGGGTCGATGACGACGCCCGGCGGTCGGTCCCACGGCTGGTACCCAGCGTCGAACACGGCCACGACGTCGAACTCCAGGCCCTTCGAGCCGTGCACGGTGAGCAGGCGCACGCCGCTGCCGCTGGCCGGGACGTCCTCGGCCTCCGTGCGCTGCAGGTCCTCCAGCATGTCGAGGAGCCTCGCCAGGTCCTCGGGCTCGCGCCTCGCGACCTCGAACAGCAGGGCGTCGACGTTGGCGCTCGCGTGGGCCCCCAGCGACTCGATCAGGGGCGTGCCGCCGGCCAGTCCGCTCCGCACTACCGCCTTCAGAGCGTCGACCGGCGGACCGAGCACGAGCTCCCTCAGCTCGGCCACGACCGCCGCCGTGCGCGGGCTGACGCGAGCGAGCTCCTCGAGAGGGTCGCGCGCCGACAGCACGGCGTGGAGCTCCTGCCAGCCCAGGCCGGCCAGCGGACCGCGTAGGAAGGCGGCCAGGGCCTCCTTGTCGCCGCCGGTCCCCACCTCGAGGGCGAAGCGGACGTCGAGGACCTCCTGGCGCGTGAAGAGCCCGCGGCGGCTGAAGACCGTCGGGACGCCGCGCGCGGCCAGGGCGGCGTCCATCTGCGAGAGCTGGCGCCGGTTCCGAGCGAGCACCGCCATGCGCTCGAGGCCCACACCGTCGGCGGCGAGCTGAGCCAGCCGCTCCGCCAGGCACGCGGCCTCGTGCGCCCGGAGCGCGTCCATGGGTAGGTCGCCCCTCACGACCACGAGCTCGGCGGCACCCTCCACCTCGGCCTGGGGACCGGCTCCGACGACCGGCGGAGCCTCCTCGGGGTCGAAGCCGAGCCCGCGCTCGCCCAGATGGGTCGTGAGCCGGTTGAGGAAGGCGACGACCGCGCGCGCGTGCCGCCGCGACTCGGTGAGAGGGGCCAGCGACTCCCCCGCCTCCCGAGCCCTGTGGTGAGCGCGGCGGAAGACGCCCACGTCGGCGTTGCGGAACAGGTAGATCGACTGCTTCGGGTCGCCGACGATCTCCAGGCTCACGCCCGCCGACTCCAGGCCCTCGAAGAACTCGCCCTGCCGCGGGTTGACGTCCTGGTACTCGTCCACCAGGACGACCGGGAAGCGCTGCACCAGGCGCTGCCTGGCGCCGGGGTGGTCGAGCATGGCCAGCGCGGCGCGCTCGACCTCGCTGGGCGCCAGGCGCGTGCCGCCGTAGCGTTCGAGCAGGCGGGAGTACGCCGCCTCGTAGAGGGCTCCGACGGCGCGCGACAGCGGGTCGTCGTCGAACCTGAGGCCGGCCGCCAGCGACCGGCCGCGGAACACGAGCAGCGGCAGCGTGACGGCGTGCTCGCCGGCGGCGGCGAGGGCGCCGTGCAGCGGGTGAGCTGGGTCGCTCGCGAGCAGGCGCAGGGAGTCGAGCTCGGCGACGAAGTCGGCCTCGGCGTCCTGCTCCGCGGTCATCGCGAAGCGCGGGTCGTAGCCGAGCAGCGGCGCGCTCAGACGCAGCGCCGCGATCATGAAGCCGTGGATCGTCTTGAGCTGCGCGCCTCCGGCCTCGCGCCGTGCGGCCTCGAAGGGCGCCAGGTCACCGGGCGGCGTGTAGACGCCGCCGAGGTACGAGCCGGCCGCGAGCACCTCGGCGATGCCCGAGGCCACGCGGGCGCGAAGCTCGCCCGCCGCGGCGCGCGTGAACGTGACGCCGGCGATGCGCCGAAGGGGCGTCCCGGAGCCGACGAGCTCGAGGTAGCGGCTCACCAGGCTGGTGGTCTTGCCGGTGCCGGCCGAGGCGACCCTGACCCTCATCCGCGCACGCCCAGCCGGCACACGTAGAAGAGCCGACACCGGTCGCACCAGCGGCCCGGGTTGGGCCGCGCCTCGCCCCGGCTCACCCCCTCCATGGCGGCCGCGGCTCCCTGAGCCGCCCGTTCCATGCGGTCGGCCATGTGCCCGTTGTCCGGCGACCTGTCGAAGACGATCGGCTTGTACGTGACCGGCCACACGACGACGTGCACGGCCTCCACCTCGCGACTCCGCGCGAGGAACGCGCGCGCGGCGAGGTACTCGCTCCAGCGGTCCCTGACCTTCGCGCCCGCCCAGTGCCACTCGCCCTTCTGCCCGGCCCAGTCCACCGGCGGGGGCTCGACGAACCGGTAGATGTCGACGCGCCCCTCCGAACGGGAGCGCCGGCCCGCGTCGAGGCGCACCTCCGCACCGGAGTCGTCGACGACGACGCTCCCCCAGTTGAGGAGCGTCAGCAGCCTCCCGTAGGAGCCGAGCCAATCGGCGGCCCACGCGTACCGAACGGCCAGCTCCTCGAGGCGCTCCTCGGTGAGCTTGGGATGGCTCCGCAGCCCCTCAACGAGGCCGCGCCACTCCGACCGCCCCGTCTTGACCGGCCCGAGCAGGCGCCTCAGCTCCTCCTCGGCACCGGCTTCGCCGCCCCCCTCCTCCTCCAGCCCGAGGGCCACGCCGGCCCAGGCCATCAGGCCGCACTGCTCGTAGTAGACGCGCAGCCACTCGGCGTCCGGCACCGCGCCGCGGAAACCCTCCGCCATGAACTCCGGCGGCAGGCGCTCGGTGGCCGGCTGGTAGACCTCGGCGCCGCCGAGCTCGAGGGCGCTGCCGGCCGGCACGGGAGGCAGCCGCTGCACCGTGCGCGGGTCGCCGAGGAGCCGCTCGTCGGGCACGAGCTTCCCCTCGGTCCCGCCCGTCGAGCCCGTGACCACCGTGGTGGCGCCGCGGCTCAGCAGCTCCTCCACCAGCGGGCCGTCCGCGCCCGCGAACCGTCTAGGCAGGCTCCCCAGCGCTGGCTCGTCGGCGCGATCCTCGTCTGGGACGAAGTAGTCCTCCCGCTCGCCGGCCTCGTACGCCCCGACGGTGGCGCCCATCACGTAGCAGCGCGTGAAGCGCCTTCCCGACGCGAGGTCGGCGCTGAGGACTGAGATACCGCCGGGCTGGTCCCGCGCGCCCCGAGCGTCCGTGAGCAGCGCGACGAGCCAGCGACGGAAGTCGTCTCCGCTCGTGAGGCTGGCGGCGTGCTGCGCGGCCGACAGAACGGGCGCGGTGAACGACTCGCCTACCTCCCGCTGGCCGAGGGTGAGCACGTCGTTCAGGAGCCACCTGGTCCACGCCACCGGGTCACCGCCCACGCGCAGCTTCTCGAGCCAGGCCGACAGCGCTCCCTCCAGACCCATGCTCCTGGCGACGAGGGAGAGGGCCTCAGCTCCCGTCAGGCCCAGTCGCATGGCCAGGTCTGCCACCGGAGCGAGCTCGGGGATCGCCAGCAGGCGCGTGGGCGAAGGCGCGTCAGGTAGCTCGAGCAGGGCGACGAGGGCACGACCCTCGCGGCTGTCGGCCAGGGCCGAGCCCCTCTCGTCGGTGAGCGGCACCCCGTACTCGTCGGCGAGGGCCAGGAGGTCGTCGCCCGCGCGCGCCGGCGCGACGACCGCCAGCTCCAGGGGGTCGTGGCCGCAGGCCAGGTCGCGCTTGAGGCTCCGTAGCACCCAGCGCGCCTCCTCGACCGGGTTGACCGCGAGGTAGCGCTCGACGCGCGTCGCCTGCGGGCGGGCGCTCAGCACGACAGCGGGCTCCACGCCGGCCGGCGCCTTCGGCAGGGCGACGTGCACGGCGACGGCCTGGCTCAGCGCGCGCAGGAAGCGCCAGTCGAGCGGGCCGAGCTCCCGCCAGCCGTCGACGATCACGACGTCGGGCAGGCCGGCCGCGGCCCGCCCGGCGGAGGACCGCAGCAGGGTGCGTGGCTCCGGCTGCTCCACGAAGCGGGCGGCCCGCGAGCGCACGTCGTCGTAGTCCCAGCTCTGGCCGAGCCGGTCCTCGTAGGCCGCGTAGACGGCGGCGAGGCCCCGTGTCTCGCCGTCCCCATGGGGCAAGTCGGCGATCGCGTCCGGCGTCACCTCGTAGCGCTTGGCCTCGGCGATGGCGGCGGCGAACAGCTTCGCCTCGCCCGGCGAGGGAAGGCGGCCCAGGGCCGTCCTCACGGCCTCGCCCACGAGCACGATGCGCGCCGTGCCGACGACGAGCGGCCTGAGGTCGCCGGGCGCGAGGGCGGAGAGCACGCGGTAGTAGGCCTGTTGGGCGCCGAGCACCTCGAGCCCGAGCACGGCGCGGCCGTGCGCGGTCACGCGGCGGAACACGCTGGCCCGCTGGTGAGGCAGCGCGAGCCACCAGACGCGGGCGCCGGCCGCGCACGCGGAGCGGGCGACCGCGACCATCGCCTCGGTCTTGCCGCTTCCCGGAGGGCCGACGACCAACGTGAGGCCGGCTTCGGTCAGGGCTCGGTCCGGCGGTCGAGACGCGTCCAGCGGCCCGGCCCCGGCGGGGTCAGGCGGGCGTTCCACTCAGGGGGACGTCAAGGCGACGTCACATCCCGGGGAACAGGCGCCTGTCCCAGGGGATCGCGTAGGCGACGGCTGCCGCGGCCAGGACGTAGAAGAGGAGGGCCTGCCGCGGGTTGTCGGTCTTGCGGGCGCGCGCCACGCCGACGTGGACGAGCACGGCCGCGACGACCATCAGCAAGGGATGCTCGAGCAGGAAGAAGCGCCTGGTGGGATCGCCCATGGCCGCTCCCATGTCGGACAGCGACGACTGCACGAGGGGGCTGAGGAACCACAGGACCAGCCCGACGAGCACCTGGACGTCGAACGCGATCGTGAACCAGCGCGCCAGCGACCGCTGCGCCGGCGTCCAGCGCTGAGCCACCAGGGCGCTTACGATCGCCACGACGCCGAGGACGACGACTACCCAGCGGATGACGTTGTGGAGGTCGAGCAGACCCGTGTACATGTTCCCTCCCAGGATCGGCCCGCCCCGGGGCCGGCCAGTCGCACCGTACTACGGCGCCAGCATCGCACGCCGCGCCGCCGCCGCGTCGTGCACGGGCAGCTCGCAGACGCCGCCCCGGCACACGTAGACCGTGACGGGCGCCTCGGGCGGGTAGCGCCCCTCCGCCAGCGGCAGGCCGGCCAGGGGATGGCGCCCCGCGTCCTCGTCGGCCGGGTCGAGCAGGAGCAAGGCGTCGCCGCCCGCGGCGGCGCCCCGCACGGCCTCGAGCGCGGCGGCGGTGTCGGCCTCGTGGCGCGCGCCGACGACCACGACCTCGCGCGGTGCGCTCGTCATCTCCAGCAACGCGGCGAGCGCCGTCCCGAAGCTTTGTGGCGCGGAGGCGGCGGCGGACAGGAGCGGGGTGAGGGCGCCGAGCGCCCGCTCCTGCATCCCGCCGTCGGAGAGGTAGCGCCCGGCCCACCACACGAGCCTCGCGGCGGCCGCGTACCGGCTCGGGGTGGCGCCGTCGGCGTGGCTCTTCAGACGCGCGGGGGCGCCTCCGGTGCCCTCCGCGACGTCGAACCACCCGCCACCCTCGTCGTCGGCGAAGAGGTCCTCCACCTCGCGCGCGAGCCTCACCGCCTCCAGGAGCAGCTCCGGACGCAGCGTGGCGCGGTAGAGGTCGAGGAGCCCGCACCCCAGGTAGGCGTGGTCCTCGAGCAGCCCGTGCACCCGAGCCTCGCCGTTCCTCCAGGCGTGCATGAGGCGCCCGTCCTCGCGCCGCGCCACCAGGAAGCGGGCCAGGCGCGCCGCCAGCTCGTGGAGCCCGGGACGCTCCAGGAGGGCGCCGGCGTCGGCCAGGCCGGACAGCAGCAGCCCGTTCCAGGAGGTCAGCACCTTGTCGTCGGTCGCGGGTCGGACGCGCTCGCCGCGGCTCGCGCGCAGGAGCTCGTCGCCGCGGCGCAGCTCGGCTTCGAGCTCCTCTCCCTCGAGGCCGAACTCCTGGGCGAGGGCGCCGAGCGATGCCGCCCGCCTGAGGACGTTGCCGCCCTCGAAGTCGCCGGCCGTGCTGACCCCGTAGCGCCGGGCCATGAGGTCTGCGAGCGCGCCGCCGCCCAGCGCCTCGCGGAACTCGACCTGGGTCCAGGCGTAGAAGCGGCCTTCCTCACCCTCGGAGTCCGCGTCCAGGGACGAGAAGAAGGCGACAGTCCCCTCCGAAGGGCCCGCCGCCATCTCGCGCTCGAGCCAGTCGACGATGCCGAGGGCCGCCGAGAGGTAGCGCTCCTCACCCGCGCGCGCGTAGCCGCGCGCGAAGGCGCCCAGCAGCTGGGCGTTGTCGTAGAGCAT
>JBIQIQ010000073.1:0-11768 GCA_044507975.1 Deinococcaceae bacterium
TGGGTCGTCGACGACGAGTCCAGTGCGGGCGCCGAGAGCACGAGCGCTCTCGAGTCCGAGGAGCCCTGGGCGCCGGAGACGTCGGCGTCGGACGCGGCCGCGTCCGACGCCGTGGACGAGCGCGAGCCATTCGCCGCGGAGCCGGCCGAGCTGGCGCGCGGGCTGGACCCGGAGCCGGAGGAGCTGGCCGCCTTCGCGCCCGAGGCAGACGGCTCGGACGCGGCGCTACCGGACCTGGCCGGTCCTGCTCTGGCGGGAGTGACGGCCGCCGACGGTCTGCCGCTCGCCCGCGTCAGCACCGTCCTTCGTAGGCACGTCGACGTCAGCGCTCTGGCCGCCGCACAGCTCGCGGCGTCTCAGGAGCTCGGCAAGGACGAGCCCCTGGCGGCGGCTCCGTTCGTGCTGCGGGCTGTCGCGAAGGCCACGCGGGGCATGGAGGCCGCCTTCGGGCAGGTCGCCCTGGCGACCTTCGAGGACGGGATGGTCTTGAGACGTGTGGATGGTGCGGCCAGCCGGCCGTTCGCCGCGATCATCGACGAGCTCGCCGGGCAGGGTGCCGAGGAGGACGAGGCCGGCCTGGTCGTGGCCGACCTCAGCGTCCTCGACCTCGACGAGGTCGTGCTCGACGTCGGCCTGCCGGTCCTGAGCCTGGGGAGGATCCTCTACGACAACCAGCGTGGCGGGTACCGCAGCACGCTGACGCTCGCCGGCGACGTCCCGGCCGAGACCGGGGCGAAGCTCCTGGCGCGGGTCGCCGAGCTGCTCGACGCGCCGGTCCGGCTGGTGATGTGAGGAGCCCGGAGGCGGGGGGCGCTAGCTCCGCGCGGCCGGCACCAGCGCGCTGAGCGCGAGGTAGACGAGCGCGACGACGCCCAGCGACACCACGGTCCCAGCGACGAACACGCCCCGCACGGTCCACGCAGGGTAGCCGAGGAAGTCGGCTATGCCACCGCCTAGGCCGGTCAGTACACGGTCGTGCCGGCGGCGGGCCAGCGGGGGATGAGAAGGGTCGAGCCGCAGCTCCTGCGAGGTCCTGGGCCTCAGCGGCCCCTGGGGTTGGGTGCGATCGGCGTCCGCCACGGCAGGACGAGTATAAGGCGCCCGGAACCCCGCGGTAACCTGGGCGGGTGACGCGACCCTTCGAGCCATCCGTCAGGGAGGTGGTCGTCGCCGTGACCGGCGCGAGCGGCATGGCCTACGCCGCCGACCTGCTCGCCTGCCTCAGGCAGGCGGAGGTGCGCACCCACCTGATCGTGACGTCGGGGGCCAAGCGCGTGATCCCCACCGAGCTGGACGGCGGCCTCGAGGTCTTGTCCTCGCTGGCCGACGTGGTCCACAAGGACAGCGACAACGGCGCCCCGATCGCGTCCGGAAGCCACCGCTTCGGGGCGATGGCCGTCGTGCCCTGCAGCGCGGGCACGTTGGCCAAGGTCGCGCGCGGCATGACCGACAACCTCACGTCGCGCGCGGCCCACGTAGCGCTCAAGGAGCGAAGGCCGCTCGTACTGGTGGTACGCGAGGCGCCGTACTCCCGCCCGATGCTCGAGAACATGCTCGCTGCCGACGCGGCCGGCGCTCTCGTCATGCCCGCGTCGCCCGGCTTCTACCACCGCCCCGCCGACATCCATGGCCTCATCGGCAGCGTGACCGCGAGGGTGCTCGATCACCTGGGGGTCGCACACGACAGGGTGCCGCGCTGGGGCGACGCGCCGTGAGCGGCGGCGTCGCCGCCCTGGTGGCCGCCGCCGGCGCGGGCACGCGGCTGGGCCAGGGGCCCAAGGCTCACCTGAGCGTCGGCGGCGTAACGCTGCTGGAGCGCGCAGTGGCGGCCCTGGCGCCGCACGTGGACGAGGTCGTCGTGGCGGTGCCGAGCGCGGCCGGCCCCTGGCCGTCGCGGCGCGCCGGCGTCCGGTTCGTTGTCGGGGGCGACACCCGGCAGGCCTCCGTGCGCGCGCTGCTCGGCGCCACGTCTGCCGATACGGTCCTGGTGCACGACGTCGCCAGGCCCTTCCTACCTGCGGAGGTCGTCCTGCGCGTGCTCGCGGCCGCACGGGAGCACGGAGCGGCGACGGCCGCCGTGCCGGTGGCAGACACGGTCGTGACGCTGGCGGGGGAGGAGCTCGACCGCAGCCATCTGCGGGCGGTGCAGACGCCCCAGGGGTTCCGGCGGGAGCTCCTGGCGTGGGCGCACGAGGCAGCCGCGGCCGAGGGCTACGTGGCTACCGACGACGCCGGCCTGCTGCGGCGGCTGGGGCATCCGGTAACGCTGGTCGAGGGCAGCCCGCTGCTCCTCAAGCTGACGCGGCCGGAGGACCTCACGCTCGCCGAGGCGCTGGCGGCACGTCTGGCGCAGGGAGCGGGCAGCGCGGCATGACGGCGGAGGTGGCGGAGCCCCTGGTCGCCAGCGAGGCGGCGCCCGGGAAGGTCAACCTCGGGCTGGCGGTCCTCGCCCGCCGCGGCGACGGCTTCCACGAGATCGAGACGCTGTTCGCGAGGCTCGCCCTCGGGGATATGGTCGAGGCGCGCCTGCTGCCCGGGCGCCGGGGCGAGGTTCACCTCGAGGTGGAGGCGGACGCCTACCCTGGCGCCCCGGAGTGGTTCGCGCGCTCGGTCGCCGAGCTCCCGACCGGCGTCGAGAACATCGCGTCCCGGGCTGCCTCCGCCTACCTGGCTGCCGCCGGGCCGGAGGCTGGCGACCACGGGGTGGCGCTGCGCCTGACGAAGCGGCTGCCGGTGGCGGCGGGGCTCGGCGGGGGTTCGTCCGACGCCGCGGCGGTGCTGAGGGCGCTGGGGCGGCTCCTGCCGAGCGCGATCGAAGCGCGCGAGCTAGCCGCCGGGCTCGGGTCCGACGTGCCCTTCTTCGCGGCCGACGTCGTCGGCGCCATCGCCAAGGGGCGCGGCGAGCGACTCACGACGGTGAGCCTACCGGTCCTCGACCTCGTGCTCGCCAAGCCGGCCCTCCGCGTCTCGGCGGGGGCGGCGTACGAGGCGCTCGTCGGCTTCTCCGGCAGGCTCAGGCACGAGGCCTCGCTGGCCGCGCTGGCAGGTGGCACTGATCCCGGCTGGCGCAACGGCCTGCAGGCGGGGGTGATGCGCCGCCACGCTGACGTGCGCGAGCTGCTCGCCCAGCTGCGTGATGCGGGACTGCGGGGGGTGCTGATGTCGGGGAGCGGCCCCACCTGCTTCGGGGTGGCCAGCAGCGCCGAGGCTGCCGCCGACGTCGCGGCAGAGCTGCGGGCGCGACGTCCGGACCTGTGGGTCGTGGCGACGAGCGCCGGCGGGTCCTCCGTCAGCGGTCGCGACGCGTGAAGTCCCGGCTCAGCTCGACGTCCTCCTGCACCAGGAGGTCCTCGCCCGCCAGCGACTCGACGTGGTGCCTGAGCTCATGCGTGAGGGTCTCCCACGCCTCCTCCTCCCAGTCGAAACCGGGGTCGGCGTCGGCGATGGCGCGGAACGAGCCGTAGTAGAGCGCCACGTGGCGCCCCAGACCGTCGCTCCCGCCGAGGAAGCTGTCCGGCCCAGGGTCGAGGTACTCGCCCATCCGGAAGACGTCCTCGTCGTACTCGTCCTCGCGCTTGGCCTCGGGCAGGACGTGGACGCCCTGAAGGTCGCGCAGGAACTCCGACGGGACCTCGTCGACCATCTCGGCGACCATGCTCCGGAACTCCTCGAAGGTCACGACGCGGCCACGGCCTCCTCGAACGTCTCCGGTGCGTCCCTCAGCCGAACGGGCGTGCCGTCCGCGGCGCTGGCGTAGGCGGCCAGGATCAAGCGCACGGCTTCCCTGCCGTCCTCGCCGCTGCACACGACCGGCGCCTCCCCCCTCACCGCCTGTACGAACGAGATCACGTGGGCGGTGTGCGGCTTGTAGCCGCCGAAGGTGTAGGTGGTCAGGTCGGTCTGGTCCCAGGTGCCGCCCGGCGTCGAGCGGTGGTAGTGCCTGAGCCACGGCGGGCCGAACCGGTTGGTGCTCTCGAGGGCGCCCAGGGTGCCGTACACCCAGAACCCCTCCTCCCAGCCGGTGGCCGTCCAGGCCGTCTCGATCGTGCCGATGGCGCCGTCGGCGAACTCCAGGGACACGTTGGCCGTGTCCTCGACCTCGATCTCGAACGCGAGCGTGGCCGTGCGGGCGTATACCTCCCGCACGCGCCCGCCGAAGAAGCGCGCCAGGTCGGCCAGGTGGCAGCCGTTGTCGAGGAGCGTCCCGCCTCCCGAGCTCGCCTTGGTGGCGAACGACGGGCGCACGCCCAGGCCTCCCCAGTCGTGGGCCTGCCGCAGGCGCATGTGGGTGACCCTCCCGATCGCGCCGGCGGCGATCAGCTCCTTGGCCTTGCGCGCCGGACCCGACGAGCGCAGCTGGTGGTTGACGACGAGCTTCACGCCGGCCTCGCGGCAGACCTCGATCATCTCGTCGGCCAGCGCCAGGTCGAGCGCCAGCGGCTTCTCGACGAGCACGTGCGCCCCGGCAGCGGCGGCGGCTAGCGTGGCGGGGTGATGAACCGAAGTAGGGGCCGCGATCGACACGGCGTCGATGTCGCCGGCCGCGAACAGCTCTCCGAAGTCGGAGTAGGTGCGGTCGACGCCCCAGGCGGTGGCGCGAGCGGCGAGCTGCACCGGGTTGACGTCGCACAGCGCCACGACGTTCGCGCCGGCGGCGCGGTAGCCGTCGTAGTGCGCCTGCGAGATGCTGCCGGTGCCGATGATCGCGACGCGCAACGGTTCGGAGGCTGCCGTCACGGCTTGAGGACGGGCTCCTTGCCGGGGTTGGGTACGTCTTCCAGAGCGGCGGCGTTGGGGCTCTGCGAGTCGTCGCGACGGGTCCGGGCGGCCGCGTAGGCGGCCGCGTTGGCCACGATGCGCCGCACCAACGGATGGTGGTAGGTCGGGTAGGTCTCGTGGCCGGGCCTGAAGTAGACGACGCGGCCGTGGCCGCGGCGCCAGGTCATGAGGCTGCGGAACACCTCGCCGCCCTGGAACCAGGAGATCATCAGCAGCTCGTCCGGGTCAGGCACGTCGAAGCGCTCGCCGTACATCTCCTCGCGCTCGAGCTCGAAGTGCTCGGGTACGCCCTCGAGCACCGGGTGGCCGGGCTGGAGGTTCCACAGGCGCTCCTTCTCGTCGGCCTCGCGCCACTTGAGCGAGCCGTGCGTGCCCATCAACCTCACGAACGGCTTCGAGTAGTGGCCGGAGTGCAGGACGACGAGGCCCATGCCGGCCAGCACCGCGCGCTGAACGCGCTCGGCGACCTCGTCGGACACCTCGGCATGGGCCTTGTGGCCCCACCAGAGCAGGACGTCGGTGGAGTCGACGACGTCCTGGGAGAGACCGTGGTCGGGCTCGCGCAGCGTGGCGGCGCGGACCTCCGCCCCGGGCACGTGCTCGCGGACGGCGGACGCGAGCGCCGCGTGGATCCCGTCCGGATAGACGCTGCGGACACTCTCGGCCTCGACCTCGTGAAGGTATTCGTTGAAGACGGTGACCCTCAAATCGCAGCCCTCTCAGGGCGTCAGTCCGTCACTGCCCCGGCCGACGCGCTAGACACGAGCTTGGCGTACTTCGCCAACACCCCGGTAGTGTAGCGCGGTGCCGGCGGGCTCCAAGCAGCGCGCCGCCTCTCCAGCTCGGCCTCGTCGACCTCGAGCCGGATGAGGTTGGCATCGGCGTCGATGGTGATGAGGTCACCCTCCACGACCAGAGCGATGGCTCCGCCCACGGCCGCCTCTGGGGCTACGTGCCCGACCACGAGGCCGTACGTGCCGCCCGAGAAGCGGCCATCGGTCACGAGGGCGACGGAGTCGCCCAGCCCCTGGCCGATGATCGCGCTGGTCGGCGCGAGCATCTCGCGCATCCCCGGCCCGCCCTTGGGTCCCTCGTAGCGGATCACGACCACGTCGCCGGGTCGGATGGCCCGCGCCAGGATCGCCGCCATCGCCGCCTCCTCGCTGTCGTAGACGCGGGCCGGGCCGGTGATGCTGCGCGCCTTGAGGCCCGTCGTCTTGGCGACCGCGCCGTCCGGGGCCAGGTTGCCGCGCAGGACGTTGAGGTGCCCGGCGGGGTAGAGAGGGTCTGCGAACGGCCGTACGACGTCCTGGCCGGCCGGCGGGACTCCCGCGACGTCCGCCAGGTTCTCGGCCACCGTCCTGCCCGTCACGGTCAGGCAGTCGCCGTGGATGAGGCCGGCGTCCAGGAGCATCCGCATGACCAGCGGCACGCCCCCGACGCGGTGGAGGTCCGTTGCCACGTACTTGCCGGACGGCTTGAGGTCGCAGAGCACGGGCGTCGTGCGGCGCAGCTCCTCGAAGTCGTCGATGCTCAGGTCGACCCCCATGGCGTGAGCGATCGCGAGCAGGTGCAGCACGGCGTTCGTGCTCCCGCCGACGGCCATGACGACGCGGATCGCGTTCTCGAACGCCTCCCGCGTCATGATCTGCCGTGGCTTGACGTCGAGCTCGACGAGCCTCACGAGCGCCTCCCCGCTGGCCCTGGCGCTGTCCAGCTTCTCGTCGTCGACGGCGGCCTGCGTGCTCGAGTAGGGGAGGCTCATGCCCATCGCCTCGATCGCCGAGCTCATCGTGTTGGCGGTGTACATGCCCCCGCACGAGCCAGGACCGGGGCAGGCCGAGGCCTCCACCGCCTGGAGGGTCTCCAGCTCGATGCGGCCCGCCGCCCGCGCGCCGACGGCCTCGAAGACGCTCACGATCGTGAGGTCGTCGCCGGCCAGGCGCCCCGGCTTTATCGTGCCTCCGTAGACGTAGACCGCCGGCACGTCGAGCCTCGCGAGCGCGATCATGCCGCCCGGCATGTTCTTGTCGCAGCCGCCGACGACTAGCATGCCGTCCATGCTCTGGCCTCGCCCGACGGTCTCGATCGAGTCGGCGATGACCTCGCGCGACACGAGGCTACACTTCATGCCCTCCGTGCCCATCGAGATGCCGTCGGAGACCGTGATGGTCCCGAACGTCTGAGGCATGCCGCCAGCGGCGCGCACCGCCTCGGCCGCCGCGTCGGCGAGGCGCCGCAGGCCGGAGTTGCACGGCGTGATGGTCGAGTGGCCGTCGGCCACGCCGATGATCGGCTTGGAGAAGTCGCCGTCCCCGAAGCCCACGGCGCGCAGCATCGCCCGGTTGGGCGCTCTCTCGTCCCCGGTGGTGACGACGGCGCTCTTGCGGTTGTTCCTCGCTTCAGACATGTACGACGTTCTCCTCATCGCGCACGGCAGCGACCACGGCGTCGGTGAACTCCGCCGTCGAGCGCGTGCCGCCGAGGTCTGGCGTGGGGTCGGCGGCGAGCGCCGCGGCCACGGCGCTCTCCAACGCGGCGGCGGCCTCGGGCGCCTCGAGGCTGTGCCTCAGCATCAGCGCCGCCGAGAGCATGGTGCCCGTGGGGTTGGCGACCCCCTGGCCCGCGATGTCCGGCGCGCTACCGTGCACCGGCTCGTAGAGGCCGACGGCCCCGCCCAGGCTCGCCGAAGGCAGGACGCCGAGCGAGCCGGGTATGACGGCCGCGAGGTCGGACAGGATGTCCCCGAAGAGGTTGCCCATCACCAGGACGTCGAAGGCGCCCGGATCGCGCACGACCTGCATCGCAGCGTTGTCGACGTAGAGGTGCTCGAGCCTCACGTCCGGGTACTCCTCGCGGTGCACCTCCACGACCACGTCGCGCCAGAACTGCGAGACGTCGAGCACGTTCGCCTTGTCCACGTTGGTGACCAGGTTGCGGCGTCCGCGAGCGGTCTCGAAGGCGAGCCGGGCGATGCGCTCGACCTCGTGCCGCTGGTAGACCATCGTGGACAGCCCCTCGTCGGGCCCGTTGTGCGACGGCTTGCCGAAGTAGATGCCGCCCGTCAGCTCCCGGAAGATGACGAGGTCGGTCCCCTGGGCGCGCTCGGGGCGCAGGGGGGACAGGCGCTCGAGGCCCGGGAAGACCTTCACTGGTCTGAGGTTCGCGAACACGCCCAGGTGGCGCCGGAGACCGAGTATCGCGCTCTCGACGCGTTGCTCGCGCGGCAGACGGTTCCAGGGATGGTCGCCGACCGGACCTCCCACCGAGCCGAGCAGCACGGCGTCGGCCTGGCTGACCTCCGCTCGCGTCTGCTCCGGGAACGCCGTCCCGTGCGTCTCGATCGCGTTCCCTCCGAACGGCAGGGGCAGGTACTCCAGGTTCAGGCCGAATCGCCGGGCGACCGCGTCGAGGGCCGCCAGGGTGGCCTCCACCACCTCCGGGCCCACGAAGTCGCCCGGCAGGACAGCGACGCGCTTCGGAGCGCTCACCCGGTCACCGCATGCCCGAGCTCCCGAGCCTTCCTCGCGACCTCGGGGAGACCCTCGAGCAGCTCCGCGAGCGGGTCGTACGTGCCGGTCATCAGTGCCTTCCTGGCGCTCTCTGGCATGGCGGCAGCGTAACCCCGGTCGCCGGCCTCGACCCTCATCGCCTCCAGGTCGACGCGCACCTCCAGCGCGGGCTCGGCCAGGACGCGGTGGGTCAGGTCGGCGAGGTCGTCCGGCGTGAGTCGCAGGCAGGGGAGCCCGATGCCGGTGGAGTTGCCGAAGAAGATCTCGGCGAAGCTGCCCGCGACCACCGCTTGGAACCCGGCGCGCGCGATCGCCTGCGGGGCGTGCTCGCGGCTCGAGCCGCAGCCGAAGTTCGCGCCGCTCACTAGGACGGCCGCGCCGGCGCGGGACGGCTCGTCGAGCGGGTGGCCCTTGGGAGTGCCGTCCTCCGCGAAGCGCTCGTCGATGAACAGGGCTTCGCCGAGGCGCTCGAACGTGACGCTCTTGAGGAAGCGGGCGGGGATGATGCGATCGGTGTCGATGTCGTCTCCCGGGATGGCGACAGCGGTTCCCGCCACCCGGACGACGGGCTGGAAGGCGCTCACGCGACGACCTCGCGAAGGGCGCCGAACACCTCGCGAGCGTCCGACACCGCTCCGGTGACGGCCGCGGCCGCGACCATGACAGGGCTCATCAGCACCGTGCGACCGGTGGGGGAGCCCTGCCTGCCCTTGAAGTTGCGGTTGGACGACGACGCGCAGAGCTGGTCGCCCTCGAGCCTGTCCGGGTTCATCGCCAGGCACATCGAGCAGCCGGCGTCGCGCCACTCGAAGCCGGCCGCCTTCAGCACGCGGTCGATCCCGAGACGCTCGCACTCGCTCTTGACGTGCTCGGAGCCCGGCACGGCGATCGCCCGCACTCGCGGATGGACCCGCCTGCCGTCCATGACCTTGGCGACCTCCTCGAAGTCGGAGAGGCGGGCGTTGGTGCAGGAGCCGAGGAACGCGACGTCGACCGGCGTGCCCGCGATGGGCTGGCCGCCCTCGAGCTGCATGTGGGCCAGGGCCTCCTCGATGGCGCGCCGCTCCCCCTCGGGCACGTCGGACGGGCGCGGGACCCTCTCGGTGATGGCGACCGACTGCCCCGGGTTGATGCCCCAGGTCACGGTCGGCGGCACGTCCTCCGCGCGGATCCTCACCACGTCGTCGTACGCGCAGCCCGGGTCGGAGCGGAACGACAGCCACCGTTCGGCGGCCGCGTCGAGGTCGGCTCCCTGCGGGGCGTAGCGGCGTCCCTCGAGGTAGCGCACCGTCGTCTCGTCGGGCTGGACGTAGCCGAAGCGCGCCCCGCCCTCGATGGACATGTTGCAGACGGTCATACGCTCCTCCATCGTCATCGCGTCGAAGACGTCGCCCGCGTACTCGTACGCGTAGCCGACGCCGCCGTTGACGCCGAGCGTCCGGATGATGTGGAGGATCACGTCCTTGGCGTAGACGCCAGGGCGGAGCTCGCCGTCGACCTCGATGCGGCGCAGCTTGGGCTTGCCGAGTGCGAGCGTCTGCGTGGCGAGCACGTCGCGGACCTGCGTGGTGCCGATACCGAAGGCGATCGCGCCGAAGGCCCCGTGGGTGCTGGTGTGGCTGTCGCCGCACGCGATCGTCGTGCCGGGCTGGGTGAGGCCGAGCTCCGGGCCGACCATGTGGACGATCCCCTGGCTGCCCGACCCGACGTCGAAGAACTCGATGCCATGCTCGGCGACGTTGCGGCGCAGGTGGGCGATCATCTCGGCGGCGAGCGGGTCCTCGAAGGGCTCGACGCGGGTGTGCGTCGGCACGATGTGATCGACGGTCGCGAAGGTGCGCTCGGGCATCGAGACCTCGAGGCCCAGGTCGCGCAGCATGCCGAACGCCTGGGGGCTCGTCACCTCGTGCACGAGGTGGGTGTCGATGAACAGCTGCGTCTGGCCGCTCCCCAGGGTGCGGACCGCGTGCGAGTCCCACACCTTGTCGAGGAGGCTCCTTGGGCTACGGTGCATCTGTACCTCTCAGTCCCGCGAACATGGAAAGACCCCCGGCCGCGGGTCGGGCCGGGGGTCGTGCAGAGCGATGAACGGGTGCGCCCTAGGCGCCGGCGTCCGAGCCCTGGGACCCCACGCTCGCTAGTAGCTGGGCGCCGGGCTGCGGACGCGCGCTGACGAGCGAAGTGGCGTGGCTCATGGGCATCGCGCGGAGTATAACGCGGGTCCTCGACGAGGCGTCAAGCCGGCCGCCGGGCTGGGCTAGGACGAGGCCGGGCGCCGGCCGGCGGCCGCTGTCCCGGCCCCATCGCGACGTGACGGGATCCTCGCGAGGAGGTCGTGGTGCGCGAGGAACCGCACCACCCGCTCGTCCTTGAGGTAGGGGTAGCCCTGGCGCTGGCTCTGGAGCGCGGCGTGGTGGTTGGCCTCGATCACGGCGAACCCCGGGGCGTCGTCCGTGATGACGACGTCCCAGCCGACGTAGGCCAGGCCGGGGTTCGACCGCATGACGCCCAGCAGCCGCTCGAGGACCACTTCTACGCGAGGGACCTTCACGCCGGCGATGGGCGCTCCCGTGTCCGGATGCGCCGCGATCCACTCGTTCCGGTTGGCGCCGAAGAGGAAGGTGGCGACGGGGCCCAGCTCGTGGGACGCGGGGTCGATGCGTCCGGCGAGGCCGCCGGCGGAGGCGTTGTCGACGGGAACGCTCCGCTCGCGCCCGAACCGGTGCAGCAGCGCGGCGACGAAAGGCTCGTAACCGGTGCCCGCTCCGCCGAATATGACGGCGCGGACGGTGTTGGCGCTGCCGGGGAAGATGCGAGCGGCGTACTCGGCCTGCCGGACGAACTCGACGACCATCGTGCCGTCGGCGGCGACGACCGCGCTCTCGGCCGCTGCGGGGTCGACGGTGCGCCCGTCCAGACGGATATCGCCGCCCTCGCGCTCGAGGAGCCTCACCCTCCGGCCCTTCTGCCCGAGCATCGGCTTGAGGACGAGTGGGCCGTCCGCCGCCCGCTCGAGGACCGCGCCAGTCGAACCGACGCCGGAGCCGTCGAGCGCCTTGACGTGCCCGTTCGCCGTGACGGCCAACACCCGCGGGATCGGCAGCTCGTCCCGGAACGCCTGCCAGAAGAGCACCTTGTTCGAGAGCAAGGCGGTCAGCGCCGGGCCGTTCAGCCTCATCAATGGGCTGAGCATCCGGCTGGGCAGGTAGTCGCGCGGGTCGTTGCGGTCGAACTCGAAGAAGGCGTAGGACTCGGGCGTGAAGCCGAGACGCGTCATCCTCAGGCGTTGCCGGAACGGAACGCCCGAGCGATCGACGTAGGCCTTCGCCGCGTCCTTGAGGAAACGCATGGCGTGCAAGCCGTCAGCCTCCTAGGCTGTGAACAGAGACTAGCTGCTGCGGCCTCCTCGGCCGATGGCCGGCGGGCCGCTGACGCGCCCGAAGTCTCCGCCCACCCGTGGCGGCGGAGCGGTGCCGC
>JBIQIQ010000257.1:0-1623 GCA_044507975.1 Deinococcaceae bacterium
AGCGCCTGGGTCTCGACCTGGCCGTCGGCCTCGACCTACCCCTCCACGACGCCTCCGCTGGGCCCTCGGTGGCCCTGGCCGCCGCTGATCTCGAGCTCCAGTCCCTGTACGCCGAGGCCGCCCGCGAAGCGGCCGCCGGAGCGTTCCTCTCCGACCTGGCCGCCTTGGCCGTCCTATCCCCGGCGACCGAGATGGCGAGCACCTACGCGACGGCCCGCCGCTTCGCTGCCCTAACCGCGCGCGATGCGCTGCTGCTGCCGCCCGCGGCGCGCGAGGCTTTCGAGGCCGTGGCGCGCGCCAGGACCACGGCCGCCTGGCTCGAGGGCGCGAGGCACGACACCGTGGAGCGGCTGGCGAGGCGGCTGTCGCTGCCGGCGGCTTCGCTGCGCGCGCCGCCCTTGGAAGACGTGGCGGCCCTGCTCGACGATGCCTCGGAGCGTCTCGGGAAGACGACCGGCGCTGGCGGTGGGGCCGCCGAACGCAGGGTGGCGTCGTGCGTCTCCGGATCGGCGGGCGCGCGGGTAGCCGCCGCCCGCCACGCGCACGCGTTGAGGGGGGCGGAGCACGACGCCGCTGCCGACCTCCGCCTTACGCTCACCGCGGGCCTCGACTACTCCGCGACGCTGCTGGGCCCTCCCTCCTTCGGGGCCGACGGCCTCGGCATGTCGTTGGGGGTGCACGTGCGCTACCTCCTCCCGCCGGGAGCGCCTCTCGGCGGCAGCGTCAGCGCTTCGGCCGGCACGAGCGGCGTCTCCCAGGACGCGCAGGTGTCGTGGCCGCCGAGCTCCCGGGCTCCCCTCTCCCAGCTCGATCCGGCCGCGCAGCTCGCCGGCGAGCTGGCGGACCTGGCCGCCGCCGCCCGCGCTCATCTACGGGAGCTCGCGGCTGCCGGCGCCGAGCGGGTCCAGCGCGAGCGGAGGCTCGCGTGGGCGCTGATCGACGCGGCGCCTGCCCTGCCGCGGGCGGAGGTCGAGAGGCTCGCGCGCGTGCCTCTCGACCCGAGCTGGCCGTCGTTCTCGCCCGTCGACGACCTCCACCTGGCGCAGCTGCGCCTCGAGGTGGCCCTCGCACGGCTGGGAGAGCTGTCGGCTGCGGCTCAGCTCGCCGCCCACTGCGGGTCGCTGCCTGCATGGGACGGCGCCTGAGGGGCTGGCGGTCACGGCGAGGCCCCGCGGCGGCTGCCCTGGTGGTCGCCGTGGCCGCGACCGCGCTCGGCGTGGGCGAGCCCTGGGCCATGTCCGTCCGGGGCGCCGCGCCGAGGAACGGGGCGTTCCCCGTGGGGGTCTATCACGGCTGGGCGGCGCTCGCGGACGCACGGGTGCGCGTCCCGGGGAGCCCCTGCGAGCCAGGTGACCCGCCTTCCCTCGTGGTCCTGTCCAACGCGTCTCGCAGCGGCGACGTGCTCACGATCGAGCCCGGCGGCGTAGAGGCGTCCTGGGAACCGGGTCGTAGCGGAGCGGTGCCGGTCCTCGACCTCGGCGGCGCGTTCGTAGGCATGGCGAACGAAGAGACGGGCCCCGGTCCGTACGGACGCGCCCTGGTCACCTGCCGCTCGTGGCGCGAGGTGACCTGGGACATGGGCGTCCTCGCGGTGGCGCCGGTCGAGGGCGCGCTCGGCGACGA
>JBIQIQ010000258.1:0-1615 GCA_044507975.1 Deinococcaceae bacterium
ACATCGCCTTGACGCTATTCACGTCGCGGCGATAAACTTACGTTTGCGTCTGAGCCCGCAACGCAGCGGCGCGCCGAGGTGGCGGAATAGGTAGACGCGCTAGCTTGAGGGGCTAGTGGCCGCAAGGCTGTAGGGGTTCAAGTCCCCTCCTCGGCACCACGGTGCAACGCCGGCGATCACGATCGCCGGCGTTCTCGTTGCGCTCTCCGTCCGGTACCGGGCGCGTGTAGGGCCCGTGATAGCCTCGCGCGTGAGCATGCAGGGCGCGAGCGGGGAGTTCCCGTTCAGCCGTTACCGGGAAGGACAGCTCGAGGCCATCGAGGAGGTGCGCGCGGCTTTCGCCGCTGGCAAGCGCTTCGTCGTGCTCGAAGCGCCAACGGGGGCGGGGAAGAGCGCCATCGGCGTCACGCTGGCGCGCGAGGCGGGGAGCGCGTTCGTGCTCACCGCCCAGAAGGTGCTCCAGGACCAGTACGTGCGCGACTTCGCGGACGTGGCCGTCATGAAGGGCCGCGCCAACTACCCGTGCCTGGTCGCCGACACCCACGCCGCCGCGGCGCCCTGCCTGACCGGCAGGCGCTTCACCCAGTGCGACGACTGCCCGTACTTCGTGGCCAAGGACGTGGCCATGGCGGCCGACGTCGCGACGATGAACTACGCCTACTTCCTCGCCGAGCTCAACTACGCCGGTGGGTTCGGCCCGCGCGAGCTGCTCGTGCTCGACGAGGCCCACAACACCGAGGCCGCGCTCATGGGCTTCGTGCAGGTGGGCGTCAGCGAGGGCATGCTGGCCCGTGCGGGTCTGGCGCGGGCGCTGCCCCCCGACCTGGGGCCCGACCACGGCCGCGAGGTCGCTTTCGACTTCGTCGACGCCCTGCTCCCCGACCTGGTGAGGCGCGCCCGCGCGATCGACCTCGAGCTCAAGGGCGACGCCACCGACGACGCCGCGGTGCAGCAGTTGAGGGTCAAGCAGTGGCTCGACTCTAGCCAGGCGCGCCTCCGGTTCCTCCTCGAGAGCCACGCCAGCGGCGAGGTCGACTGGGTCGTCGAGAGAGGGAGGGACCAGAACGGCGCCACGCTGGCGTTCAAGCCGGTGGAGGTCGCCGCCTTCGCGGAGGACATGGTCTTCTCGCACGCCAAGCGCGTGCTCTTCATGTCTGCGACGATCCTCGACGCGCCCACCTTCCTGCGGTCGCTCGGCATCGAGGAGGAGCACGCCGCCGTGGTCCGCGTGCCCTCGACGTTCCCGGCCGCCCGCCGGCCGGTCGTGTTGCGGCCGTCGGCGCGCCTGACGAGGCGCTACCAGGAGCGCGACCTGCCTCTCCTGGCCGCTGCGGTATCGGAGCTGGCGCGGGACCACGCCGGCGACAAGGGGGTCGTGCACGCGCACTCGTACATGATCGCGAGCCACCTGGCGAAGTACATCGCGCCCAGCGAGCGCTGGCGCGTCGTCACGCACCACGACGCGGCGGGTCGTGAGGCCGCGCTCGCGCAGCACCTCTCGTCGCCGGAGCCGACGATCCTGATCACGCCGAGCATGACCGAGGGGATCGACCTGGTCGGCGACCTGGCCAGGTGGCAGGTGCTGTGCAAGGTGCCCTACCCGTTCCTCGGCGAC
>JBIQIQ010000259.1:0-1598 GCA_044507975.1 Deinococcaceae bacterium
GAAGGCCCCGAGGGGCCGGAGGGCCCGGAGGCGCCTCTCGCCCCCGCGAGCGACGGGAAGCCCTAGAGCCTCAGCCCGCTCAAGACCACTCGGTGGCCCAGCCGCTCCGGATCTCGGTGCTGGAGATGTCGTTGCGGAAGTCTCTCTCCGGCAGGCTATCGAACAGGTCGCGAAAGCCGTCGGGAACGGGGACCTGAGCGAGCGTCCGGTAAGCGCCGTCGACCTCGCGACCCGCGACGAGGAAGCGGCAGCCGTGACCACGCACCGCCTCCAGGGCCGCACGTAGCGCCGCGGGGTCGCCGTCGTAGAAGCGCGTGTCGAGGACCCTCTCGGCCGTGTCGACGCCGACCACGAAGACGCTGCCGGGGAAGAGCGCGGCCTTCTGGGCGAATAGGGGCGCCCTGGTGAGGGCGACCGGAGCATGCCCCGAGAACTGCAGGGCGCGCTTGCGCACCTCGGCCAGCTCTACCGGCGCCTTGGCGGCGTTCAGGAGCGGCAGCTCGAACAGCGCGGGCAGGCCGGTGTGCCGGGACGCCACGATGGCCAGGCCCAAGTGGCCGTCGTGGACCGGGTTGAAGGACCCGGACAGGAGCGTGCGCGGGCCGCGGCGCTCGCCGCTCGTGACGTGACCGTCGGGCATCACGACGGCCAGCTCGCGCTCTCCGGCCGCCACGGCAGCCAGCAGCTCGCTGGCCCGGTACTCGGTGCGCAGCTCCTCGGCCGCCATCAGCGGCAGCGGCGACGCGCCGAAGACGCCGCAAGCGTCCGCCACGGCACCCAGCAGCACGAGGCTGACGAGCTCCTCCTCGCCGTCGCGGTCGCGCGCGCCCTTCTCGATCGTCAGGGCGTAGGTGACCGTTCCGAGCCCGTCCCGCACGGCGCAGGCGACGCGGTGGTCCCCGCGCTTGGCCCGGTCGGTGGCGATGGTGGCGGTGCTGCCGAGGCCGAACACGGGCAGGCGGACATCGGGAGGAGCGGAGGCTGCCGCCCTCGCCGCTGCCGCCTCTGCGGGGCTCGCCGCCGCGCTATCCACCAGCAGCCGCTCGCGGGCCCGCCGCGCCGAGAGAGCACGGAACTCGCGCGAGCGCGCGTAGGCTGACTCCGCCATGATCCGGGCGACGCGCCGCGAGGTGAAGCGCGCCGGCATGAAGCCGAGCAGGTGGCTCATGCTCTGCTCGTGATAGATGTCCAGCGCCGACATGACGGTGCGGCTCGAGCCCCCGACAGAGTGGAGCCAGGCGATCGCCTGGGAGCCGGCGCCCGCGAACGCCAGGACGCCCATGTGGGGCGTGGCGTGAACGCGCTCGACGAGGGCTTGGACCCGGCTGTCCGGTGGCATGCCTGCCCATGATGGCATCATCGCGGGACCGCGGACCACGCGTCGGGCGCGGTAGGTTCGTGAGCGATGTCAGTCATCGATCACCTAGAAGGCGTAGTCACGAGCCGGGTCAGGACTACGCGGCTCGAGATGTCCGTCCTAACGTCGGGTCCTGAGGACGGCGTGCCGGTGCTGTTCGTGCACGGCAACGCCTCGTCGAGCACGTTCTGGGAGGAGGTGATGGTCGCCCTGCCGGCGCGCTACCGCGCCATCGCGCCCG
>JBIQIQ010000005.1:0-18315 GCA_044507975.1 Deinococcaceae bacterium
GTCTCCCACCGTCTCGATCGCCCCTTGGTCGGAGGCGAACTGCGGCAGCGCGGGCGGGTTGGAGAGGCTGTCGTTCGCGGGCTCGGTCTGGTCGTCGAAGGACCTGCCGAAGGCGAAGAGGTCGATGGTGCCGCCGGACGCGCCGGCGGTGATGGTCACCAGGTACGACGACGCCGGTGAGGGGATGACCACGCACGACCCGGCGCAGACCCGGTTGACGCTGATCGCCGCGGCGCCGAGCTCGCCCGGACCTACCGATGCGCCGCCGCTAGCCGCCGCGAAGAACGCGCCGGAGCTGCTGAGGAAGCGCGCCGAAGGGCCGGTCAGCGCCTCGACCTCCAGCGCCAGGTCCCGCGTGATCTCCACCTGCAGGACGTCGCGCGACCGCACGGACGACGGCACGCTCAGAACGAAGGTGGCGGTCTGGAACGGCGCGACGTTCTGGGAAGCGACGGGGACGTTGGGGTTCGTGCCGGCGGTGGCGTCGCCGCAACCGGGGCTCCGCGGCGGCACTCCACCCGAAGGCGCTGCGACCGTGACGAAGTACCCGCTGCGGCCGGACGGCCCGGCGACATCGGCGTTGCCGATGCGCCCGGCGCTGACGCGCACGGCCTCCCCGGCGTAGACGCGGAACCGCGTCCCGTCCGAGAACGGGCCGGCGACCGCGAGGCCGCACGCGTCGTAAACGGTAGAGACGACGTTCAGAGGGCCTGCTACGCTCGTGATCGTCACGTCGGCGTCGCTCTGGGCCCGCCAGTAGTCGACGTCGCCGAGCAGCTCGAGCGCGCCGCTCTCGCCGTCGACGAGCGGCGCCGCTCCGCCCCGAGAGTCGTTGGCGGGCTCGTTCGTGTCCATCAGGTCGGCGCCGTACACGAACACGCCGGCGGTGAGGCTGGAGCTGCCGGTGTTCACGACCCGCAGGTAGAACTCGGCGGTGCCGGGGTCGAAGATCACGCACGGGCCGCGGCAGACGACGTTCGTAGCGATGGCGCCAGGCTCGAGGCTCGAGCCGGCGGCGCCCGGCACCGGGCGCGGCACCCCGGCCAGCGCGCCGCGAACGAAGAGGTCTGCCGTGCTGGAGCTGGCGATCACGCTCCAGTAGTTGACGGCGCGCAGCTCCAAAGCGGCGGGTTGCGACGTCGAGAGCTCCGCGTACACCACGTCGTGCGATCTCACGGCGTCGAGCCGCAGCCGGAAGTCGGCCCACTCGCCTGGCGCGAGGTCGACGGTGGCGGCCGCCTGGGAGCCGCCGTCGGCGCGGGCGATCAGGTCGTCCGCCGGGGGCGGAGGGGGCGGCGGCGGGGTGGTGCAGGCGGCCGCGATCAGCGCGAGTACGACCGCCGACCCCAGCACCCGGGCGCGGACGGCGCGGCGCTCTCGTCGCGCCGTCCCTCGAGGACCTAGTTCACTAGCAGACACGACTACCCTTCTTTCGGCAGCTCATCTTCGGCCGAGCTGCGGTCAGGCCGTCACGGGACCATGGTGTCCAGGTAGTAGATGCTCCTGGCGGAGCTCGCGCCCAGCCGCGGGCTCACGGCCCAGACCCTGAGGTACTCGTTGGCGTTGACGTGGATCGTCTGGCCGGGCACGTACGGACCGGGCTGGAGCTGCGCGAGGTTGCCGTTCGAGTCGAGGATCCATGCCTCGATCTCGATCTCGTTCTGGGCACCCTCGTCGAAGACGACCGAGGCGGGGGTCGCGAAGTACCAGTAGTCGACGTCGCCGACGGTCTCGATGGCGCCGGCGTCGGCGAGCGAGAACGTGGGAGCGCTGTCGAGGTCGTCGTTGGGCTCGTTCTCGTCGGCATGCTCGTCGCCGTAGACGAAGAGGTCGACGTTCCCGGCGAAGCCGCTGGTGTTGGTCACGCGCACGTAGAACGTGCCGCCCGACACGACGTCGAGGATCACGCACGAGCCCCTGCAGGTGACCGGCGTGCTGACGGACTGCGGCTCGACGCCCGCCGACCCTGCCGCCGGCAGCGAGGAGGTCGCCAGGCCGTCGGAGCCCTGACCGAAGTACGAGCGCGTCGCTGCGCTGTACGTGACGGTGCCGTAGCCGCTGGTCATCACCTCGAGGTCGACCTCGCGGTCGAGCTCGACGTAGAGGAGGTCCGCGCTCGCCACCGCGTCGGAGATCGTCACCCGGAAGACCTGGGACTCGTCCGGAGCGATGCTCGCGACCTCCACCGCGACGTCGGGGTCGCTGCTGGCGACCTCCACGTCGATCGTGTTGGCAGGCGGTTGCAGGCCGCCGCCGCCCGGACCGCCGCAGGCCGCGAGGACGAGGAGGGCCAAAGCCGAGGCGATAGGAACCGTGATGCGTCTCATGTGACCTCCAGTGGGCTCGCCAGCGGGGGCGGGCGCCCCGCTTGGGGGCGCTCGCTCACGTTCGGCTGCCTTGTACCACTATCGCCACGGCGACGTGAGAGGGCTCAAAGCCGCGCTACGGACCTTAACGGACCCGTCATGTCCGGCGTCGCTCATTCGAGGACCATCAGGTACGGGTACAGGTCGGGCCCGCCCGGATGGACCTCGACCTCGAGGTCGGGCAGCGCCCCCGCCAGGCGGGCGACGAGACCCTGCACGCGCTCCGGCGTCACCTCCGCGCTGTGGAACAGGGACGCGATGTCGCGGGCAGGCCCGTGCCGCAGGACGAGGTCGAGGAGAGCGGTGTCGGGGTCGGCGGCGGCCACCTCGAGGACGCCGTCGGCGAGGCCGATCGCCTGGCCCTCCTGGACCTCTACCCCGTCGAGCTCCACGTCGCGGCTGGCGCTCGTGACCTCGAGCGTGACCACGTCCGCCGACGCCTCCTCCATGTCGGCGTAGACCTCCTCGGGGTCGCCGTCCTCGGCGAAGGCGACCGACGCCGCGAGGCCCTGGCCCAGCGTGCGGGTCCTCAGCACGAGCACGCGCTTCTCGGGCACGACCTCCTGCACGCGCTCGGCCGCCATGATCACGTTCTTGTTGTTCGGCATCACCACGACGGTCTCGGCGCCGACGCTACGGACGGCGTCGGCCAGGTCCTCCACCGACGGGTTGTCGGTCTGGCCACCGCCGACGACGCGTACCCCCAGGCTGCGCAGGGCCCGCGTGAGGCCGTAGCCGCTCGCCACCGCCACGGCCGCGAGCCGCGGCCCGTCGTCCTCGCCCAGGTCGACGTCAGCGAGGATCTCGGAGTGCTGCTCGCTCATGTCCTCGACCTTGGAGCGCACCATCCTGCCGAAGCGCCCCACGGTGGCTAGAAGCCGCTCGGGTTCCTGCGTGTGTATGTGACCTTTGACGAAGCCCTCCGCACCCACGACCAGCAGGGAGTCGCCGAACGGGGCGACGACCTCCTGGATCTCGGCCGTCGGCACGCTGACGTCGGCGAGCAGGAACTCGGTGCAGAACCCGAACTCCTCCTCCTCGAACTGCTGCTGCGCCCGCCTCTCGATCTTCGGCGGCGGCGGCAGGTCGCGCTTCTCGAAGTAGGCGATCAGGCCCTCGAGCAGCCGCAGGGCGCCGAGGCCCCCGGCGTCGACGACGCCCGCCTGCTTGAGGATCGGCAGGAGCTCCGGCGTGCGCTCGAGCGCCGCCTGGCCGCCTACGTGGGCCGCGCGCATCACCTCGAGGGGGGCGGCGGAGGAAACCGCCTCGGCGGCCTCAGCCGCCTCTCGCACGACGGTGAGGATCGTCCCCTCCACCGGACGCATCACCGCGGCGTAGGCGCTGTCGGAGCCGGCGCGCAGGGCGTCCGCGACCTCGGGGCCGCCGAGGTCCCGGCGGTCCCGCACGGACTCCGCGAAGCCCTTGAGGACCTGCGAGAGGATCACGCCGGAGTTGCCGCGTGCCCCCAGCAGGGACCCGTAGGCCAGGGCGTGGGACACCGCCGGCATCGTGACGCTGCGCAGCTCGGAGAGCTGACGCCGCACGGACTGCATCGTCAGGTGCATGTTGGTGCCGGTGTCGCCGTCTGGCACCGGATAGACGTTGAGCGCGTTGACCTCCTCGACGAACACCCCCAGCCACTGCGTGGCGAAGATGAACGCGTGGGAGACGTCACGGGCCTCGAGGCGCCCGCCCGCCGCCCTCTGCCCCGCGGACTCAGGCACGGCTGACCCCCGCGACGTGGACGCGCACCTTCTCGATGGTCACGCCGGCGTAGGTCTTGGCGGCGTAGCGCACGCGCTCCCTCACTCCGTCAGCCACGACGGGGATGTTCACGCCGTACGCCACCACCACGTGGATGTCGACCTCGGCGCGGTCGGGCTGCTCGCGCTTGGAGATCACCACGCCCTCGTCGACCTGGCGGGTGCCCAGGATGCGACGTATACCCTCGCCGAGGCTCGCCGGCGCCATCCCCACGACGCCGGGCACCTCGTGCGCCGACAGCCCGACCACCTTCGCGAGCGCTCCGTCGGTGACGACCACCCGGTCGACCGCACCGGCGTCGATCGCCAGCGCCTTCGACCTGCCGCGCGCGGCCTTGGCCTTGCCCTTGGCCTCGCTCTTCACCTTGCGGTCCGTCGGCTCGCCCGCGCCGCCCGCCGCCTTCTTGCCCTTCTCAGCGCTCAATGCGTCCTCCAGCTCATTCCATGCCGGCCAGGAAACCGATGCGCCGCAGCGCCCGGATCAGGTCCATGACCGTCGCTTCCGTCGGGTCGTACTCGACGACCATCTTCGCTCCTCCGCCGTCCTGGACGTCCTTCACGCCCGAGACGCCGGCCAGGGCCAGCTTGACCCTCTGCCTGGCCTCCGGGGTGTCCATGCCCCGGACGCCCACGACGGCCCGGCTCGTCTCGCTACCGCTCACAGGGGCCTCCCGATGGCGCCGGACCCGAGCCGGCGGCCGTAGGTGCGGGCTGGGCGCGCGGCGAAGCCGGCGGCCTCCAGCGCGCCTTCACCGACGTCGTCGCCCTCGTGCAGCTCGGCGAGGAGGCGGTAGACGCCCGCGTCGTACGCGCTCTTGACGACGGCCTCGGCCAGAGCGCGCGCCGCCTCCGGGGCACCGACCAGGCGCTCGAGGCGCAGGCCCGGGTCGTCGCCCGTCCAGGTCGAGTGCGCGAGCGCGAAGCCGAGGGGCTCTCCCGTGCCGTCCTCGGCGACGAACGAGTGGCCGCTGCGGGCGAAGAAGTGGAGGCTCCCGCGCGTCACGGCGGGCTCGAGCCCGAGCTTGGCCGCGTGAGCGCGGTCCAGGGGCGCGAGCGCCTCGAGGTCGTCCGCCGACACCGGCCTCACGCGCACCGTCGCGCCTCCGCCAACCGCCCAGCAGCGCGCCGGGCGCGCCCCGGCGGACCGACACGAGCGAAGGCGTCGCCCGGCGCAGAGTATCCGGCCATGACCGAGTATACGTGCGCCCTGGCCCGTGCCAGGCGGCGCATCGGCCGCGTTCCTCACTCCAGGAGGCGCGCCGCGCGGGCCTCCGAGGCGGCGGGGTCCCACGGCCCGTAGCCTGCCTCCACGAAGTAGAGGCCCTGCGGCCCGACGTTCTGGCCGGCACGTCTGCGGTCGCGGCTGTCCAGGACGTCCGCCACGTCGCGGGGCGCGAGCTTGCCCTTCCCGACCCACAGCAGCGTCCCGACGATCGTGCGGACCATGTTGCGCAGGAACCCGTCGGCCGCCACGTGGAGATGGAGCTCCTGACCGGCCTCGCGCAGGTCGCAGAGGAGCAGCTCGCGCACGGTCGTGCGCGTCTCCTGTGTGGCGAACGCGGCGAAGTCGTGACGGCCCAGGAGGTGTGCGGTCGCCTCCTGCATCGCTGGGACGTTCACGCGGCGGAAGACGGGCAACACGCGGTGCCGGTCGAGCGCCAGGCGGCGCGGGTCGTCCCGGACGACCCGCATCCGGTAGAGGTAGCGCCGGTAGGTGCTCGAGAACTGGGCCTCGAAGCCGGGGTCGGCCGTGGTGACAGCCAAGACGGCCACGTCCCGCGGCAGGTGGGCGTTGAGGGCCAGTCGCAGCCTCTCGTCGGGGATGGCGCTCGTCGTGTCGACGTGCGCCACCATCGCCAGGGCGTGGACGCCGGCGTCGGTGCGACCGGCGGCGCTGACCGTGCCGTGCTCGCCCGGCAGGGCGTCGAACGCGGTCTCCAGCACCCCTTGGACGGTGCGCTCGCCGGCCGGCTGGCGCTGCCAGCCTCGGAAGTCGGTGCCGTCGTACTCGAGCAGGAGCCGCAGGCGCCGGGCGCTGCTCAAGCCGCGGTCCCGCTACGCGGCACCGGACGGCTCTCCGCCGGACCGGCGCGGCGGGGCGTGAGACGCGTCACCCGACCGAGCCAGGGCACGAGCACGGTGCCGATGCCACCGATCAGCAGGTAGCGGAGGAAGGAGGCTGCCGCGTTCCGCTTGAGGTCCTCCGGGAGCAGTGCCGAGCTGCCGAGCAGCGCCGCGAACACGAGCGCGAGCGCTACGGCCGCCAGCGCCGCGCGGCCGAGCACCGGACCACCCGTGTCGTGGCGGACCAGCTCGGGCCCGACCGCGAACGCGGACAGGGCGCCGAGGAGCAGGCCGGAGTCCTCCGTGGGCAGGAGCAGGTGCACCCCGAACGGCACCACCAGTCCGAGTGCGATGGCGGCGCCTCGGCCGAGCCTGACCTCACGGCGCTGCAGGTAGAGCGCGACGGCGACCGTCAGGAGCCCCACCGCCACGCCTCCTGCGATGTCGATCGGGAGGTGGACCCCCAGGTAGACGCGCGACAGGGACACGAGCAGCACGATCGCCACGGACAGGGCTGTGAACCAGCCGCGCCGCACGTAGGCGGCGGCCAGCGGCCAGAACGTCGCGGCCCCCTGGGCGTGCCCGGACGGGAACCCGTTGCCGGGAGCGGTCTCGAGCGCCGCGGCGGAACGGACGACGCTCGGGTCGATCTCGAACGGCCGGCGCGTGGCGAAGGCGGCCTTCAGCACCTGGTTGAGGTAGAACCCGGCGAGGAGCGCGATCGCCAGGCTGCGCCCGCGCTGCGCGTCGACCCCGACGAACGTCACGACCAACAGGGCCACGTAGACCTGCTCGGAGCCGAGGTTGGTGAGGAGGAGCATGAACTGGTCTAGCGCCGGGGACGCCAGCGACTGGAGCGCGTACACGAGACCCATGTCGCAGATGATAGCCAGCTGAGGGTCGCCTCCTCCGCCCCCGCCGGCTCCGGCGCGTGGGATGATCGGCAGCCGTGGCGCTGCCGTCGACACAGGACACCATCGCTGCCATAGCGACCGCTCCCGGCACCGGCGCCGTCGGCGTCGTCAGGGTATCGGGGCCCGAGGCCTCCGCCGTCGCCGACGCCGTCTTCCGCCCCGCCCGCGGCGCGCTCCCCAGCCGCCTGCCGGCCGGCCGGGTGACCTTCGGGCGCGTGGCGGACGACGGCGAGGTCGTCGACGACGCACTGCTCCTGACGTTCCGGGCACCGGCTTCCTACACCGGCCAGGACGTGATCGAGCTCCAGACGCACGGAGGGCCGGCCGTCCTGCGGCGGGTCCTGGACCTGTGTCTCGCTGCGGGCGCGCGCGCCGCGGGGCCCGGCGAGTTCACGCTGCGCGCTTACCTCAACGGCAAGCTCGACCTGGCGCAGGCCGAGGCGGTGCTCGACCTCGTCAACGCCTCCACCGAGGCGGCGCGCCGCAACGCCGCGGGCGGTCTGACAGGTGCGCTCAGCCGGCGCATCGACGAGGTGCAGTCCGACGTCACCGCCGCCTACGCAGCGCTGCAGGCGGGCTTCGACTACCCGGACGAGGGCGTCCCCGACGCAGAGCTCGGGGCGCCGCTGCGGCGTGCGCTGGCCAACGTCGACGAGCTGCTCGCCACGGCAGAGGCGGGGAGGCTGACGCGCGAGGGCGCCCGCTTGGCGCTGCTCGGCAGGCCGAACGTCGGCAAGTCGAGCCTCCTGAACGCCCTCCTCGGCTACCAGCGCTCGCTCGTCAGCGAGGTCCCCGGCACGACGCGCGACTACCTCGAGGCGCCGCTCTCGCTGGGGGGCGTTCCGGTGACGCTCGTGGACACGGCGGGCATCCGCGCGACCGACGACACGCTCGAGGCGAGCGGCGTGGGCCTGACGGAGGAGGTGGCGGGCCGCGCCGACCTGAGGCTGCTCGTGCTCGACGCTTCGCAGCCCCTCGGCTCGGGCGACCGCTCCCTGCTGGGCCGCTTCGTGCCCACCGCGCCCGTCGAGAGGGGCGGAGGTCGGGCGCACAGCGTCGTCGTGGCCAGCAAAGCAGACCTGCCCGCGGCGTGGGAGCCGGAGGCGTTGGAGCTCGAGCCGAGCGTCCCGGTCGTGGCCGTGTCGTCCCGGACCGGCGCGGGCCTCGCGGACCTGAGGGAGACCCTCGCCGACCAGCTCGTGGGCGACGCCGCGGGCGCGGAGCTGTGGGTCGGCAACGAGCGGCACGTGTCGGCCCTGCGCAGCGCCAGGGCGGCCCTGGCAGCGGCGCAGGGGGCGAGCGAGGAGCTGGCGGCGCTCGAGCTCCAGGACGCGCTGGCCGCCCTGGCCGCGATCACCGGGCGCGAGGGCGTCGTCGACGAGACGCTGGCGAGCATCTTCGCGCGCTTCTGCGTGGGTAAGTGAGCCGGGTACCCGGCGGTTAGCCCTCGACGGTCAGGTGACGACGGTGGCCATGCCCGCAGCGCGCCCGACGGCCTTGGGCAGCTCGCTCGCGACCTTGCCGAGCACCGTGCGCGCCGTGAACTCGATCATGCGCGTCAGCGCGCGCTCCCCCCAGCGTTCCGCCGGCGGCAGCCTCAGGCTGACGGAGATGTCGAAGGCGTAGTCGATGCGCGAGCGCGTGGGCGTGAGCCGCGCGACGCGGGCCTCGCCGGACACGAGCGCCCACCCTGGTCCGTCCGGGTCGATCTTGACGCCCACGAGGCGGGCGCCGTCGACGGTCTCCTCGAGCTCGCTCCGGAAGGGCAGCTCGCGCTGACCGAACATGGCGGCCGACACCGGGATCGCGGCCGACACGAGGCTGGGCTCGCCCGCCACCACCTGCAGGTCCGCGAGGAAGTCGGCGTGCCGGAGGGTGCGTGGGACGTCACGGGCGAAGAGCACGGCCTGAGCGGGCGACATGTCGAGCTCGAGGGCGAAGCGGACCTCGTGCCTGATCTCCACGGCTACCGCTCGCCGAGCCTCGGCCTCGGGCCGACCCACTCGACGCGCAGCGAGGCGTCGCTGATGGCGGCCTCGACCTCGGCGTCGGTCGCGCTGCGCAGCCGCGGCAGCTCGTTGAAGAGCTGCGCGCTCGAGGCCATGCCCACGCGCACCGTGACCGGGCCGTCCTCCGAAGCCCTGCCGATGCGCCAGAGGAGGTTCGAGGCGAGCTCGTCGAGGAGGTCTGGCACGCTACGAGGTTACCCCACGCCGCCTCTCATCCTTCTAAGGAAGACCTGCCGGCGAACTAACGGCGCGAGGCGAGACTCGCGTACGTGCGAGAAGGGAAGTGGTCCGAGTTGACGCGCGCAAGGCAGAACTTCTTCTTCATGACCATCGCTGCGCTCCTGGTGGTGCTGGCGGCCGCCGTCGGCGGTCTGCCCGGTGGGGCGGCAGCCCAGGGCGCCGGCGAGGGCGCCCCGCAGGACGCTCCACGAGCCCCCGTGCAGCCGCCCGACGCGGCGGCCGCCCTCCTGCAGGACGAGCAGAACACGATCGACGTCGTCGAGGCGATCGGCCCCAGCGTCGTGGCCATCACGGTCGAGGTGCGCGGGCAGGTGGTCAACCCGTTCGAGGACATCGCGCCGTTCCTCCCCGAGCAGTTCCGAGACCTGTTCCCGCAGCCCCGCAGCGTGCCGCGGGTGCGCCAGAGCAGCGGCTCTGGCTTCGTCGTGGACGAGGACGCCCGCGTCGTCACGAACTACCACGTCGTCCAGGCCGCGCTGAGCACCGACTCAGTCGAGCCCCGCCAGGGCGCGACGATCACCGTCGAGTTCCCCGGCGCCGCCGAGCCCCTCCCGGCCCGCGTGATCGGGGCGAACCCCGACTTCGACCTCGCCCTCCTCGAGGTCCTCGACGCCGATGCCGTACCGGAGGGCGTGCGGCCCGTCCAACTGGCCGACTCCGACCAGGTGAGGGTGGGTCAGAAGGTCATCGCGATCGGCAACCCCTACGGCCTGCAGTCGACCGTCACGCAGGGGATCGTCTCCGCGATCGGTCGCCAGCTGACGTCGATCGGCCAGGTGGACATCCCGATGATCCAGACCGACGCGGCGATCAACCCCGGCAACTCCGGCGGCCCGCTGCTCGACTCGTCGGGCCGCGTCGTCGGCATCAACACGATGATCGTGCCGGGCATGAGCGCGATGGGCCAGGCCGGCAACCTCGGCATCGGCTTCGCGGTGCCGAGCTCGCTGTTGAGCGAGACGATGGCCGCGATGCGGGAGGGGGGCCTGGTGGGCTTCTTCGCCGCGACCCAGGACATCGAGAACCGCCCCCGGATCGGCCTCTCGGGACGGTCGGTCTCCGACTACCCCGAGGCGGCGCGGCGCGCTCTCAACCTCCCCGAGGCCGGCGCCGTGGTCTTCGACGTGCAGCCCGGCGGACCCGCGGAGGAGGCTGGCCTCGTCGGCCCGACCTTCATGGCCGTGTTCGGAGACCAGCAGTACCCGGCCGGCGGCGACATCATCGTCGCGGCCGACGGCGAGCCGATCGAGACGATCCAGGACCTCCAAGCGGTCGTCATCTCCAAGGAGGAGGGCGACGTCGTGACGCTCAGGGTCTGGCGCGACGGCGAGGAGCGCGACGTCGAGGTCACGCTCAGGGTGGTCCCCCCGGCCGACCAGCCGTAGGCGACGCGCGGCGGCCGGCGAGGGCGCCGCGTGATACCTTCAGCGTCCAGTGGAGCGCCCTACTGACAGCGTCTGCGTGGGCCTCGTCCTCTCCGGAGGCGGGGCCCGCGGCTTCGCTCACATCGGCGTCCTGCGGGTGCTCGAGCGGGTCGGCGCGGAGTTCGACGTCGTGGCCGGCACCTCGATGGGCGCGATAATCGGCTCGCTCTACGCCTCAGGTATGCAGGCGGACGACATCTACGCCGTCGCGAAGGAGACGAGGTGGCGCGACATCGTCGACATCTCCCTCCAAGCGGGCGTGATCAAGGGCGACAAGTTCGAGGCGTTCCTCGCCGACCTGATCCCGGAGACGTTCGAGGAGCTGCGGCTGCCCCTCGCCGTGACGACGACGGACATCGAGTCCGGCGATTCCGTGGTCTTGCTGGACGGCGACCTGCGCAAGGCGGTGCGAGCCTCGACGAGCTTCCCGGGCGCGATCGAGCCGCTGCAGCTCGGCGGCCGCACGCTGGCCGACGGCGGCATCGTGAACAACCTCCCTGTCGCCGCGGCCGCCCTCCTCGGTGCCACGCGCACGGTGGCCTCGGACGTGACCCCGGCCCGGCACTCGGTCTACCGCACCCCCGACGAGGAGGGGACTTGGTGGGAACGCATGGTCGCCACCGTGAGGCTCGAGCGGCGCAACCCCATGGTCCAGATGCTCCTCCGGTCGTCGGACATCATGCAGTCGATCCTGGTGGACATCCAGGCGAGCCTCCATCCGCCCGACCTGCGCATACGCATGTCGATGCCCGAGTACCGCATCGAGTCGTTCAGGGACATCGACGAGATCGTCGCGATCGGCGAGGCGACGGCGGCGGCGGCCCTCGAGGCCCGGGGCGGCTGGTCGCAGGTGGTGGAGCTCGGAGCCCGCGTCGAGCAGCTGCTCGAGGTCACGCTGCACGACGACGAGGTCTGAGCGCCCGCTCGAGACCGTGACGAGCCCGGGAGCGGACCTGCCCGGCGGACGTACGCGTAGAGCGCGCTGGCAATGGCTCGCGGTCGGCGCCCTCCTGGGAGCGTTGCTCGCCACCCAGGGGGCAGCGCTGATGCGCGTCAGCGGCGACAGCATGGCGCCTACGCATCCGTCCGGCTCCGTGGTGCTCGTCGTCCGCCCCGGCCTCGACCGCCTGCTAGGGACGCCCGCGCCTGCGCGCCCTGGCGACGTGGTGGTCGTCGCCGCGCCTGGGGGAGGGCTCACCCTCAAGCGCGTGGTCGCCGTAGGGCCGTCCACGATCGAGATCGCCGCCGGCCGCGTGACGGTAGACGGGGAGCCCGTGCCCGCGCCGGTGACCGGGCAGGCCGGGTCGTCCGACCTCCCGCCCACCCGTCTGGAGCCGGGCGAGGTCTTCGTGCTGGGCGACGACCGGCGGCCGCTGGCGTCGCGCGACTCGCGCGACTACGGCCCGCTGCCGGCCTCCGCGCTGCGCGGCCGGGTGGTGGCGCCCTCCAGGTAGCGATCGCCTAGCCGGCCAGGCGACCGTCGAGCCCGAGCGCGGCGGCGTTCGACCTCATCGCGTCGAGGACGAACTGGACGTGTTCCCACAGGTCGACGCCGAGCTCCTCGGCACCGCGCCGCACGTCTTCGCGGTTCACGCCGCGCGCGAACGCCTTGTCCTTGAACTTCTTCTTCAGGGACGAGAGCTCGAGGTTGGCGATGTCCTTGTCGGGCCTCACGAGCACCGCCGCCGTGATCAGGCCCGTGATCTCGTCGCAGGCGTAGAGCACCTTAGCGAGCAGGGTCTCGCGGGCCACGCCAGAGAAGTCGGCGTGGCCGAGGATCGCGTCGAGCACCTCGCGCGGGTAGCCGAGCTCCTCGAGGTGAGCCACGCCCACGAACGGGTGGCCATCGCGCTCGCGCTCGGCGATCGGGTGGCGCTCGTAGTCGAAGTCGTGAAGCAGGGCGGCGACCGCCCAGAGCTCCTCGTCCGCGCCGGAACGGCGGGCGTAGGCGACGACGGCCGCCTCTACGGCGAGCATGTGCTTGCGCAGGCTCTCGCTCTGCGTCCACTCCTCCATCAGGGCCAGAGCGGCCTCGCGACTTAGCTCCATGTCAGGAACCTAACCCGCCCACGTGACCGCGTGGGCGTCGGCGGCGTGCGCGATGAGGTCGCTCACCGGGAAGGCGCGGACCCCGAACGCCAGGCGCCCGGACAGCTCGGGGACGAACGACGACTGGAAGACGTGCGTCCCGTCGCTGCGCGAGACTAGGTCCATGCGCACCGTCCGTATGCCGCGCTGCAGCCCGTCGGCGGCGCGGCTGTAGACGACCTCGACCGCGACCTCGCTCGGGTCCCAGCCGGGAGCCGTCAGCTCCGCCTCGACGACGACGCGGTCGCCGGATCCCGCGACCGCTCCGTCGCCGAGTCGAGCCCTCAGGTCGACCGAGCGCCAGTCTCGTCCGACGCGTGCGCGCCACTCGGCCAGCCGCCTGGCGCCGTCGGCCGCCTTCAGCTCCCTCTCGCGGAGGCTGGCGGGCACGTAGCTGCGCCTCACGTAGTCCTTGACCATTCGGCCGGCGTTGAACCTCGGCGTCACGGTAGCCACCGCCGCCGCGCACCGCTCGAGCCAGCCGAGAGGGAGGCCGCCTTCGTCCCGTCGGTAGTAGAGCGGAACGACCTCCCGCTCGAGGAGCGCGTAGAGGGAGTCGGCGTCGGAAGCGTCGCCGCGCTCGTCGTCCTGGTACGCGCGCCCGCCGCCGATCGCCCAGCCGTTGTCGCCCTCGTAGCCTTCCGGCCACCAGCCGTCGAGCACCGAGAGGTTGAGCACGCCGTTCATGGCCGCCTTCTGGCCGCTGGTGCCCGAGGCCTCCAGCGGACGGCGCGGGTTGTTCAGCCACACGTCGACGCCGCGCGTCAGCGCCCGCCCCACGGCCATGTCGTAGTCCTCGACGAACAGGACGCGGCCGGCGAAGCGCTCGTCGTGGGAGAGCCTGTGGATGCTGGCGATGAGGGCTTGGCCCTGCTGGTCGGCCGGGTGCGCCTTCCCGGCGAAGACGAGCTGCACGGGACGTTCCTCGTCCGCCAGGATCCGGTGGAGACGCTCGAGGTCGCGGAAGATCAGGGTCGCCCGCTTGTAGGCCGCGAAGCGCCGCGCGAACCCGATCGTCAGTGCGCGCGGGTCGAACAGGCTGTCGGTGACGGCGAGGTCGCTGGCGCTGGCCTCCTGGCGCGTGAGCTGCCGCGCGCGGCGCCGCCGCAGGAAGCGCAGGCTCTGGCGCTTGAGGTGTCCCCTCACCTCCCACAGGGCGGCAGGGTCGACACCGCGGAAGGCCTCCCACAGCGACTCGTCGTCGGCGCGGTCGAGCCAGCCGTCCCCGATGACCTCGCCGACGAGGTCCTGCATCGCCGGCGCCATCCAGGTCCTCACGTGCACGCCGTTCGTGACGTGCCCTATGGGGACCTCCTCCACCGGCACGCCTGGCCAGAGGCCGGCCCAGATGCGCCGGCTCGTCTCGCCATGCAGCTCGGCGACGCCGTTGCGGTAGGTCGAGAAGCGCAGGGCCAGCGCGGTCATGCTGAACATCTCGCCCCAGCCGTGGTCGGCCTTGGCCAGGTCGTCGAACTCCTTGGGCGAGAGCCCCAGCTCCTCCCAGAAGCCGTCGAAGACCTCGCGCGCCAGCTCGAAGGCGAAGGCGTCGTTACCGGCCGCCACCGGCGTATGAACCGTGAACACCGTGTTGGCCGCGACCAGCTCGCGCGCCTCGGCGAAGGTGCGGCCCTGGGCCACCAGCTCGCGGCAGCGCTCCAGCGCCAGGAAGGCGCTGTGGCCCTCGTTCATGTGCCAGGCCGTCGGCCGCACTCCCAAGGCCCTGAGCATCCGGACGCCGGCGACCCCCAGGACGACCTCCTGCGCGATCCTCACGCGCTGGTCTCCGCCGTAGAGGCGGCACAGGAGGTTCCGGTCCTCCTCGGCGTTGCCTGCGACGTCGGTGTCGAGCAGCAGGACGTCGACGAGCCCGACGCGCGCGCGCCAGGCCTGGACTCTCACGTCTCGCCCGAACATGCGCACCGTGACGACCGCGCGGTCTCCGCCCTGGTCCAGCACCGGCGTGAACGGCGTGTCCTCCGGCGGCACGCGGACGTAGACGGCCTCCTGGCTGCCGTCGTCGGCCACGCGCTGGTGGAAGTAGCCCTCCTGGTAGTACAGGCCGACCGCGGTGAGCGGGACGCCGAGGTCGGAGGCGGCTTTCGTGTGGTCGCCCGCCAGCACGCCGAGGCCGCCGGAGTAGAGCGTGATCGACTCGTGCCAGCCGTACTCGGCGCAGAAGTAGGCGAAGCGCGCTCCATCCAGGTCGACGTCTTGCCGGCCGAACCACGTGTCCCGGGCCCGGTACGCGTCCCACCTCGCGACGAGCTTGTCGTAGGCGTCTACGTACTCCGGGTCGGCGGCGGCCTCCTCCAGGCGCGCCTGGTCGACCTCCCTCAGCACCACCACAGGGTCGTGGTTGGACCGCTCCCACGCCTGCGGATGGAGCTCGCGGAAGAGCCACCTGGCTTCGGGCTTCCACGTCCAGTAGAGGTCGTACGCGAGCTCGCCGAGCCGGCCGATGCGCTCCGGGAGCCGCGGCTGGACGGTCAGATGTCCTAGGACCTTCATGGCGCGTCATCCTAACGCGGCGCGGTACGCTCGCTCCGATGCCGCCGGCGCTCAGGTCCCTCGCGCTCCTCTGGTGCGCCGCGCTCTGCCTGGTCCTCGGGGTCGCCGACGCTCAGACGGTCACGGCGTCGGCCACCACCTGCGTCGCTGCGGGCTCGGCTCCCTGCCCCGCGCTCTCCTTCGGCGTGGCCCTCGAGGGCTTCAAGGTGGAGCGCAGCACCGTCGGGCTGGACCTCGGTCCCGATCGCTTGGGGCTGTCGCTGATGGCGGCCGAGACCTTCGGGCCGCTGGGCAACGTCGTGTTCGAGGCCAGCGGCGAGCTGCGCGAGGGCCCGTTCGCCCGTGCCCGCGTCGCCGCGCGCGGCGTGATCGCCAGCGTCGCCGCGCGACTCGCCCTGACGGCGGACGGAGCCGACGCCGAGCGCTTCGACCCTCTGGCCGTGGCCGGGGAGAGGCCTCTGCTCGGGGGTCCGCGCGTCGGCCTCGAGCTCGGCGGCACATTCAGGCTCGATCGGCAGGTCGTGCTCGACGTCGCTCCTGCCCTCCACCTGGCGCCCGGCGGGACCGCCCTTACCGGCGGCGCGACCCTGCGCCTGCTGCGTGCGCTCGGGGAGAACGAGCTGCAGGTCCGGCTGGGCGGCGCACTGCTGCCAGGGGCGGGCGGGGAGCACGTGGCGGCCGGCGCCGCGCTCGTCCTGCCGCGGGGCCGGGCGCCGGACTGGCGGTTCGGGATCTCGCTCGGGTACGGCGACGACGGCTTCCGCCCGGGCGGCACGGTCGAGATCGCGGAGGCCCTGGGAGGCGGGGCGCGGGCGGCGCTGACGGGGTCCTGGGAGCCCTACCGCCGCGACGTCAGACCCCTGCGCGCCGCCGTTGCGCTCGAGCTGCCGCTGTCGGGCGCGACGGCCGAGGTCGAGATCGCGGGAGGAGCGTTGCACCCGACCGCACCCGACGCCCTCGGGGCCAGGCTCAGCCTCAGATGGCCCTTCGCCCGCTGACGGACCGCATGGTCTAGGCCCTGCGCGGCGCGGTTGCCCCGCTCAGCGCAGCTCGTCCGGGATCAGCTCGCCGGTCACGAGGTCGAGCCTATGCACGCCGGAGTCCGGCACGGCCCGCAGGTAGCGCCTGACCTCGCCGCCCCGCACGAGCTCGAACTCCCGCAGCCCGGGGGCGATGCCGACGGCGTGACCGCCCGCCTGGAGCCGGCCGTCGACGTAGACGATGACCTCGCGCTCCTCGGCCCAGTAGACGACGAGCGGCGCGACCGGCGTCAGGGTCGCCTCGACGCGCGTGACGCGGTAGTTGCGCACGTTCGCGTGGAACGTCTCGGTCACGAAGCCGTCGCGCTCCAGCGTAACCGTGTGCACGCCTGGGAGTGCCGGCAGCGTCGCAGGCGTCCGACCGGCGGGCTCGCCGTCGAGCCGCACGCGCGCTGGTGGGTCGCTGGTCACCTGGACGCTGCCGCCCGAGATCGCCGTGAGGATCACGTGCAGGAAGCTCGTGTCGCCCTGGCGCAGCTCGACCATGCGCACCTCGGGCAGGAAGCCCTCCTTGCGCACCTCGACCTGGTACCGCCCGGAGCGGAGCATCGCCACGTCCAGCTGGCCGGTGTGCCCGACGGCGACGCCGTCGACGAACACCTGCGCGTCGCCGGGCTCGCTCGAGACGAACAGGCCGGCGTCACCCTGGGGAAGCTCGAGGACCGCCGTCGTGAACCCCGCGACGACGCCGGCCAGGTCGGCAGCGGCGCCCGCCGGGGCGGTGGGGTCGAGCGGGGCCGTGATCAGGTCGGTGGCGCGCGCGACCTGGGAGTCGACGACGATGAGGTTCACCGTGTACGGCGCTGCGCCGCCGTCGGGCACCCGCGAGACCTCCCCGCTGACCGCGTAGCGGGAGCCGTCGACCTCGGCGATGAGCATCGTCAGCTCGGGGTCGAGGCTGCCGGCGATCCCGGAGGTGATGCGCTCCCCGACGCGCACCTCGAGGCCGGTGGCCGCGGCGACCGCCGAACGGAACGACGCCATGAACGCCGCCAGGGCCGCCTCGTCGACGTCGCCGCGCGTGCCGAACGTGGGCACCGTGACCTGAGCGTAGGAGAACTGGAGCAGAAGGGCCGCTGCCACCAGCGCCGCGCTCAGTAGCCCAGCGGGGCGTCTCTTGGCAGGCAGGCCCATCGCCGCCAGTATATCTACACCCCGACGCGCTCCAGGAACGGCCGGAGGGGGCGCTTGGTATCCTCTGCGCAGATGCGTTACCTCGTCCTGAGCGACGTCCACGCCAACCTTCCCGCCCTCGAAGCGGTGCTCAACCACGCCAAGCAGCGCGGCTACGACGAGGTGATGTTCCTCGGCGACGCCGTCGGCTACTACCCGAACGCCGACGAGGTCGTGCAGCGCCTCGCCGAGCTCGCTCCGCGGGTGCGGATCGCGGGCAACCACGACGCCGCCCTTCTCGAGCTCGTCGACGGCCGGCGCGGGCCTTCCGACGCCAGCGTCGTCTACGAGGTGCTCGAGCGCCACGCCTCAGAGCTGTCGGAGGCCAGCGTCGACTTCCTGCGGACCCTCGAGACGCATCACGTCGACGCCACCTGGGAGGCCGCGCACGGCGCCCTCTCGCGGCAGTGGGAGTACCTCGCGACGCTGTCGAGCGCCCAGGCGAACGTGCCGCTGATGAAGACACGCCTGCTCTTCGTGGGGCACACGCATCACCCGCGCGTCTACGCCTACGCGAAGCACGGGGCGCGCGAGCTCTGGCGCACCATGACCTTCCGCGACGACCGCGTGAGCTACCGAGTCCCCCCGTTGGCGCGCGTGATCGCCAACCCCGGCGCCGTCGGGCAGCCGCGCGACCAGGTGCCGCTGGCCGCCTACGCGCTGTTCGACGTGCCCACCATGACGATCGACTTCCACCGCGTCGAGTTCGACGTGATGGCCGTGCAG